>CBIHLH010000039.1:0-28087 GCA_966210405.1 uncultured Marinobacter sp.
TACTGTAAGAAAACATACTGGTAAACTTTTGATATGTACTCACTGAAATACAAAAAATCCGCATTGAAAGCGCTGAAGAAAATTCCCAAGCCAATAGCAGAGCGGCTAATGTCGGAACTCGAGACGATTGCTTTGGATCCAGACAACTATCATGGTGACTGGAAGCCAATGAAAGGAAAGCCCTATTGGCGACTGCGTCAGGGTGGGTACAGAGCGATTTGCGGTTTTGACAAGGGTGAGTTGGTTTTACTGGTATTGAAGGTTGGTGCCAGAGGAGATGTCTACAAATGAGCGTGCAGATTATTGAAAAATCAGGAAAACCGGAATACGCGGTCATTCCTTATGCTGAGTATCGGGCCTTGGTGGAAATGGCTCGGGAAGCAGGTGATATTCAGGACGCCGATGCCGCGATGATGGAACTTTTAGTAGGAGAAGACGAAAGCATTCCTTCTGCTATCGCTAAGCGTCTGGTGTCTGGAGATGAACATCCGCTGAAGATCTGGAGAGAATATCGCGGCTACACACAGGAGTCTCTCGGCAAGGAAGCCGGTATCGGCAAATCTTATGTCTCACAAATTGAGGCCGGGGCTAAAATAGGCTCAACGAAAGTTCTCGGAGCACTTGCGAAAGCGTTACAGGTGGAAATAGACGATTTACTGAAATAGCAGTATTTGGCCCAGCAGAGCTGAGAAACCAGATCATGCTTTTCCATAGACCGCCACCAAAGCCATTATGAGCCGCAGCGCGCGGATTCTGATGGAAGGTTGGGTGAGGGTGCCTGGCGACAGCGCCTGACGGAATCTATAGTGGGGGCAAGGAGGCCCCATTATGTCAGCCACATTTGATCTCAACGAACGCCCGGATTACGACGATGTCCTGCAGAAAATCGCGGACTACGTCCTCACCTATGAAATCACCAATGACGAAGCCTGGAACACAGCCCGCTATTGCCTGATGGACACCCTTGGCTGCGGCTTGCTGGCCCTGCGCTTCCCGGAATGCACCAAGCACCTTGGCCCGATCGTTGAGGGCACGGTTGTTCCTCATGGCGCACGGGTGCCGGGAACGCCATACCGGCTCGATCCGGTTAAAGCCGCCTGGGATATCGGTTGCATCATCCGTTGGCTGGATTACAACGACACCTGGCTGGCGGCCGAGTGGGGGCACCCCTCCGATAATCTCGGTGCGATACTGGCCGTTGCCGATCATCTCTCCCAGAAACGCGTCGCCGAGGGCAAACCAGCGCTCACCATGCGGGACGTTCTGGAAGCGATGATCATGGCCCATGAAATCCAGGGTGTGCTGGCGCTGGAGAATTCGTTCAATCGGGTCGGGCTGGATCACGTGGTGTTGGTGAAAGTGGCGTCGACGGCGGTGACAGCCAGGCTGATGGGCGCCAGTCGCGAGCAACTGCTCTCAGCGCTGTCCCATGCCTGGGTAGACGGGCAATCCCTCAGAACCTACCGCCACGCACCCAATGCCGGCTCCCGAAAATCCTGGGCGGCGGGCGATGCCACCTCCCGGGCGGTGAGGCTGGCAGACATCGCGATGCGTGGTGAGATGGGCATCCCCGGGGTGCTGACCGCACCGCAGTGGGGTTTCTATGACGTTCTGTTCAGCAAAACCAATAAGGACCAGAAGCTCAAACCCGAGGATAAACGGCAGTTCTCCATCTCGCAGGAGTTTGGCTCTTACGTGATGGAAAATATCCTGTTCAAGATTTCCTTCCCGGCTGAATTCCACGCCCAGACGGCGGCTGAAGCGGCGGTCACCTTGCATCCAGAAGTGAAAGACCGGCTGAACGATATAAAGAAAATTGTGATCACTACCCACGAATCCGCAATACGCATCATTTCCAAAGTCGGCAAACTGGCCAACGCCGCAGACCGGGATCACTGTCTGCAATACATGACCGCCGTGCCACTGGCGTTCGGCAACCTCACGGCAGATCACTATGAGGATAGCTTTCACCAGGCCAACCCAGTGATCGACGAACTGCGGGAAAAAATGGAAGTGGTGGAGGATGAACGGTATACCCGGGAGTATCTCGAGCCTGACAAGCGCTCTATTGCCAATGCGGTGCAGATATTCTTTACGGATGGATCAAGCACCGATCAGGTGGCCGTGGAGTACCCCATTGGTCATCGAAGGCGCCGCAGCGAGGGCATGCCGCAATTGGAAGACAAGTTCCGGGCGAATCTGGCGACACGGTTTCCGGGATCGCGCTGCGACGGGATAATGAGCCTGTGTTCGGACCAGGCGATCCTTGAAAACACCCCGGTCCATGAGTTCTCAGCGCTCTTTGCTACCGGAACCGGATGATCACTTCCGGCCCGGCGTCAGAGGCTTCACATTGCTCGGGGGTGGCATTGGCTCACTGGATTGCCTGCGATCTTCCGGAAAAACATGGGCAAGGCGGGCGTCAATGCGCTCAAGCGCCTCGGCGATCCTCGACAGCGAACTGGCGGCTCCTTGCCATTCAGGTATTCCCGTCGCGGCCGGCGTGGCAGGTGGGCGCTCGGCTTTTTTCCTGGGAGCGGGTTTTGTGGCCGTAACCGGAGCATCTTCGCCTAGAAGGTCCTTGCGTATACTCTGAAGGTCGTGGGGATCGATAAAGGGACGATCCTCTGAGTAGGCGCACATCATCATGCCGTCACACAGCTTGTTGATCAGCCGTGGAATGCCCTTGCTCAGTTTGTGAATTTCCCGAACGGTGTCTTCGTCGAAGAGTTTGTTTCCCCCATGCCCGGAGACCAGCAGGCGGTAGTCGATATACTCCGCAGTCTCGGCGTTGGTCAGGCCTTCCAGGTGGAAAAACAGCTTAACGCGTTGAGATAACTGGGGGATGGCGGTAACGGCCTTTTTCAGTTCGGGCTGGCCCAGCAGGATAACCCGCATGGATGGCCCCCCCATGCTTTCCATGCCGGTTAACATCCGGATGTCTTCAAGGTTTTCCCGCGTCAGATTTTGCGCCTCATCAATGGCGAGCACCACGGGCGTCCCTTCCGCAGCCATTCTTTCCAGGTAGTCGGTAATCTGGAACAGCATGGCGACCTTGCTTTCGTCCTCAACCTTGAGCCCGGATTTGCGCAAAATCAATCCGAACAGATCTTTCGATTCCAGGTTGGTGTAGGAGATATTGAGTAGCTTGAGATTGCCTTCCAGGTTACGAATGGTTTTCTTGAGCAGCGTGGTTTTCCCGGAGCCGATTTCCCCGCTGATGACCACGAATCCCTCGGAACTCCAGATTGCCGATGACATATACACATAGGCCCGGGAGTGCTGCTGACTCATATAAATAAAGTCGTCTTCCGGTGTAATGCGGAAGGGGTGTCTGTGGAGACCGAAGAATTCAAGGTACATAAGTCTTTCCTGTCTCTGTATCAGGCCATGCGAATCATCTGGCTGCTACGCAAGAGCGTTTTGTCGGGCTCATAGGCGTTATAGCTGTCGCTGACGGTGCCAAAGCGGAAGTCCTGGAGAAGTTGCTCCAGGCGGCCGTAGCACTGGTCCAGGTTGGTGTAGTGACGGAAGCGGGAAAACCAGCTTGCGTTGTTATAGCGTGGCTGGTCCGGATCGATTTCCCATGGGTGCAGGTAAAACATCTGGGGTTTTTCCCCGAATCCGGAGGCGTTCCGGAAAAGGTAACGGAACAGGGGATAGGGGAATTGGCGGAAATAACCACCGCCGGCCGCCGGAATGGCCAGGCCCATGACCCGGGCCGTGGTGAGCGGAAACTCCCGGATGATATTGCCTTTGTCGGTTTCGATGGAATAGGGCGCCGTGGGTGAATCCGGGATGCCGTAACGGTCGTGCCGCACGGGGAAGATGCTCGAATCCCAGGTAAATCCGGCCTCACTGAGGATATCCAGTGCCCAAAGCGATTCCCGTGTGATGGAGTAGCTGGCTGCCCGGTAGCCCACAACGGCCTGGCCGATAATGTCTTCGAGGATTTTCCGGGATTTGGTGGTTTCTTCCCGAAAAACCTCAGGAGTCTGGTTGTAGATCAACTGATGACTGTAACCATGGGAAGCAATCTCGTGGCCCTGCTCCGAGAGTTTGCGGATCAGCGCGGGAAACCGCTCGGCGACCCACCCGAGTACAAAAAACGTCGCCTTGACATCGTGCTTCTTAAACAGTTCAAGCAGTCTGTCTGTGTTCTGCTCCACACGGGAAGGCAGCGTGTCCCATTGATCGGGCCGAATGACGTTGGCGAGTGCTGCTACGTGGAAATAGTCTTCCACGTCAATGCTCATGGCGTGAAGCGGGGCGTTTGTCTCTGCCGAAAATCTGGCAGGCAGGGTGCTGACTCCTTCAGATCCGGACTGCTCTGGGCTGACCATGGGTACTCCTTCCCGGGAAATGCCTGTTGGATGATTTTCGCGCAGCCAATGAATAAATACAATTACCTGAAAACATAAAGTGACACTGAAACATAAAACAATGTAAAACTATGTTACACAAAGATACAATTCGATTGAGATTGACAAGTGCTCAGCGCAGAATGGGCATAGATAAAAAGGATCCGGCGGGCAGGAACGGTGTGCCGGAAATATTTGAAGTTGGTCTGTCGCTGGTTGTCCAGCAGACGACAAGGAAGTTCGGCGTGTCGTATATACGTTTCCGAAAACACTACCTTCATATTCCGTATCTGGTGCTCGCGGTACTGGAATTCGGGTTGCTGTTTACTATTTTTTCCCTCCTGACGTTTCTGTTCGCCTTTATTGGCCTGGACCATGCGCCCGTCCAGACCGATGTGTTGTCCGCATTGCTGTTTGCCCTGGTCCTCAACTGCGGCACGCTGGCGATGGGTGGTTACCTGGCCGTTGTTCACGAGTCCCTTTCATCGCTGTTCTTCCGGGTACTGGTGGCTTACTGCTTTGTGGGTGGGATCGGGCTCAGCGTTCTGTACGTGGTGATGCCTTCGGCCGACCCTGGCAGTACCAATCTGTTCTGGGCGGTCATGCTGGCATCGCTCGCGGTGATTCTGCTTAGACTGGTTTTCCTGAGAATTGTAGATTCCGAACAGTTGGTCCGGCGGGTGGTGATCCTGGGGGCCGGTGACTTTGCGGCGTCACTGCTCGATGAATACCAGCGAAACATGCGGGCCCTGGGCATTCGTGTTATTGGCTGCATTTCGGACAATACCCGTTGTTCGGTAACGGACGATCATTTGCTGCCGACACCTTATGACCTCTATAAGTTCTGTCGCCAGAACAAGGTGTCGGAAATTGTCGTGGCCCAGCAGGAACGGCGCCGGTCCGAGGGAAGCTGGTTGCCGGTGCCGGAATTGATGGAGTGCAAACTGCGCGGCATTGCCGTAACCAACGGTATTGATTTTTATGAGCGTGAGCTGAAAAAGGCCAAGCTCGACATGGTGCATCCCTCCTGGATTGTGTTTTCGGATGGATTCAAGGCGTCGAAAAGCCGTGATTTTGCGAAGCGCTCCCTGGATCTGCTGATCAGTCTTTCGCTGCTGGTTCTCATGCTGCCGTTTATTCTCCTGACCGCACTGGCGGTTTTCCTGGAAACGGGGCGCCCGGTGCTATACAGCCAGAAACGGGTAGGGATGCTGGGCAGGGAGTTCCGTATCTTCAAGTTCCGGAGCATGAGGCAGGATGCCGAGAAGGATGGCAAGGCACGCTGGGCATCGGCAAACGACAATCGAATAACCCGGGTGGGCGCCTTCATCCGCAATACCCGGCTGGACGAATTGCCACAGATCTACAACGTCATCAGGGGTGAGATGAGTATCGTCGGTCCGCGCCCTGAGCGCCCGGAGTTTGTCTCGGAACTGAAGGAAAAAATCCCTTTCTATGACACCCGCCATTACGTGAAGCCTGGATTAATGGGCTGGGCACAACTTAAATATCCTTATGGCGCCTCGGTTGAGGATGCCAGGGGAAAGCTTGAATACGATCTTTATTATTCCAAGAATCACAGCCTGGTCATGGATCTGCTGATCATGATTCAAACTGTGGAAGTCATACTTCTCGGAAAAGGTGTGCGCTAGTCCGCGTGTCAGCGCATGGTCACAAGAGGTGGAGGTTGCCAATGGGAATGTTCAGAAAACTGGGTGGCGGTCTGGGTGTTGTTCTGCTGCTGCTCTCGGGGTGCTCCGGTCTGCCGTCGTCCAGTGAAATGCCGCAGGTTTCCGAGCTGAAGCCAGAGCCCTATGAAATCGGCATTGGCGACACCGTGTCCATTCATGTTTGGCGCAATCCGGAGCTGACGCAAACGATAGTGGTTCGGCCGGATGGCTACGTTTCCATGCCCCTGATCGGTGACGTGCTGGCCGAAGGCAAGGAGCCAGAGAGCCTTGCCTCAGAGGTTCGTAACGGCCTTGAGAAATTTATCCGGAACCCGGAAGTGACTGTTCTGGTGGTGGATCCCACCAGTAAGGAATATCGGAACCGGGTGCGCATAACCGGACAGGTCGCCGCGCCGCAATCGATCGCATTCCAGCCCGGAATGACGGTTCTGGACCTGGTGCTTTTGGCTGGCGGGACAACGGACTTCGCCGCGGACGACCGGGCGGTGCTGCGCCGTGAGATCGACGGCCAGTACCAGAGTTACTCCCTGGACCTCGAAGCGATTCTGACCGATGGAAACATGCAAGCCAACCACATGCTGCAGCCGGGTGATGTGATCAGTGTTCCCCGCAAGCAGATCTTCAGGGGCGAATTGTAATGGACCTCCAGTTCATCCTCGAAACGTTGCGTGCGATAAAGCTAGAGCTTTACCGGTATCGCGTGGCAGCGGCTGTCGTCTTCATGGCGGTGACTGCGGGGGTGCTGACGTGGGGTTATGTAACACCGAAGAGTTATACGTCGAGGGCCGTGTTGTACGCAGACCAGTCCAATATCCTTGGTCCCCTCTTGAGGGGGCAGGCGGAAGTAACCGAGATAGACCGGGTCAATGAGGCAAGAGAGCTTGTTGAGAGCCGGTCCTTCCTGGAGAGCGTGGCGCTGAACTCGGGGCTGATAACGGCGAGTCAGCCCGAAAAGGCTAAAACGGTGGTCATCGGTCGGTTCAAAGAGCGGCTCAGGCTCCGGGTTTCCAATCGCAATTTTCTGGAACTGGCCTATACCAGCGATGACCCTAACCGGTCCTTCAGGGTGTTGAGTGCCGTGCTGGATCATTTCATTGAGCGCACAGTCCAGAAAAAGCAATCGGAGAGCCGGGCGGCCTTCGAGTTTATCGATTCACAGGTCAAAACCTACCAGCGACAGCTGGAAGACGCCGAGCAGAAGCTGAAAGAGTTCAAGTCCGAGAATCAGGATGGTACGGAGAATAACGTTCGTGCCCGGATTGAAACCCTGCGGGCTGATATCGAGAACCTGAAGCTTGAGATCCAGCAGTCCGAGTCGGAAGTTCGCCTGACCCGCGATCAGCTGTCTCGGGAAGATCCGGTGCGGCGAGTAACGATCGATCCGGGACGTTCGGCAGCCGAGCGACGGCTTGCCGCGTTGCGTCAGCAGATGGATGAGCTCCTGCTCAGCTACCACGAGCGCCACCCGGATATTGTCACCCTGAAAGCCCAGATTGCCGACCTTCAGGACCAGATCGCCAACGAAGGCGACGAGGCCCGGGAAGGCACGGTGACCCAGGTGCTGGAAAACCCGGTCTACGAAAGCCTCAAACTTCAACTGGCGGAGCGCACCACCAGCCTCGCTGTACAGAGAAACCGGCTGGCCTCTCTGGAAAAGTTATTGGAAGAAGCGTTCCTGCGCTCCGAGCGAGTGGCGGAGAACCAGGCGAGGCTATCGGAGTTGACCCGGGATTACGACGTAACCCGAAACGTATACGAGGACATGCTTCAGCGTCGTGAGCGGGCCCGCTTATCGATGACACTGGATGTTCAGGGGGAAGGCGTCAGCTACAAGATTCAGGAGCCTGCATCCTACCCGACCCATTGGGACGGGCTGCAACTGTATCAGGTTGGCCTGGCGGGGCCGTTCCTCGGGAGCGGCATGGTGCTTGGCTTGCTGACGCTGCTGGTCATGTTTGACCAGCGGGTCCGCTCTCCCCGAACACTGAACCTGGCGCTTCCGGAAACCATTCCGCTACTGACTTCGGTACCGCATTACCGGAGCACCTGGAAGGAGCGTCTGCTCCGGAAAGACGTGCTCGGGCTCCTGTTCGTTTTAGGCCTGTTTATGATGGTCTACCTGGGGGTTCTGGTGTTCAGTGTTATGGGCATTACTCCGGAGCGGGTTATTGAAAAGCTCTTTGAACTGGTGGGTGCAGGGGCGAGTGATGGACGATAACAAGCTCTACAATGCGCTGCTGAAAAGCCAGCGGGAGCATCGCCAGGGGCCGACGCCAGGGGAAGCGCGCGCCGAAGATAATTTTACCAGGGAGCGGCCGTTTGCCGGTGCCAAGCGCGCCGAGCCAAACTGGATTCCTGTGGGAGTGGAAGACGAGGGCTACCCACCAACGGTTTACGACCCATCGGTGTCGCTGGCGTTTATCGGTAACCCGAAGCCCTGGAGCAAGGAACAGCTTCGGGAACGCAAAATCATCTACCCCGGGATGGCCGACAAGTCCGTGATGGATGCTTACCGGGAGCTCCGCATCCAGTTGCGGGACCGGGCGCTTAACGCCAGTTTCACGGTCCTGTACTCCAGCCTCGCGCTCAGGGACTCGACAGTGACGACGGCATTCAATCTGGCGGCTGCATTTGCACTGGATGCCGGTACCTCGGCGCTATTGGTTGACTGTGATCCTTATGCCAGAGGCCTGGCATCCCTGGTGTCCACACCCATGGCGTATGGTGTGACGGACTACGTGGCCGACACCAGCCTGCCGCTCGGCAAGATTCTGTACCCGAGCGGGGTTGACCGGCTAAGTGTGATCCCTGCCGGCACCCAGGCGTCATCTGCGGTTGAACTTTTTTCTTCGGTTCGGATGAAAAACCTGATACTGGAACTGCAGAACCGATACCCCGATCGGTGCATCATCCTGAACGCACCGCCATTCAGGGACAGCACGGAGGCACGGATTCTGGAGCGATTCGCAGACCAGGTGGTGTTCGGTGTGCCTTTTGGTCGGGTGACTGAAGAGGAAATCGTGGATTCGGTGGAGTCGCTGGGCTCAGACAAGTTTGCCGGCCTGGTCTTTCAGGAGTGATGCCATGAAACCGCTTCGTCGCTGCGCCAGTGTTGCTTCGGTGGCTCCGGTTGTCTCTGTGGCACTGCTCATGGTCGGGCAGACGGCTCGCGGCCAGGGTGTTGAGGAGGCACTTGATCTGGCAACCGGCAGCGCGTCGGTGTTTACCGCACTGAACCACAACCGGGTGGATCTGGGTGACCGGACCGAGTCTACAACAGAGCCCTCCGTGGGCCTGGCGGGCACGCTGGCGGGCGACTTCAACAGCGGCCCGAACTCGTTGTTACTGGATTACTCCGGCACCGTGGAAACCCGTCGGGAGGAAAGCGCAAACCAGACGACGGACAGCAGCTGGTTTAGCGGAGCGTCCCGCTTCAATCATGTCGGGCCGGGTAACCGTTATGATTTCGGTCTCGGGCATACGGTCAGATCGGTGCGGAACGACACGGGGTTTGTGACCAACCTGTCGAGCTACGATACCCAGAACGTGATCAACGCCGGCGCGGGCGTCCGGTTCTTTCCGGGCGACCTGAGCACACTGAGGATCTCCGCCGATGCCTCGAAAGGGTTCGGGGAGGGGGATCTGGGCGACACGACTTCCTACCTTGCCAAAGCAGAGCTTGAGCGGCGTTTGAGTAACCGCTCGTTTGCCATCCTGACCGGCAGCCGTAGCTGGGCGGATGAAGAGAACCTGGACCTGATCATTGACAGCGCGCAGCTGGGTTACCTGATCAACCTGGACTCCGGTACCTTCAGCATCGGGGCCGGTGTCAGCGAAGCGGAATCGGAATTCCCAAACGGTGCCGTTACCAACAGTGATGCCGTGATTGGCTATCTCAACCGAACGTGGATCGCCGACCAGTGGACGATGTCCGTCAGCTACGACCGAAGCCTGTCAGACAGCGCGATTGACCAGGTTGTCGACGTGCCCCGTTTCGGGGGACCCGCGGAATTGAATGTGCGGCTTAATGACCTGTCGGTGACCGATGCCGTTGATCTTCGGTACACCTCGCGCCAACTGTGTGATGTGTGCAATTTTGGCCTGTTGCTGGGCGGCGAGGCCAGAAAATCGGAGTTTTCCGGGCAGACCACCCACGAACTCCGGGGTGGTCTGGATCTGGGTTTCCAGTTGACCTCGTTGCAACGCCTGGAGTTCTCCTATTTGTGGCAGGGTGAAACCAATGAAGACGCCGGGGTTATTCTCGAACAGGTCCACCGGTTTGATACGCGCTGGAGCCGTCAACTCGCCGAGGAAACCACGTTCGGGGTTGAGTTTGACCAGGTGTATCTTCGCAGCCGGCTCGATCGGGCCGACGAAGAAGAATTCGTCCTGAGGCTGGTTCTGACCCACGGCTTTTCGATGATGAGTGGGCGCTAGCCTTTACCACAGCCGCATCTTCAGGAATGGATTCATGTTCGACAATCGAAGGGATATCCGGCTTCCAAAGGATTCGACGCCCCAACTGATTGTGGTTGTCGACGCGGAAGAAGAATTCGACTGGCAGGCGGAGCCAGATGCAACGGCTAACCTGGTGACGTCCATGGCACACATCGGTCGCGTTCAGGGTATTTTTGACGAGTACGGAATCCGACCGTGCTATGTTATCGATTACCCGGTCGCCAGCCAGCCCGAGGGTTATGAGCCGTTGCTGGAAATTTTCCGGCAGGGCCGGTGCGAGATAGGCGCCCAGTTGCATCCCTGGGTCAACCCGCCGCAGGACGAGGTTCTCACCCGTTCGAACATGTACCCGGGTAATTTGCCTGAATCTCTTGAGCGCCAAAAGCTGATCTGCCTCCGGGATGCCATTTCAAAGCAGTTCGGATCTCGCCCTATTGCCTATAAGGCCGGCCGCTATGGTTTCGGAGACAATACCGCGCGGATTCTGTCAGAGCTCGGCTTTACCATCGACCTGTCGGTCTGCCCGCCAATGGACGCCAGTGACGAAGGTGGGCCAGACTACAGTCACTTCGAGGCCTGCCCATTCTGGTTTGGCGACGGTGCCCACAGAATCCTTGAAATCCCCTGCACGGGTGGATTTGTCGGCTGGGCTGGCAGGCTTTCACGGCCCCTTTTCAACAGCGCCTGGGCGCTCAGACGGTTCCGGGTACTGGGGATACTTGCCCGACTGCGGGCGGTGGACCGGCTGATGCTATCACCGGAAGGTTATTCTTCCGAGGAACATATTCGGCTGACCAGAGCGCTGTTCGACCGCGGGATCAGAACCTTTACCTGGAGTTTTCACAGCCCCAGCGTTGTGCCTGGCAATACCACCTATGTTGAAACCGAGGCCCAACTGCAGGTTTTTCTTGACCGTTTCCGCCGGTTTTTTGATTTCTTCTTTAATGAACTTGGTGGCCAGGCGTCTACGCCGTCGCTATTGCGTAAGCAGTTGGAGGCAATGGAGTGACACCCTGTGGGCATGAGTTCAAGGTTACCCAGGGCCCGGTCGGAAATGTCGGGGATCTGGCCCGGCAATGGCAGGGGCTGGAGCAGCACGCCCATCCGTCGGTGTTCCTGAGCTGGATGTGGATCGGGCACTGGCTGGCCACCTATCGGCCCGATGCCGACGTTATCCGTGTATTCCGGGATACCGAACTTGTTGGCCTCGGGCTCGTGGTGCTGCGCTGTGAGCGGCGTCATGGATTCGTCCGCTCAAGGAGTCTGAGGCTGCACCAGACTGGCAGGCCAGGGGAGGATCAGGTATGGATCGAGTACAACGGGTTTCTGGTACGTGCCGGCCTGGAGGATGATGTGATAAGTGCGATAGCGGCTCACCTCGGCAGCAACAACGGGTGGGATGAGCTGGTGCTCAGTGGCGTGAATCCGGCGCAGGTGAGGCAGTACGCCAGTGCGACCGGGCTGATGACACACCTGCGTTGGGAGGCGCCTTGTTACGGCGTTGATCTCGAGCGTATCCGGATGGATGGAACAGCTTATCTGGACAGTTTGTCCCGAAACACTCGGCATCAGATAGCGCGGTCGCTGAGGCTTTACCAGGATAATGGCGGCCTGTCTCTACACCGGCCTGCAGGTGTTGAGGAAGCGGTGGCGCTGTTCGATGCGATTGGTCCCCAGCACATCGAGCGCTGGGGTGATCACAAGCAAGGCAGTGGTTTCCAGAATCCTGAATTTGTCCGCTTCCATCGGTCGTTGATCCGCGCCTGCTGGCCAGACGGTGGCGTGGAACTGCTGACGCTTAGAGCGGGTACAGAGACCATCGCGACATTGTATAACCTGTGCTTCGAGGGAACTGTGTACTTCTATCTTGGTGCCGTGAAGCCAGAGCCTGACAATCGCCTGAAGCCAGGCCTGGTGGCCCACAGTCTTGCCATCCAACAGTACCTGGAACGGGGGTTTGCGTTCTACGATTTCATGGGTGGTGCCGAGCGATACAAGGCCAGTCTGGGCCGGGAGCATCAACATCTGGTCCAGGTAGCACTTCAGCGGCCGCGCGTGCAATTCCGGATTGAACGGCTGCTGCGGGACATAAAAAACCGGTTCATGGCACCGGTGGGGGCGTTTCATGGGCTTTAGGGTCGATATCGCCAACCCCGATGAGATCGGCCGCGAACATTGGGATGCCTACGTCGGCGGACATCCGGAGGCTACGCCTTATCATCGCCTCGGGTGGCTCCAGGCCATCAGTCGGGCGTACGGCCACCGGTGCTTTGGCTTGCGGGTTCTGGCGGATGACGCCACGCTGGTCGGGGTGTTGCCACTGTGCCTGGTAAAGACACCGCTGGGCGGAGCTGAGCTAACCTCACTGCCATATTGTGACCTTGGCGGGCCATTGGCGGAAAACGATAACATTGCGGCCTTGCTCAGCGAGGCGGCGGTCACGCTGGCACGGGAGCACCGGGTTCCGGCGATTGAATTCCGCCTTACCGGCGAACGGGCGGATGATGCGGCGGTGCAGGGTAAAGTCAGCCTGTTGCTCTCGCTCCCGGAATCGGCAGAGGCGCTGTTTAAAAGTTATAAACCCAAGTTGCGCAGCCAGATCCGGAAAGCCGAGAAGAACGGACTGACCGCCGAACTGTCTGTGAATCCCCAGGATATACAGCCGTTTTACCAGGTATTCGCGGACAATATGCGCCGTCTGGGGTCTCCGGTCCACAGTGCCCGGTGGTTCCGGGAACTGCGGTCTGCCTATGGCGAGAATATGCTGATGGCGCTGGTACGTCATGAAGGCGCGGTGGTGGGTGCCGGCATCGTCCTTCTGAACGGTCGCCGGGCCAGTATACCCTGGGCGTCGACCATCCAGGCCTACAACCACCTCGCGCCCAACATGCTACTTTATTGGTCAATTCTGGAATACGTATCGAACCGGGGGTATACCGTGTTCGATTTCGGGCGCTCAACGGCGGGCGAGGGCACCTACCGCTTCAAACGCCAGTGGGGCGCAATGCCCTGGCCGCTGAACTGGGTAAAACTGGATACCGTGACTGCGCCAGACTCCATGCCCGGCGGATCACCCCGCCAACCCGGCCCGGTTTCAGATGGCCGGGCCCGCCAGTGGGCAGAAGCACTCTGGAGGCGACTGCCATTATGGCTGGCTAACAGGCTGGGCCCGCTGATAAGAAAGTATGTAACGCTATGATGACGCTACTGGTGGTATTCACGCTCATTTGCCTGCTCATGCCCGTGTATGTGTATGCGGGGTATCCGCTCATGCTCTGGCTGCTGACCAGGCGACGGCCTGAGATCACTCACAGGCGGGAACCGGTGACGCCCAGGGTTACCCTGATCATTTCCTGCTACAACGAAGCCGATGTTATCCGTGAGAAACTGAACAACAGTCTGGCCCTCGATTACCCCGAAGGTCAGCTAGGCATAGTGGTGGTTTCGGATGGCTCCGACGATGAAACCGATGACGTTGTCAGGGAATTTTGCGCACAGGGTGTTCGACTGATTCGACAGGAAGGCCGGCTGGGGAAAACCATGGGTCTGAACCTGGCGATGGAGGACGTTGACACCGAGATTGTGATTTTCAGCGACGCCAACGCGATGTACGCGCCTGATGCCATCAAGCAACTGGTCTCTAATTTTGCCGACCCCAGGGTAGGTTATGCCGTGGGCGCCGCGCTCTATACCGACGGTGATGCAGGCGCAAGTGCCCGAAATGAGAACCTGTACTGGCGTTACGAACTGGCGATCAAATCCATGGAATCCCGGCTTTCATCGGTGGTGGGCGGCGACGGCGCCATTTACGGCATTCGATCCCGGCTTTGGCAGCCATTGCAGCAGGCAGACATCAATGACTTTGTAAATCCGTTGCAGATCGTGGCGCAAGGGTACCGGGGGGTGTTTGATGCGCAGGCCCGGTGTTATGAGGAAACGGCCGGGGATTTTGAGCGGGAGATTGCCCGGAAGGAGCGGATTGTTAACCGGAGTATTCGGGGGTTGATGCGGGTGCAGGAGGTATTGAACCCTCTTGAGCATGGCGTGTTCAGTTTTCAGGTTGTTTCGCACAAGTTGTTGCGGTGGCTGATCCCGGTTTTCCTGCTCATTGGTGTGGTGGGAAGCGTGCTGATCTCGTTTCTGGGTGGCACTGAATTCTTGCTTGTCTGCTTCGCAGCCGGTCTGATTCTTCTGCTTGCACTGACAGGACACATAGCCGCCGACAAGCACAGCTTGCCGTTCTGGATATCCACGCCCTACTACTTCGTGATGGTGAATTTATATGCCGTCAGAGGCATTCTACGGGCTGTTCGGGGTAAGACGCAGGTAACCTGGAGCAGCGCGCGGCCAGAAAAGGAGCTGCGCTGAATGTCCAAGTTTGCGTTGTTGTTTCTCCTGCTTTTTTTCGGGGGTGTGGTTGCAGCACTGGCGTATAGTGGGGTCGCTGCATTTGTGGTCTATCAGATGGTGTATTTTTTTAACCCGGATAATCGCTGGTGGGCGAGTAATATTCCGGGGTTGCGGTATTCGGCAATGGCGTCTTTATTGATGCTGTTTGCCCTCGCAGTAAAATACAGACATTACTCAACCCTGAGCCCCTGGAGCCAGATGCCTCCATTGAAGTGGCTGCTGGCTGTTTTGGCCATGTACTACGTGGCGTACTTCTTTGCCCTTGATCTTGCCTTCCACAAACGTTTCACGTTCGAGTTCGCAAAGCTGGTTATTATCATCTTTGTTGCCTACAAGCTTCTTTATTCGGAAATAGCCCTCAAAGTCAGCCTGTGGACCTATATTCTTGGTTGCTCCTACATCGGCTACCTGGCACACGTAACCGGGCGGAATTCGCAAGGCCGGGTGGAGGGGATTGGCATGGTGGACGCTCTGGACGCCAACGATACCGCCGCTGCACTGGTGCCGGCCGCCGCGCTATTGCTGTACTTTGCCTGGGTTGGTAGCAAAAAAATCAAATTGCTGTCGGTATTTTGCGGCGCACTGATCGCAAACGGGCTGGTATTGATCAACAGCCGGGGTGCTTTTCTTGCCGGTGTTGTCAGTCTGGCCATTTTCATTATTTTTATGATTTTCTCCAGCCAACAGCGGCAGGGACAGCGGTTTACTGCCGTTTTGATGGTGGTAATAGGGCTTTCCGGAGCGCTCTACGTTACCGACGATTTGTTCTGGGAAAGAATGGGCACATTGCAGGAGATAGAAAACGAGGATACCAGCGGTTCCAGTCGTATGGTGTTCTGGTGGACGACATTCGACATGCTGGAAGACTATCCACTGGGGCTTGGCATCAACGGCTACAACCTGTTAGCGCCCCAGTACATGGATGATGAAACCCGTGGCGGTGTGGAACACCGGTCGGTTCATTCCATGTGGTTTCAGGGGTTGTCTGAGCTAGGGTGGCTGGGGTTCGGGTTCTTCTGCTGCCTGCTGCTTTCGCTGTTCCGGCTATCGCGAAAAGCGAAGAAGTTTGTCATGTCCAAAGAAGACACTCGTGCCTACTTCCAGATACTGGCGATTGAATGCGCACTGCTTGGGTATCTTGCTGCAGGAACCTTTATCAACCGATTCCGGGCGGAAATCCTGTACTGGATGATTCTGTTTCTGGCCGTCGCCATCAAGGTTTATTATTTACAACACCAGAATGTTACTACTGAGGCGAGGAGCCAGGGTGGCTCAAAACGGCTCAGAAAAAACAGGGATGTCTATACGTGAAGCAGATCAGGGTTCTCCAGTTCATTGCACCTTCCGGTTTCTATGGGGCAGAGCGGTGGGTGTTGGCGCTGGCCAACAATATCGACGAGGACGCGATGGTATGCGACCTGGTGGTCACGCGTGAAAGCCCGAACCAGGACCTGCGTGTGGCTGAGGGCTACCCGGCGAGTGCTGGAGACGTTCATTATCTTGACATGAATGGCCGGTTTGACCTCATGGCCATCAGGCGCCTGGTGCAAATCATTCGCGACCGGAAGATCGACGTTCTGCTCTCACACGGTTATAAGTCCGACATCATCGGTCTGGTGGCCGCAAAATGGGCGAGGATTCGCTGTGTCAGCACGCCGCATGGTTATTCCGGTAATGTTGGTCTCAAATTACGTGCCTTTATTCACCTGGGGACGTCGGTACTTCGCTATTTCGATGCGGTTGCGCCACTGTCGGAAGAACTCGCAGATGACATGAAACGGTTCAAAGTTCCGGCTGATCGGATCCGCTTTATCCGGAATGGCGTCGATCTGAAGGATATTGATGGAACACTCTCTTCACTGAACCCCAACGACCATAAGCCCCCTGGGGCCACCCAATGCATTGGCTTCATCGGCCAACTGATTCCCAGGAAGGGTTTACCGGATCTTCTTGATGCGTTCGACCGGCTTCACTCGGAGAGCGATTCACTCCGTCTGCGTATCGTGGGCGATGGCCGCCAACGGCCAGAACTTGAGAGCAAGTGCCGGGGTATGGCGTCTGGAAGTGCCGTTGAGTTCCTCGGCTTCAGAGACGACAGGCTGGCACTGCTTTCTGCCTTTGATCTGTTTGTCATGACCTCTTCGCTGGAAGGTATTCCCAGGTGCCTCATGGAGGCCATGGCTGCTGGTATACCGGTTGTTGCCTACGATATACCGGGTGTCGACCAGCTCGTTGAACATGAAGTTACCGGTATGCTGGCACCCTACGGCGATGTTGACTCGCTGGTGGCTTGCTGTCGCCGGGTATTGAACGATTCAGAGTTGAGGGGGCGGCTCGTTGATAACGCCAGAGAGAGGGTCGATTCCGTGTATTCCGCCCGTCGTATGGCGACGGAATATCAGTCTCTTTTCACCGAGCTCCTGAGCACGAAAGAAACTACCGATACCAAGGTGATGGACTAATCTATGTGCGGTTTGGCAGGTTTTTTTCGAGGGCCGGACATACCGGATCGTGACAATCATCGTGATTGGGTGTCGCGAATGGGCGATGCCATTGTGCACCGGGGGCCCGACGCCAGTGGTATCTTTCTCGACGATGACATTGCGCTCGTGCATCAGCGTTTAAGTATTCTCGATCTCTCCGATGCCGGTAGCCAGCCGATGGTGTCGGGTTCTGGTCGGTTCGTCATCGTATTTAATGGTGAAATCTATAATTTTCAGGCGCTGAAAGCAGAACTGGAGGGTCAGGGTGTTCGCTTCAGAACCCAGACTGATACGGAGGTTCTGCTGGAGCTCTACGAGCGGCATGGCAAGGCGTGTCTTTCACGGCTGAACGGCATGTTTGCGTTTGCCATCTGGGATAAAGAAAAACGCTCTCTGTTCATTGCCCGGGACCGGTTGGGTAAGAAGCCGTTGTACTACTACCAGGTGGCCGGGCAGTTTATTTTCGGCTCGGAGATCAAGGCGCTCTTTGCCGTTCCAGTGATCAGACCTGCCTTAAGGCCGGATGCGATCAAGGATTTTTTCGCGTATCAGTACATCCCGGACCCGAAAACCATTTACGCCAATATCTATAAATTACCGCCCGGGCATTGGATGGAAACCAGCGAGCAGGGCACTGAAATACAAAGGTACTGGAACCTTTCATTCCATCCCTTGCACAACCGTTCGCTGGAAGATATCGAAGCGGGGCTCTACGAGCTCATCGATGATGCGGTTCGGATTCGTATGGTGAGTGATGTTCCGTTAGGCGCATTTCTCAGCGGAGGCGTAGACTCCAGTGCCGTTGTGGGGTTGATGGCCGGGCATTCGCCAAAGCCGGTAACAACGTGCACCATTGGATTTGACGATGCCAGGTTTGATGAGGTCGATTACGCGGAAAAGGTCGCCCGGCAGTTTAAAACCGACCATCACGTGTTCACCGTTCGCGAGACTGTTTCAGACAATCTGGCAACCATCAGCCGGTTTTTTGATGAGCCGTTTGCCGATCCCTCGTTTGTGCCTACGTTTTTCGTGTCCCAGCTTGCCAGAAAGCAGGTGACGGTTGCTCTGGCCGGTGATGGCGGAGATGAGAATTTCGCCGGTTACACAAAGTACCGGACGGATTCGATTGAGAACCGAATCCGCGCGATGATTCCTGCTCCGCTGAGGCATTCGTTGCTCCCGGCATTGGCCAGTCTGGCTGGCCATATCCCGGGTACTCTCGGGCGAAAGGCCCAGACGCTTCTTGGTACCGTGGCGCTTGATCCTGATATGGCGTTCTTTACCAGCAATTGCTTTTTCCGGAGGTCTGTCTGGAACCGTGTGATAACGCCGGAATTTTCCCGTGAGACGAGTGATTACGAACCCGCTGAAATCACACGTCATTATTATCAGAGCGCACCGGCTGAGGACCATCTGTCACGACTGCTTTATACAGACATTAACACCTATTTGCCGGGTGACATTCTCGTCAAGGTTGACCGGATGAGTATGGCGAACTCGCTGGAGACCCGAGCCCCACTGCTTGACTACCGGGTCGTTGAATACGCGGCGGCGATTCCCGCAGCCCTGAAACTCAAGGGCGCGGAGAAGAAATTTGTTTTGAAAGATACCTTCTCACAACTACTTGATGACGAGATTCTTTACCGGAAAAAGATGGGGTTCTCAGTGCCACTGGCGCAGTGGCTGCGCTCGGAAATCCGTGAGCTTGTCGAGCCCCTGTTCGTTTCACCGAGCAGCGGACTGTCTCTCTGTTTCAGAATGGACGAAGTGGAGAAGCTGTGGCGAGCCCATTTGGCCGGTGATGACCGTTACACCCAGGAGCTGTGGAGTATGGCGGTATTCGCGCTCTGGCACGAACACTACAAAGACCATATAAAATGACCGAACGTCCGATTCACATTCTTCACGTTACGTTTAATATGGGCATCGGCGGGACCGAGCAGGTTATCAACCAACTGGTCACGAATACCCAGTCGGGGCAGGTGACCCATGAAATAACCTGTATCGACGGCTTTGTGGGTGAGATTGGGCAGCAGCTTCAGGCCCGGGGTATTCCAGTGTCGTGCATAAAGCGCCAACCCGGATTTGACCGCGAGCTGATCAGAAACCTCAGGGAGAAAATCCGGGTAAGCGGTGCCGATATTGTGCATTGCCACCAGTATACCCCGTACCTTTATGGCTGGCTGAGCGCACTGGGTCTGAACGCGAAGATCGTTTTCACTGAACACGGGCGATTCCACCCTGACCGATACCGGTATAAAGCTGTGCTGGTCAACCCGGTAATGGCGCTGCTTACCTCCTCGATTATTGCCATCTCCGACGCGACACGGTCATCACTGGTGCGTTATGAGTTTATTCCCCGGTCAAAAATCCGGGTTATCTACAACGGCATCGCGCCACTGCGACGAGATGAACCGGAAATCAAGAAAATCAGGGAGGAGTTGGGCATTCCCGATAAGGCGTTTGTTGTGGGAACCGTCTCACGCCTGGACAAAGTCAAAAATCAGGCGATGATGCTAAGGGCGTTTGGCCAGTTTCTTTCACACGTTCCTGATGCCTTTTTGTTGATTGTTGGCGATGGCCCGGAGCGTTCTGAGCTGGAGCGTCAGGCAAGGGAGCAGGGCATTGAAATGTCCGTCTGTTTCACCGGATTCATTGCCAGGCCTGCGCAATATCTGGCGTTAATGGACATTTTTTTGCTTTCTTCCCATACGGAAGGAACCTCAATGACTCTGTTGGAAGCCATGAGCCTGGGCATTCCCTCGGTGGTGACTCGTGTGGGTGGCAACCCGGAAATCGTCATCGATAATGAAACGGGCTATGTCGTCGAAAGCGATAATGACGGGGCGTTCTCGGCAGCGATGGTCAAGATGGCCAACAATAGATCAATCCGGGAAAGGTGCTCCCTTGCATCAGAGGAGCGATTCCATTCCCATTTCTCGATCACGAAAATGACGGAACAATACCTGGCGGTATATCGGCATTGCACGGATGGATAGCGAACCCATGTCAAAGGTCAGGCGCGCGCTCTTATTCTCTTTTCTGACTCGGTACGGCGGGATGCTGATCGGGCTGGTATCCGCCATGATCATCGCCAGGCTACTGACGCCTGACCAGATCGGAACCTTCGCGATCGCCAGTGCCATTGTGATGGTGATCAGCGAGTTTCGGTTGCTGGGGGCTGGCATGTATCTTGTTCGCGAAAGCGAACTGACAGACGAGAAAATACGTGCGGCCACAGGCCTGACAATGCTGATTTCGTGGGGAATGGGCATCGGAATCTGGTTCTCCGCCGGCCCCGTTGCCGACCTTTACAATCTTCCACCAGTGGCAACGATTTTCCAGATCCTGTCAGTCAGTTTTTTCCTGGCGCCTCTCATCAGCATTCCGGCAGCCCTGTTCACCCGGGACTTCCGGTTCCGGGAACTGTTCCTGATACGTATTGGCACGTCGCTATCCAGTCTTGTGGCAACCCTTGTGTTGATCCACTTGGGGTATACCTACTACGCATTAGCCTGGGGCTACACGATCTCTGTCCTGGTAGAGTTCCTTATCATTCTGGTGTACAGGCCCAAAGGCATATGCTGGAGGCCGGCGTTTCGTAATCTCGGCCCGATTGCGAGTTTTGGCATCTACAGCTCCCTTGCCGGCTTTTTCCGGCGAGGTATGGTGACCGCCCCCGATATGATTATTGGAAAAATGGGAACAACCGCACAGGTTGGCCTGTTCTCTCGCGGACTTGGCTTTATCGAATTCATGTCGCAGATACTGCTGATGGGCGTAAAACCCGTTGTTTTGCCCTTTTTATCCGATGTTCAGCGTTCGGGACGAGATGTGAATCAGGCGTATATCGGCGCAACGGTTTTACTAGGTGGGCTGGTGTGGCCCATTTTGGCCGTTGCCAGTGTTGTCAGTCTCCCGGTAATACGGCTGTTTTTTGGCAATCAGTGGGACGAGGCTGCCCCTTTTGCAACCCTGCTGGCCTATTGGGCCATGTTCCGCACGGTTCACTGGTTCTCGAGCGATCTTCTTGTCACACGAGGCAAAGAGCGGCTGATGGTGATAAAAGAAGGTGCAATGTTCGCCCTGTACTGCATCGGCATTGCAGCGGCATATCCCTTTGGCCTGATCTATGTGGCCGGCAGTTTTGCGGTGGTCGGATTTATCGATTTTCTGACAACGACAACCTTGTTGGCGCTTTTCCTGAACCTGGAGGTGTTGGCCTTCTTCCAGGCCTGGATAACGAATGCAGTAATCACCGTGCTCTGCTGGGGAGCCTCCTGGCTGATTTACGATGCTGGCAAACAGGCATTCGAGGGTAATCTCATTGCGTTTTCAGGTGTCGCCGGCCTATTGCCGCTAATCTGGCTGGGTTGTGTCTTCCTGCTGAAGCATCCATTGCGCCATGAAGTTACTCATATCCTGAGGTGGTGCCGGCAAAAAGTGCGATCATGATCTGGTTATATCATGAGTCTCTGTCGCCGTTATTTTAATTGCCAATCGATACATGCCGAGCGTGGCGGGAATCGGATCGTCGGACGATACTGAACTCTGAGTAGTCACTTACCCCTCCCTTACTCAGGTTCTGGAGTCTGCCATGTTACATGGAAAGATTGTTCCGATGACCTTGTGTGTGCTTGCTCTCTCAGGGTGTCAGTCCTGGACTGTCAGGGATGTCGATTCCTTGCCTCCAACAGCGGCACTGCCAGAAACCAGCCAGCCGGGCTGGGCGGAACTCCGGTATTTTAATAATGTGTCCGGAAGCGGGGTTGATCAACTGACCAGTTTGTCGGGATTTCCTGACAACCCCGACGAAATCATCGAATTGAGCCGCCTGGAGGTTGCACCAAACCGAGCCGACAGCTATGGCAGCCTTGTTCGCGGCTATATTGAGCCCCCCGCGAATGGACTCTACCGATTCTACGTCGCGGGGGACGACGAAACCCGGTTTTTGCTGAGCTCCGGGCAGGCGGCTTCGGAGGCGAAAGTCATTGCTTCGGTTCCGGGCTGGACAGGCCCCGGGGAGTATACAAAGTACAGCTCTCAGGCCTCCGCCTATATTGAGCTTGTTGCAGGTAAGCGGTACTACTTTGAGCTGCTACACAAGGAAGGCACCGGGGGTGACAACTTCAGTGTTGCCTGGGAAGGCCCGGGTATGGCCCGGTCGGTCGTCAATTCGGCCTACCTTCATTCACCCGCACGTTCCAGCCAGCTCTATCCGGATAATGAAGATGCGATACTGGGGTTCTCCCAGGGTTACCGCGTCGGTTTTTTCGATGGCCGGAACAGCCTGCCGTTTAACGACGCGTACCCGCCGCTTGACGAGGATCAGGACGGACTCTACGACAACTGGGAAGTGCAGGCAGGACTCGACCCCTCGTCCGCGGCTGATGCGAAGGCCGACGCTGACGATGATCTGCTGACCTCAACAGACGAGTATCAGCTTTGGACCAACCCATCCGCGGCGGACACGGATGGTGACACTATTCCTGACGGTGCTGAGTTTGCGTATGGCCTGAACCCGTCTGATCCTCTGGATGCCGAGAGGGATTCCGACGGTGACGGCTATTCCAATCTAAGGGAATACAATGAGGGCACCGATTTGACGAACGCAGAGGATAAACCCGTCGAGCTGGTGGAAATCCCATATACGCAAGGTTTGGTGGGCCAGTATTTCTCAGGCAGAAATTTTGAAACCTTTGTGTTCTCTCAACTTGATCAGGAGGTCACCCGCAACTGGGGCGGTGGCTCGCCCGGCGGTGACATACCCAATGACCGGTTCACGGTTCGCTGGTACAGCATACTGATTCCTGCCTTCGATTCCGGGGAGCGGGTCTATGAATTCCGAGTTACCCGAGACGACGGCGCTCGTATGTACATTGGCGGCGATCTTGTCGTCGATGCCTGGACAGGGGTAAACAGTACAACCTATCGCGGCCAGAAAGCCGTGGCGGCTGGGCAGAGTTATCCTGTTAGCGTCGAATACAACGAGGGGTATGGTGGGGCAAGTCTGGTATTGCAGATTGTGGACACCAGTAACGGTCAGACAGTGAACCCGGCGGATGTATTTCGTGTGACGCCACTGGACGCCGGGGTGTCAGCGGATTCGGACGGCGATGCAATGCCCGATGTATGGGAAATGCGTAACGGAACCAATGCCTGGTCAGATGATGCTGCTTCTGTGTTGAACAGTCAGGGTGTCACCACCCTGAGCGCATACAACGACGGCGTGAACCCCTGGAACCTTTCAGAGCCGGCAATTTGGGAGGGTACTATTGTCGATAGTGATGGAGGATCATCCACTGCTGAACCCTCTGCGCCTGAGCCGGCCCCTGAACCTGAGCCACTGACCGTTGCAACCTTAACCTGGACAGCTCCGGGAACCCGGGTAGACGGTACCTCCATAGCTTTGAGCGAAATCAGTTCTTACAAAATCAACTATGGCCAGGACTCTGGTAACCTTGACCGGTCAGTATCTGTACCGAGTGATCGTACAAGCTACACATTTGAGGGCCTTGGTTCAGGTACCTGGTACTTTAATATCCAGACGGTTGACCAGAATGGCTTGTTGAGCCCGTTATCAAATACCGTTCAATTCCTCGTGAAATAAGCTTTTCTGAGGCGCTCGCTTGCCGGGCAGGGCGCCTCGCGCATCAACTGCTGATCGGGCGCGTTTCGGCGCACTGAACAATGCGTTTGGCTAATGCACTGGATATGTGTGAAACCGAGAACTCATCCCGGTTTTCATAGCCAGGAAATGATTTCGGATAATCCGCTTTGCCATAGGCAATCAGCAGCTCCGTGAGCTCAGCCTCCTGATCAAAGCTCACCAGATCGCCAAGCTGCTTGCTCAGAACAAGTTCACCGAGGGCGCCATCGGGAGAGGTAATATTCAGAATAGGCTTATTGATGGCCAGGTAATCATAAAGTTTTGACGGCACCTGGGTTCGGGTCCCAGGCTGCACGTTCACCACGATATCGGCCGAAGCCAAGGCTGACAGACACTCCTTATAGGGGCGGGCACGATCCAGGATGAGCGATCCGTTGCTAATGAGATCGGAAAACCTCTCGGTAATATCGTAGCCCAGGTTCACGTCACCGATTTGCCGGAACGTAATGCGCTTTCCAAGGCTGGTCAGTGCGGTATTGGCTTTGCGGATGGCTTCCAGCAACACTGCCGGGTCGCGGACGCCGTAAAGAAAGCCCGCATGACACAGACGCAGAGTGCCGCCTTCGGTTGTTCGAGGTTCCGGCTCAATATCCTTGAAATCCGCCGGATCAAACCCATTGGGCATCACGAAAAACTTTGTGGCTGGAATATCCGGGTAGCGCTGGAGGAATTCGGACTGTAACGGATAAGTATTCAGGGAAACTGCACTGGCATGCCGGACGATGCGACGTTCGAGGCGAGCGCTCCAGTCATCAAGCAACTTGCCTTTGGACTGATGGAACGGGTTGTTCATCCACGGATCCCGAAAATCGACGATCAGTGGCTTTCCCGTCAATCGGCTGATCACATAGCCGGAAACCAGCCCGGACCACGGGGAACCGGTAGCGAATATCACATTTATGTTGTGTTTACGTACCGTGCGAACGCCTCGGATGATCGCCGGTAAAATCCAGGGTCCGGCCTGGTCGGGGAAGTAGCAGAGGTCGTAGATAAAGTCCTTTACTCTTTGCAGGCCGGTTCGTGACTTTGCGTGTTCCGGCTCCGGACTGGTTCTGAGAACAGACTGCACCTTAGACAGATCCCCGTCTCCCGTTCTCGATGACACCGCATTCCGAAGCCGCCTTCGTAGCAGCAAAAGTAAACGGAATACATCCAGGCTACCCGCCCGGTGAATTATTTCTCCATTCGCCGGAAGCGAAACATGCCTCAGGGAATCCTGTTCTTCAGCGACTGAGGGCTTTGTTGTAAGAACGTGGCAACTGCCGTTGGCCAGATTCCTCACGAACTTAAGAGTTCGCATGCAACCCGGAACGCCGGTACTTTCAGTCGGCGGGTAAAAATACGCAATGAAAAGCGCGCTGTAACCGTTAAGATCTGCCTGTTTTTTGGACATCTTCCTACGCCACAATTGGTTGAATATGCAGAGGAATTCTATTTCCTCAAGCGGAGTTGAGTAGTCATGCCTTGCGGTATTGTCATGTTTTTGCTCCCAAGAACATGGGAGTATAGAACCGAAGTCAATTAGAGTCTGCTACCTAGCTCGAAGTGCGGTCTGAGGCAGAAGGTAACGCAACGACCTAACTGTTACAGTTCAAATTTTTGGATATGAACTCCAATTCTGTTGGATAAGTTTGGTTATTTATGAATATTACCAGACACCACTTGATAGATGTAAATCAGCGCGGCATTTTTAGGGCGTTGCTTCATTGCTAACAATTCGGTTCCTATGTATTGATGAAGTGACCTTATGCTTAAGAACGACTTGCTTTGAGCGCTGTCGTGTAAGAGCAAACCTATCTAAAGCCTGACTGGCGGCGGTCTAAATTTATGCCAAACTTTACAGGATAACTAATTGATGACTTTGAATATAGCCTTGAGGCTGTCATTGATAATTTGTTAATAAGCACTTGGAGGGATAAGGAGACAGGTCAAGTTGGAGAGTGATCGATGGCTCTTACCTGAAGGCCTTGCCGGGGCTACGTTCGAAAAGAGAATTTATTTGAACTATCGCTCGGATAAAGCCGATAAATTGAGGTATATAGTGTTTGAAGGCCGCCACAATCCAAGCACTGATTGATGAAGATGCAAGATAACTCTGGGAATTACACCTGCAATTTTCTCTTGAAAGAGTGGTTAGATTAGATTGGCAATGCGTAGTGCTGACATGAACTGCCTTATCAAAGGAAAGGTTATGAACCTACATCGCGGTATACTTATTCGGTTTGGTATCGTTTTAGCATTTTTTGTTCCAGTAGCAAATGCTGAGATAGTTTTTCAGGAAAAATTCGATGATTTGGCTGATTGGACCAGCACAATGTATTCTAGTGAGGCATATCAGGCCGTTTGGCTTGGTGATGTTCTTCCAGGTAGGTGGGATACCATCTACCAGGGCGGTTACTATGACCCTCCTTCTGGCCATGCTTCGTTGGAAATACTAGAAGGAAATTCAGACAGGGCTAGAGGAGGGAGCGGGAAATCTTCGGTTAATTGGCGTGAACATCATATAAATCCGAATTTCACCAACGAGTGGAAGTCTAACTCTGCGTTGGGGATACATCTCGATAAATTTGGCGGTGGCTATAATCAAATATATGTCGAGTTTTGGGTTGCCTTCGATCCGAACTGGACCCACAGCACCGCATCATCAAAAATATTCAGGGTATTTAGTTGGGATGAGACAGGTGACTTCTGGCAAGCTTTTAGTGGCGGTGCACAGGGGCCTCTTTTCCTTTGGGATTATTCGTTTAGTGAGAGTTATGGCGTCAGAAATAAGCTTAGTTTTCGAGGTGGTCCCCATGGGGAGAATTATCAGATGACTTCTGAGGATGTTGGTGACTTGCCGAGAGAGTTGATTGGTT
Source organism: uncultured Marinobacter sp. (assembly GCA_966210405.1). Classification (GTDB taxonomy): domain Bacteria; phylum Pseudomonadota; class Gammaproteobacteria; order Pseudomonadales; family Oleiphilaceae; genus Marinobacter. Next base: position 26,932 of record CBIHLH010000039.1, read on the forward strand.
TGGGGGATATGTCTGCGAACTTCACCTCCGACTTGCAAGGAGCTACATACGAAGGCGATGCGTCATTACTGGACAAACTAACAGGCTCTACGCTTCAGTCATCTGGCACCATCTCACATGAACAGATTTTTGGTCGCGGTGGTACTTGGACAAAAGTCGCCTTTTTTGTGAAGATGAATTCGGCTCCAGGGGTCCGTGATGGTGTATTCAAGCAATGGATTGATGATAATCTTATTATAGAGACAAATAAGGTTGAGTGGGTTGGTCAGAATCCTGAAAATAAAATGGTCAAATGGAATGCTGTTGGTATTGGTGGAAATGACTATTGGGTGAATGGGGGCTATTCGAACAGTGACCAAAGAGAGGAGTGGTACGCAATTGATGACGTAGTGATATCCACAGAAATTTTGGCATCAGATTCTGGTGATGGTGGAAATAGCTCTCCGCCTAGCCCTCCTCAATCAGTTACCATTGAGCAATGAATTGTTATATCTAACTGACGCCTAATTTTGAAGGATCATAATTCATGGACGTAGATTTTGTTGATCGGAAATCTCTATTGGCTCATTCCCTTGCAAAGTATGGGGAAAAATCATCGATGGGCTGGTCGCCAAGGCGTCGATTAGATTTTGGTTATACTTTAGCTGGTGACGTGTATGAGTGTTTTTTGGATAAACTGGTGACCAGCGACACTCGATGGGTCGACGTTGGTGGCGGCCGATCAATATTACCACATAATGCAAAACTTTCTCAGGAACTTGCAGAAAGATGTAGTTTATTAACCTCTGTTGATCCCAGTGATAATGTTTTTGATAACCCTTATTCTCATGAGAAAATCTGTTCCTTTTTTGAAGATCTCAAAACTGATCGAACCTTCAATTTAGCAACTTTTCGGATGGTCGCGGAACATATTGAGAACCCAGATGCAATCGTAAATAAGCTCAGGGAGTGTGTTGAACCTAATGGCCTCGTTGTAATATACACAATTAATAAGTTTTGTCCTGTTCCGATAATTACTCGTTTAACACCGTTTTCTTGGCACCATAAAATCAAAAAGATATTTTGGGGGGGAGAAGAGAGGGATACATTTCCAGTTGCTTATAAAATGAACTCAAGAAAGGATCTTGATGCTTTGTTTTTAGGAACTGGTGAGTAC
>CBIHLH010000040.1:0-27520 GCA_966210405.1 uncultured Marinobacter sp.
GAACCGGGGGGGCACTACCTTTACCTTCAGCTTCCAGACGAAACGAAAGAGTTCGTTTTCCCGGAGCTTTTCCATGATTTCATGCTGGCGGAAGCGGATCTGACTGGCCTTGCCGGCGCTCTCCGCCGACAACACAATCTCTCCCTCGTGGCAACTGACGAAGCGTGTGCCCTCGGCCAAGGCGGGCGGCAGTGACGCCAGTACCTGCGCCTCGGCTTGCTGGTGATGCTCGGCTTTAGCCACCAGTTCTTTCAGTACCGGTGCGCCGCCGAGCTTCCCAAGGGTTATTTTTTGCTCATTTTTCGGCTTCATGGGGCGGTTTTTCTCGACGGCTCCGTTTACGATTGGTTACACTTCGGCACGGTTTGTGCGTAGCACCAGCATGACACTCGTTTTACATTGTCGTAAATGAGTATGTCTACCGGGCGCTACGATTTTTCAGTACGTAGTTGTTGCTAAGGAGGGCAGACCCACTCGGAATTTTTCCGGGTCGCAACACTACAGGACACGGTTGCGGCTCATCGATGAAACCAGATGATAATATGAACATTATTCTTGTGGGCAGGCACCACGGTAAGTCGCGAGTGCTGCCACTGAATCTGCCGGCGGTCGTCGGCCTTGTTGTGTGTGCGCTGGCGATGTTGACGGGAGCCGGATGGTCTGGCTATCAGGTGGCTGTCAACCGGATGGAAGCGGCTGAGCCAACACCCTCTGAGCTGGTCAGTCGCTGGCAGGCCAGATTGGCCGAGCAACAGCAGACCCTGGCCCAGGTGAGGCTGGAAACCCAGCAGCAGATTGATGCGCTTACCCTCCGCCTTGGCGAGATGCAGGGTCGGTTATTGCGCCTGGATGCTTTGGGTCAGCGCTTTGTCGAGAACGGCCTGGTTGCCAGTGAAGAGTTCAATTTCGATGAGCCTGCGGCGGTGGGTGGTCCGGAAGGCAAGAGCTCCCGTGAATCCTTTACGGCACCCGGCCTGATCGCAATGATTGAAAGAATGGAAACTCAGTTGGCCGACCGGGAACAACAGTTGCGCCTGCTCGACAAGCTGGCGTCGCGTCAGAAACTGGAAGAAGAGCGTTATGTGGAAGGCCGCCCCATTACCTGGGGCTGGTTGTCATCAAAGTACGGTTACCGTTCCGATCCGTTTACCGGTAAGCGCACCTGGCACGACGGCGTCGATCTGGCGGGCAAGGAAGGCAGCGATATCATTGCGGTGGCCGGCGGCGTCGTAACCTGGGCAGGCGAGCGCTACGGTTATGGCAACCTGGTGGAAATTGATCATGGCGATGGCCTCGTTACCCGCTACGGCCACGCCAAGGCTGTCAAGGTGAAAGTCGGCGATGTTGTCCAGAAAGGGCAGGTGATCGCCCTGATGGGAAGTACCGGGCGCTCCACAGGCCCCCACGTGCACTTTGAGGTTCTGGCTAATGGTCGCTCAAAGGATCCGGTAAAATATATTGCACGGTCTGACCGTTAACCGGAAATGCCCCCCGGGAGCGCGCCGATGCGCTCTTGCTTCCGTTCTTATCCCCGTGTTGTCGCACCAAACCGCGCCGGTGTGCGCTCTGCCTTTTGTCCTGTTACAAAATAAGGTAAGAATGCCGGCTTCCTCCGTTTAATCAAAGAAGCAGTGGTCTATGTTCACGAAGCTTGCAACGAAGATGTTCGGCAGTAAAAACGCCAGGGAAATCAAGAGAATGCGCAAAACCGTTATGCGCATCAATGAGCTTGAAGAGCAATTTGGCAACCTGTCCGACTCCGAGCTGCAAGGCAAGACGGTCGAGTTTCGCCGTCGTCTTGACGAAGGTGAAACTCTGGATGCACTGCTCCCGGAGGCTTTTGCCACGGTGCGTGAGGCGGGGCGCCGAGTCATGGGCATGCGTCATTACGATGTTCAGATGATCGGTGCCATTACTCTCCATGAAGGGCGTATCGCCGAAATGAAAACCGGTGAAGGCAAGACCCTGGTGGCGACGGCGTCGGTCTATCTCAATGCGCTACCCGGTAAGGGCGTGCACGTGGTCACGGTAAACGATTATCTGGCCAGCCGTGACGCCGAATGGATGGGCAAGCTCTACCGGTTCCTCGGGCTCCAGGTGGGGGTGGTTGTCGCCGGGCAAGCACCTGAAGACAAGCGCCAGGCGTATCAGGCGGATATCACCTACGGCACCAACAACGAGTTCGGCTTCGACTATCTTCGCGACAACATGGCGTTCAGTACCGAGGACAAGGTTCAGCGGGGTCTGTATTACGCCATTGTGGACGAGGTTGACTCCATCCTGATCGATGAAGCCCGCACGCCACTGATTATTTCCGGTGCGGCGGAAGACAGCTCGAAGCTGTATCAGGCTATCAACGAGTTGATCCCAAGCCTGGAAGAAGGCGAGGTGAGCGAAGAAGGCGAGCCCAGTGGTGATTTCACCATTGACGAAAAATCCCGTCAGGTCGAACTTACCGAGGCCGGCCATGAACGGGTCGAAGAGCTGCTGCTGAGCCGTGGCCTGCTTGAAGACGGCGAGAGTCTGTACTCGGCGGCCAATCTCAGCCTGCTGCATCATGTGCACTCGGCGCTGCGTGCCCACCACTTGTTCCAGAAAGACGTGGACTACATTATTCAGGGTGGCCAGGTCGTCATCGTGGATGAACACACTGGCCGGACCATGCCGGGCCGGCGCTGGAGTGAGGGTCTGCACCAGGCGGTCGAAGCCAAAGAGGGCGTGAAGATCCAGGCGGAAAGTCAGACCCTGGCCTCGACCACCTTCCAGAACTATTTCCGACTGTACGACAAGCTCGCCGGCATGACCGGTACCGCCGATACCGAGGCGTTCGAATTCCGCCAGATCTATGGCCTTGACGTGGTCGTCATCCCGCCCAACAAGCCGATTCAGCGGATCGACTACAACGACCTGGTGTATCTGACCCAGGAAGAAAAATTCCACGCCATCATTGACGAAATCAAGGACGTGACCGCGGAGGGGCGGCCCATCCTGGTGGGTACCGCGTCTATTGAAGCGTCGGAACTGTTGTCCATGCTGCTGAAGAAGTCGCGGATCGACCACAAGATTCTGAACGCCAAGCAACACGAGTCCGAAGCCCATATCATTGCCCAGGCTGGCCGCCCTGGTGCGGTGACCATCGCCACCAATATGGCGGGTCGGGGAACCGACATTGTGCTGGGCGGTAACTGGGAACACGAAGTGGCGGCTATGGACAACCCGTCGGAAGAAGAGGTGGCACGGCTGAAGGCCGAGTGGACCGAGCGCCACAATCAGGTGCTGGACGCAGGCGGCTTGCACATTATCGGTACCGAGCGCCATGAATCCCGCCGGATTGATAACCAGCTGCGTGGTCGCGCTGGTCGTCAGGGTGACCCGGGGTCGTCCCGTTTCTTCCTGTCTCTGGAAGATAACCTGATGCGTATCTTCGCGCCGGACCGGGTCAAGAGCCTGATGCAGGCCATGGGCATGAAGAAGGGTGAAGCCATCGAGCACCGGATGGTCACCAATGCCATTGAAAAGTCTCAGCGCAAGGTGGAAGGCCGCAACTTCGACATGCGTAAGACGCTGCTGGAATACGATGACGTTGCCAACGACCAGCGTACCGTCATCTACGATCAGCGAAACGAGGTGATGTTGTCCAACGACATCTCGGACATGGTAAAGACGGTCCGGGAAGATGTGGTGGATACCCTGGTCAGCGAGTATATTCCGCCCCAGAGCATGCCGGAGCAATGGGATATCGCGGGCCTGGAAACCCAGCTTCAGTCTGAAATGGCCATCGACCTGCCTATCCAGACCTGGCTGGAAGAAGACAACAAACTGTACGAGGAAAGCCTGCGCCAGAAAATCCTGGACGAGATCGTGGCCGCCTACGAGGCCAAGGAAGAGATTGCCGGCGCTGAGGCCATGCGCAAATTCGAGAAGCAGGTGTTCCTGCAGGTGCTCGACACCCTCTGGAAAGAGCATCTGTCGAACATGGATCACCTGCGCCGGGGTATTCACCTGCGCGGGTATGCCCAGAAGAATCCCAAGCAGGAATACAAGCGTGAGGCCTTCAACCTGTTTGAAACCATGCTGGACACCATGAAGCGTGATGTGACCCGGGTGCTGTGCCACGTGCGGGTGCAGAGCCGGGAAGAGATGGAAGAGGTCGAGCGCCGGCGCAAGCAGGAGCTTGAGCAGGAACTGGCCCGTGCCCGCATGCGGCACGACCAGACCAGCGCCACCGCCGAGAGCCAGCGCGATAATGATGGCCAGGGCGCGCAGCAGCCGGCTACCCCGGAGACCTTTGTCCGACAGGAGCGCAAAGTGGGCCGGAACGAACCCTGCCCCTGCGGCTCCGGCAAGAAATACAAGCAATGCCACGGCAAGGTCAGCTAACCGCTGCCAGGTGCCAGTGAGCGTTGCTACGCCCGCACTCTGATGGCATCAGGCTGCGGGTTTTTCTGTTTTATGTGGCCGGTTCGGGCCTGAACACAAGAGGAGAGGCAGGATGGCGGTAGGTCCCGGTACGTTACCCGATTTTTTCCCGGTTGCTGGCGTTAAACTTGGCATCGCCAGCGCGGGCATCAAGAAACCCGGACGCAAGGATGTGGTGGTCTTTGAGTTGGCACCGCAGAGCCGGGTTGCCGGAATCTTTACCCGGAATCAGTTTTGCGCGGCCCCGGTCACCCTGAGTCGCCAGCACCTGGCGCAGGGCGCCCCCCGGTTTCTGTTGATCAATACCGGCAACGCCAACGCGGGTACCGGCAAGCGGGGTATGGTCGATGCCAATGCCTGCTGCGAGGCGCTGGCCAGACACGCAGGTGTCAGCACCACCGAAATCCTGCCTTTTTCAACCGGGGTCATTGGCGAGCCGTTGCCGGTTCAGAAGATAGTCGACGCCCTTCCCGAGGCCCTGGCCAATACCGCTGAAAACCGCTGGGACGAAGCGGCCCGCGGCATCATGACCACGGATACACGCCCCAAGGGCGCCTCCCGTCAGGTAAGCCTGGGCGGGCATACCGTGACAATCTCCGGCATCAGCAAGGGCGCGGGCATGATCCGGCCAAACATGGCGACCATGTTGGGTTTTATCGCCACCGACGCCCGTATTGCTCCCGACGCCCTGCAGATGCTCGCGTCCGAGCTCGGCGAGAATTCCTTCAACCGTATTACCATTGACGGTGATACGTCCACCAACGATGCCTGCATGCTGATCGCCAGCGGCCAGTATTCCGGTCCGGAAATTACCCTCGACAGCCCGCTTCTGCCTGAGTTACGCGTCGCACTTCAGCAGGTGTACCTGGACCTGGCCCACGCCATTGTGCGAGACGGTGAAGGCGCCACCAAGTTTGTCACCATAGAGGTCCGGGGAGCAGACGGGCAGCAGGAAGCTCTGGATGTGGCCTATACCGTCGCCCACTCGCCGCTGGTCAAAACCGCGCTGTTTGCCTCGGATCCCAATTGGGGACGTATTCTGGCGGCCGTTGGCCGGGCTGGTGTCGATGGACTGGACCTTGATGCCCTGGAAATCCACTTGGGGGATGTCTGCCTCGTACGCAACGGCGGGCGCGCAGACGATTACTCCGAAGCCCGTGGCCAGGCTGTGATGAATCGAGAAGAGATCACCATCACCATTGACCTCAAGCGGGGGGACACCACCGAGACGGTGTGGACCTGTGACTTCTCCCACGATTACGTCACCATCAACGCGGAATACCGCACCTGACCATGACAGCCCAGGAAACCGGTGTCCGTGATATTCACGTGGCCGTGGCGGTGATCATCCGTGATGGTCGGGTGCTGATTGCCCGACGCCCGGATCATGTTCATCAGGGCGGGCTGCTGGAGTTTCCGGGCGGCAAGGTCGAGCCCGGGGAGACGGTTCAGGCCGCGTTGGTGCGGGAGATCGAAGAGGAAACCGGGCTGAGTGTGCCCGAGGCGTCACTGGAACCGGTCATCGGGGTTCGCCATGATTACGGCGACAAGCGGGTATTTCTCGACGTCTGGCGCACCCGCTCTGCTTACGGAGATGCCGTGGGGCGTGAGGGGCAGTCGGTGGAGTGGCTATGGCCAGAGCAACTGCGGGACAGTGAGTTCCCGGTGGCGAACCGGCCGATTATCCGGGCCTTGAATCTGCCGGGACTGCTGGCCATTACCGGTGATATTCAAGACGTAGGCCAGGGTCTGGGTGACCTGAAGTCCGCGCTGGCCCGCCAACCGTTGCCGTTAGTGCTGCTCCGGGCCCCGGAACTGACCGAAGCCGATTACCTGGCACTGGCCGGGGCGGTTCTGCCAGCCTGTGAGAGTGCGAGGGCCGATCTGCTTCTGCACGGCGCGTCGGACCGGTTTTTTCAGATTCCCGGCGCCCGGGGGCTGCACCTGCCCTGGCGCGAAGCGGAACGGCTCACCCGCCGCCCCCTGCCCGTCGATGCCTGGCTGGGTGTGTCCTGTCATAACGCCGCTCAGCTTGCTCACGCGGTCGCCCTCGGGGCAGACTACGTCACGCTCGGGCCAGTCCAGCCCACTGCGACCCACCCGGAACAACCGGCCATGGGGTGGTCGATGTTCCGGGAATTGGTGTCTCGGGCACCGGTCCCGGTTTATGGCCTGGGCGGGCTTGGCCCGCAGCAGGTGTCCCAGGCGCGCCAGGCGGGTGGCCAGGGTATCGCAGGCATCCGTTTCTGGTGGTCACCGGTCTGATCAATGTCAGCATGGCCGGGCGCCATCTCTGATAGGCTGATGGTGGTGCCGGTCTGCAATTTCATTTCAAGGTGTACCTGGAGAATCCATGAGCAAGTTGACCCATCTCGACGACAAGGGCGAGGCCCGCATGGTGGATGTGACGGACAAGGCCGTCACCGAGCGCGAAGCCCGTGCGGAGGCCACCATTCGTATGGCACCGGCCACCCTGGCCATGATTGTCGATGGCAGGCACCCCAAAGGGGATGTGCTGGCGGTGGCCCGGATCGCCGGCATCATGGCCGCCAAGAAAACCCACGAACTGATTCCGCTCTGCCATTCCCTGAACCTCACGTCGGTCAAGGTGGAGCTGACCGCGGGCAGCGATGGCGCCTCCGTACATATCCTTACCCGCTGCAAGCTGTCCGGGCAGACGGGGGTGGAAATGGAGGCCCTCACTGCGGCCAGCGTTGCCGCGCTGACCCTGTACGATATGTGCAAGGCGGTGGATCGGGGTATGGAGATCAGCGCGGTGCGCCTGCTCGAAAAGCGTGGTGGTCGCAGTGGTCACTGGCGCGCCGGCGAGGCCTGATCTGGGTCGCTGCGCGGCTCGTACATCCCGGTACTGCACCCCGCCGGAGTCCGATCTGGTGGAGCCACATTACCGGAGGCCGTACGTGTCGAGACTACGCCAAGCTGACCCGCCCGTGATAGAATGCGCGGCCCGATTGACTGAACCACGAGGACACACAGTGGCTGTTCGTTACATCCAGACCTGCCGGTTACCGACTCCGTTCGGGGTGTTTGATATGCACGGGTTCGAGGAACCGGACACTGGCAAAGAGCATATCGCCCTGACTCTCGGGGCGCTGGACAGCGACGAACCCATGCTGGCCCGGACGCATTCCGAATGTCTGACGGGCGATGCCCTGTATAGCATGCGCTGCGATTGCGGCTATCAGTTGGAAGAGGCGTTGCGCAGTATTGCCCGCGAGGGCCGGGGCATTTTGATTTACCTGCGCCAGGAAGGTCGGGGAATTGGATTGCTGAACAAGATCCGCGCCTATCATTTGCAGGATCAGGGAGCGGATACCGTTGAGGCCAATGAGCGGCTTGGTTTTGCGGCCGACCTGCGCGACTACAGCATGTGTAAGGATATGCTGGAGCACCTGGGCATCAAGAGCCTGCGGTTAATGACCAACAATCCCCGCAAGGTCAAGGCGCTGACCTCTTACGGCATTGAAATTGCGGAAAGAGTGCCTTTGCATGTGGGGCGCAATCCGCACAATGAAAGTTACCTCAACACCAAGCAAAGCAAACTCGGCCACTGGTTCGAAACCCACCAGGACGATGACCCCGAGGCCTGATCCCGGGGCCGGGTTGGTTACTTGACGGCCGTCAGGCGTTGATGCTGCAGGCGTTCCATGCGCTCGCGAATGGCCCTGGTAATACCTGTGGCGTCCAGGCCACAGCCGCTCAGCAGCTCACCGTGTTTGCCATGGTCGATAAAGGTGTCGGGAAGGCCGAGTTGCAACAGCGGCATGGACACTTCCCGGACGTTAAGACACTCGGCCACAGCGCTGCCGGCGCCGCCGGCGACCACATTTTCTTCCAGGGTGACCAGCAGTTCGTGCTGTTCCGCCAGTGCCAGTACCAGGCCTTCATCCAGAGGTTTGACGAACCGCATGTCGGCTACCGTGGCGCCCAATGCTTCCGCCGCCGCCAGGGCCGGGCCCAGCAGGGTGCCAAAATTCAGAATGGCAATGCCATTTCCCTCACGGACTCGCCGCCCCTTGCCGATGGCCAGGGGGATCAACTGCTGATGAATCTCGGCGCCGGGGCCGGTCCCCCGGGGGTAACGGACGGCTGCCGGGCCTTCGTACAGCATGCCCGTCTGCAGTAACTGGCGGGTTTCGTTTTCATCAGAGGGGGTCATCACCACCATGTTGGGGATGCAGCGAAGGTAGCTGATGTCGAAGGCACCGGCATGGGTGGGCCCGTCTTCCCCCACCAGCCCGGCCCGGTCAATGGCGAACAGGACATCCAGGTTCTGGATAGCAACGTCGTGGATCAGTTGGTCATAGGCGCGCTGCAGAAACGTGGAGTAGATGGCGACCACCGGTTTCGCACCGTCGCAGGCGAGACCGGCAGCCAGGGTGACGGCGTGTTGCTCGGCGATGGCGACATCGAAATAGCGCTCGGGGAACCGTTGTGAAAACGCCAACAAATCCGACCCTTCGCACATGGCCGGTGTAATGCCTACCACCCGGTCGTCCGCCTCGGCCGAGTCGCACAGCCACTGGCCAAAGACATTGGCGTATTTCGGGCTTTTCGGCGTGGACTTGATGGGTTCCGGCTTGCTGGGTGGCACTGGCTCAATCTTGTTGATGGCGTGATAACCAATCGGATCCGCCTCCGCGGGCGCGAAGCCCTTGCCCTTGGTGGTCACCACATGAAGGAACTGGGGGCCTTCCAGCTCGCGGATATTCTCCAGCGTGTCGACCAGCAACGGCAGGTCGTGGCCATCAATGGGGCCGATATAGTTGAAGCCCAGTTCCTCGAACAGCGTGCCCGGCGCAATCATGCCCTTGAAATGCTCTTCGGTCTTCCTGGCCAGCGCCATCAGCTGCGGGGCACCCTGCAGCACTTTTTTACTGCTGTCGCGCACCTGGTTGTAGGTTCGGCTGGCAAGCAGCTTGGCAAAATAGTTCGACAGGCCGCCCACGTTACGGGAAATCGACATGTCGTTGTCGTTCAGAATGACCAGCATGTCCGCGTGCAGGTGCCCGGCGTGGTTCAGGGCCTCGAAGGCCATGCCGGCAGTCATCGCGCCGTCGCCGATGACCGCGATACTCTTGCGGCCCGTGCCTTGCAGCCTGGCGGCTACCGCCATACCCAGCGCGGCACTGATGGACGTGCTCGAGTGCCCGACACCAAACGTGTCGTAGGGGCTTTCGGCGCGTTTCGGGAAACCGGCCAGACCGCCCTTGCGGCGGATGCTGCCCATCTGCTCACGGCGACCGGTCAGAATCTTGTGGGGGTAGGCCTGGTGGCCCACGTCCCAGACCAGGCGATCCTCCGGGGTTTTGAAGACGTAATGCAGGGCGACGGTCAGCTCCAGTACACCCAGGCCGGCCCCGAAGTGGCCACCGGTCTGGCCCACGGACCAGAGCAGGAACGCCCTGAGTTCCCGTGCCAGCCGTGTCAGCTGCTCAGCCGGCAGTTCCCGGAGCTGGTCGGGCGAATCGATCCGGTCCAGCAGCGGGGTTTGGGGCCGGTTGGCGGGAATTTCCTTGAAAATATAAGTGTCCTGCATCTGCTCGGGTCTTTTCCGGAATGTTCGGCATCTGGCTGACATTATAGGGGAACAGGCGGGCCTGTTTCACACGTGCGTGGCCAGAAATGCGAGTTTGTATCGTGCCAGTGTGCGCCTTCGTGACGCCGGGATTCAATGGGTTCTTGCCACCACGTAATCCGCCATGGCGCGCAGGGACTGTGCCTCGGAGCCGAAACCTTCCAGGCTTTCCAGTGCGCAGGAAAGCAGGGCCGAGAGATGCTCCCGGGCTCCGTCGATACCCAGAAGGGACGGGTAGGTGGGCTTCGAACGGGCGGCATCGGAGCCCCTGGGCTTGCCAATAACGCTGGTGTCCCCTTCGATATCCAGCAGGTCGTCCTGTACCTGGAAGGCCAGCCCCAGGGCTTCGGCGTAACGGGTCAGTGCGCCCAGGTCCTGTGGGCGGATGTCCGGCGCTGTCAGGGCGCCCATGCGCACACTGGCTTCAATCAACGCGCCGGTTTTCTGCCGATGCATGGTTTCCAGCTGGTTGAGCGACAGGGTTTTGCCGACCGACTCCAGATCAATGGCCTGGCCGCCGACCATGCCACTCTGCCCGCTGGCTCCCGACAGTTCCTGAACCATCGCCAGCCGGGTTGCCGGCGCCAGGCCCGGCGCTTCGGCCAGCAAGCCGAAGGCCAGCGCCTGCAGGGCATCGCCCGCCAGGATCGCGGTGGCCTCGTCAAACGCAATATGGGTGGTGGCCCGGCCCCGGCGCAGATCATCGTCATCCATGGCGGGCAGGTCGTCGTGAATCAGGGAATAGGCGTGAATCAGTTCCACCGCACAGGCGGGCGTCAACGCTTCCTCGCCGGACTGGCCCACGGCCCGGGCTGCCGCCAGGCACAGGGCCGGCCGAATTCGCTTGCCGCCGCCCAGAACGCTGTAGCGCATGGCGTCCAGCAGCCGTGTAGAGGCGGCCGGCCGGTCAAGGCACCGTTCAAGCTCGACATCGACGCGGGCCCGGCAGGTGTCGAGAAAATCGACCGCCGATTGGTTCGGGTTGGTCATCAGTCGCTGTCGTCTTCCGTAAAGGGGCGGGTTTCCAGGGTGCCGTCACTGTTCTGCACCAGTTGCTCGACGCGTTGCTCGGCACTTTTGAGGGCCTGCTGGCACTCACGGGTCAGTTTTACGCCCCGTTCGAACGCCGTTAGTGATTGCTCAAGCGACAGCTCACCCTGCTCCAGGTCGCGAACCAGCTTTTCCAGTTCGTCGAGGGATTTCTCGAAATCGGCAATGGATGTGGCGCCTTGTTCACCGGCCATCTGTGGCCCTCCGAATGGGTGGCGAAATTTCGCGGATTATACCAGAGCTTGAAAGCTACCGCTGCCAGTGAAATCGCCGGAATTCACCCTGTACACCTCCGGGCTCCCAGGCCTGTTCAGTCACCTGGATACGGTGGTCATGGGTGATGCTGACCACCGTGGTGGCGCGGGTGCCGTACTGGTCGCCGGCAATGAAGACAGAGGACAGGAATCGTTCAGTCTCCCGGGGCACGCCGGTGTCTGGCAGCAGGTGGTCGGGCGCCGGGGTCGGGTCCTGCAACAGGGTTGTCAGGGTGCGGTGCAGTTCGTCCTGGGATCCGCTGGTGGTTGCGACCGCCTGACCCAGAGCGTCCCGTAAGCGCACCAGCTTGGGCCAGGGCGTTTGCAGCAGGTGATTGCTCAGGCCGTAGGTGCCCTTGTGGACCTGTCGACCGGGATGGGCGTCCCGGTTACTGAAATACCAGCCTCCGGGGCCGGAAAGCGAGACCAGATTGAATCCGGCGTAGCGGTCGGGGTTATCCACCAGCGACTGCTGCAACCGGGCTTCCGGCTCCTGCAATGCCCGCAAGGGCAGCTCACCACGGCTGACCCTGCCGGCCTCGGGAGAGCCCTCCCGGACGTTGGTGACGGCGCTGATCCGGCCATCCCGGGTAACCGCCAGCCAGGTGCCACCGGAGCGCTGGTCGCGACCAGACAGCACCTCGGTGTTCGCCTCGGTCGTCCACCACGCCATGGGCGCAGTCGGCCGTTGGTAGAACTCATCCCGGTTGGCGGCCAGTACCAGCGGAAAGTGGCTGTTCTGGCCAAGGGCAAACGCAATCAGGCACATGGCGGTGGGACTCCCCGGGTTGATGAACGAGCAGGTAATGAACTTGCCAGTGACGGTGTGTATCATACCAGCCTGATTTTCCCGCGTGTGTGATTGGCTGATGAGTCTGGTGTCCGTTTTTGCGCTGTATCTTGCCCTCGGAGCCCTGGCTGGCACCCTGGCGGGCCTGTTTGGCATTGGTGGTGGTCTGGTTATCGTGCCGGCGCTGATCTTTATTTTCGGGCTGCAGGGAATCAGCCCGGACATTGCGGCCCATCTGGCGGTGGGTACATCCCTGGCCACGATTGTGTTCACCTCGCTGAGTTCCATCCGCTCACACGATTCACACGATGCCGTACGATGGGACCTGTTTCGCCCCATGTCTGCCGGGATCGTGGTGGGGGCCGTGGCGGGCGCCTGGACCGCCTCCTTCCTGAGCGGCCCCGAGCTCGAAGTGGTTATCGGCGGGTTTGTGATCGTTGTCGCCCTGAAAATGTTCACCGGATTCGAGCCTGAGCCCGGCCGTGGTGTACCGGGCCCACCGGGCCTTCGCGTGGCTGGCGGAGGTATTGGCTGGGCGTCGGCCATTTTTGGCATAGGCGGTGGTACCCTGACGGTTCCGTTTCTGAGCTGGTGCAATGTCCGGATGCAACAGGCCGTGGGTACGTCGGCCGCCTGTGGGCTGCCGATTGCCCTTGCCGGCGCGCTCGGCAATGTCTGGACCGGATGGCAAAACCCGGTGCTGCCCGCGTATAGCGCCGGCTTTATTTACCTGCCGGCGATGGTGGGTATCATTCTGACCAGCGTGCTGTTTGCCCGGGTTGGCGCCAATCTGTCCCACCGGCTGGAAGCCCGGGCGCTCAAGCGTATCTTTGCCATCATGCTGTTGCTGGTGGGACTTCGTTTTCTTCTGAGCTGAGAGGTTGTCGATGCTTCAGCATCCCCAGATTGACCCGGTGGCCATTGCCATCGGCCCCCTAAAGATTCACTGGTACGGATTAACATACCTGGTGGGATTCCTGGCCGGATGGTGGCTTGGCCGCCTCCGGGCCCGTAAGCCCTGGTCGCCCATTACCGAAGAGCAAATGGGTGACCTGCTGTTTTATCTGGCCCTGGGCGTGATTCTCGGTGGCCGTTTCGGCTACGTTATTTTCTACAACTTTGATGCCTTCCTGGCAGATCCGCTGTGGCTGTTCCGGGTCTGGGAAGGTGGCATGTCGTTTCATGGCGGGCTACTCGGCGTGATGTTTGCCATGTGGTGGTACGGTCTAAAAGTCGATACCGGGTTCTGGCGGATCGCCGATTTCGTGGCGCCGCTCGTGCCTGTGGGCCTGGGGGCCGGCCGGATTGGTAATTTCATTAACGGCGAACTCTGGGGCAAGCCCACTGATGTGCCCTGGGGTATGGTCTTCCGCACCGCTCCGGATTCCCTGGTCCGACATCCGTCCCAGCTCTACCAGTTTGCCCTGGAGGGCGTGGCGCTGTTTATCATTCTGTGGTGGTTCTCCGCCAAACCCCGCCCGCGCATGGCCGTGTCTGGCCTGTTTCTTGTCTGCTACGGTATCTTTCGTTTCCTGGTGGAATTTGTTCGCCAGCCCGACGCACAGTTGGGCTACCTGGCGTTCAACTGGCTGACTATGGGGCAGGTGCTTTCCTTCCCGATGATTATCGCGGGCGCCACCCTGATGCTTGTTGCCTATCGGAGGAGTGCCGAATGAAAGCCTATCTCGATCTGATGCAGGATGTGGTCGACAACGGGTTCGACAAGGGTGACCGCACCGGCGTGGGCACCCGTTCCGTGTTCGGGCGCCAGATCCGCTTTAACCTGCAGCACGGGTTCCCGCTGGTCACCACCAAGAAGATCCACCTGCGCAGCATTATTTATGAACTGCTCTGGTTCCTGCGTGGCTCCACCGACAACACCTGGCTGGAAGAACGCAAGGTCTCCATCTGGAACGAGTGGGCACTCGAAAACGGCGACCTGGGCCCTATCTACGGCAAGCAGTGGCGCAGCTGGCAGTGCCCCGATGGCAACGTGGTTGACCAGATCAGCGACGTCATCGAACAGATCCGCACCAAGCCCAATTCCCGCCGCCTGATCGTGTCTGCCTGGAACCCGGCGGAACTGCCCGACGAATCCATCGGCCCACAGGACAATGTCCGCCAGGGCCGCATGGCGCTGGCACCCTGCCACTGTCTGTTCCAGTTCTATGTCGCCGGCGGCAAGCTGTCCTGCCAGCTGTACCAACGCAGCGCCGACCTGTTCCTGGGGGTGCCGTTCAACATTGCGTCTTACGCCTTGCTGACGCACATGATCGCCCAGCAGTGTGATCTGGAAGTTGGCGAGTTTGTGCATACGTTCGGCGACTGCCACCTGTACCAGAACCACCTGACCGATGACATTGTCTTTGAGCAACTAAAGCGTGAGCCACGGGCGTTGCCGAATCTCGTCATCAAGCGCAAGCCGGCGAGTATCTTCGAGTACGAACTGGAAGACTTCGAGTTTGAGGGGTATGAGCCTTATCCCGGGATTAAGGCGCCTATTGCGATTTGACCCTCTGCCTGGGTTTGCGGTCCGCTTGGTTTGGTGGTGGCAGAGCATCGGGTGGGGTGTTCCGAAAAACGCTTTGAATACGTCCGTGTACGCTTGGCTCCGCCATCCATGGCTCCGCACATTTTCGGAACACCCCACCCGATGCTCTGCGCTCTAACTGCAGAGAATGCAGATCGAAAAATCTCAGTTGGATAGCTGTCAGCGGTTTGATGCAAGGTTGAACGAAAGAGTTGGAAAAGATGACTCGGGCAGGCTGTTTGAGTGGCCGAATCGCAAGAGGGCGGGGTTACCTCTCCAAAAATGTGCGGAGCCCTGGATGGCGGAGCCCAAGCCGCGCAAGGATGCCTTGAGGCGTTTTTTTGAGAGGTAACCCCGCCCCCTTGCAGCCCCCAAGTCAGCAGCCCCTGAATCCGAACGCCCAAATCTGAGGACAAAATATGAGAAAAGCCTTAATAGTCGCCATGTCCCGGAACCGGGTCATCGGCCGGAACAACAACTTGCCGTGGTACCTGCCAGGCGATCTTCGCTATTTCAAGCAGGCCACCATGGGTAAGCCCATCATCATGGGCAGAAAAACCTGGGATTCCATTGGTCGGCCGTTGCCGGGGCGGATGAACGTGGTGGTTTCCCGGAACCATGCCTGGGAAGCGCCAGCGGGGACCGTGGCGGCGACGTCATTACAGGAAGCGGTGGTAAAAGCCGAAGCTCAGGCGGAACTCGAAGGCGGCGACGAGGTGATGATCATCGGGGGCGGGCAGATCTACGCCGAGGCGCTGCCGATGGTCGACCGCATGTACATCACCCAGGTGCACGCGGAAGTGGATGGGGATGCGTTTTTTCCGGAAGTGAACTGGGATGAGTGGGAAGAAATCGGACGGGAGGATTTTTCCGCGTCCGATAACAACCCTTACGACTACAGCTTCGTCGTCTATCAGCGCTTGGCGTCGGCCTGACGGGGCGGACGCTTGCCCGCCGGTTTGCCGCCTTTACCGGGGGGCTTGCCCTTCGGGCCAGGGCCGCCACGGCCCTTGGGGCCTTTCTTGAAGCCGGGCTTGTACCCGGGTTTACCGCCCGGGCGGCCACCCTGGCGGTCTCGGCGCGGCGGCGCGCTGGCTGAAATCTCCGGCAGCGCTTCTGGCTGCTCCAGCGGCAGCGAGCCGGGTTGGGATGCCTCCAGCCAGCAGGCCAGAGCACCGGCTACCATTGCCGTGTCCATCTCATTGCGCTCGGCGATCTCATCCAGCAGCGACATCGCTTTTGCCAGCTTGCCATCCTCGGCGAAACCCAGCAGCTGCGTTTCAAACTGCTGTTCGCGCATCTTCTTGAGCTCGACGGGCGAGGGCAGTTGGTAGGACTCCATCGGCGAATTGGTGGCCCGCTCAAGCGTGCGCAACCAGCTGCGCTCCCGGGGCGTGACCAGCAGAATTGCCTTGCCGTCACGTCCGGCGCGGCCGGTACGGCCAACGCGATGAATGTAGGCCTCGGTATCGTAGGGTACGTCATAGTTGATCACGTGAGTGATCCGAGGGACATCCAGACCGCGGGCGGCTACGTCGGTAGCCACGATGATGTCTTTCTTGCCGCGCTTGAGGTCTTCCACGGTCTGCTCACGCTGGCGCTGATTCAGATCGCCATTCAGCGGCGCCACCGCGTGGCCCCGGGCGGAGAGTTTCTCTGCCAGCAACGTGGTTTCCGCCTTGGTGCGCACGAAAATGATGGAGGCGTCGAACGGCTCCACTTCAAGGATTCGGGTCAGGGCGTCCAGTTTGCGCTCGGCGTATACCGGCAGAACAAACTGGGAAATGCGCTCAACCGTGCGGGTTTCGCTTTCGATGCGAACCTCAGTGGCGTTGCGCAGGTAAGTCTGGGCTACTTTTTTGATCTGTGGCGGCATGGTGGCCGAGAACAGAGCGCGCTGGCAGTTCTCCGGCGTCTTCGAGAGAA
The DNA here is from genome assembly GCA_966210405.1 of uncultured Marinobacter sp. Classification (GTDB taxonomy): domain Bacteria; phylum Pseudomonadota; class Gammaproteobacteria; order Pseudomonadales; family Oleiphilaceae; genus Marinobacter. Next base: position 16,569 of record CBIHLH010000040.1, read on the forward strand.
TGGCCTCTACGTCATCGATAAAGCCCATGCGAAGCATTTCGTCGGCTTCGTCCAGAACCAGTGCTTTCAGGCTGTCCAGCTTCAGGGTGCCCTTACGGAGGTGGTCCAACATACGGCCCGGCGTGCCCACGATCACCTGGGCGCCACGGCGAAGGCCCTTGATCTGGGGGTAGAAATCCTGGCCGCCGTAAATTGGCAGCACATGGAAGTTGCGAAACTTGCTGGCGTAGGTGGTAAAGGCCTCGGCCACCTGGATGGCCAGCTCGCGTGTCGGCGCCAGCACCAGAATCTGGGGCTCGGTGACAGAGGCGTCAATTCGGCTCAGCAGGGGCAGCGCAAAGGCGGCCGTTTTACCGGTACCTGTCTGGGCCACGCCCAACAGATGGTTGCCAGCGAGTAGCGCAGGGATTGCCTGAGCCTGGATCGGTGATGGGGTTTCATAGCCAACGGCGGACACAGCTTCAAGTACGGCTGGATCAAGCCCCAGTTCGGCAAAGGACAATTCAGACATTAAGTTACTCGGAATTCGGGAGAGGAGATGCATTGCAGGGCAATGCGTTATTCGCCCTTATACTAGTCGATTTGGTCGATATTTGATAGGCACGATTTTCGGTTAATTGTATGCATTTCCCCTGATCGGGTCCGGAACGGGCTATGGTGACGGGTGCAAATCGATGATGAGCAGAGGAAACCCCGTGAAACCCATAGAAACAGTAAAAGTGTTAGTGGCCAGCGTAATCTCGGTTGTCGTCATGGTGGGTATTGCCCGGTTCTCCTACACACCGATGATCCCGGAAATGGTGGCGGCGCTGGGGCTGAGCAAATCCGTGGTGGGTATGCTGGCAACGGTGAATTACGCCGGCTATCTCACCGGTGCACTCGTGATCACCCGGATCAGCGATCTTGGCCTCAAAGTAAGGTTGTATCAGCTCGGGCTGGTGGTTGCGGTGGTTTCGACGGTCCTCATGGGGTACACCACCAATATGTGGTTATGGTTCGTGTTGCGCTTTGTCTCCGGGCTGAGCACGTCGGCAGGTATGTTACTGGGTGCCGGGCTGCTGATGAGCTGGCTTATCAGGAACAACCAGAAATCCGAGCTTGGGGTGTTCTTCTCGGGCATCGGGCTCGGGATTGTCCTGACCGCCGTGGTGGCTCAACTGATCAAGGACCCGTTTACCTGGGACCAGCAATGGGTGATTTACGGGCTGGTTGCGCTGGTATTGCTGGTGCCTGCCTGGCGCTGGATGCCGGATTACCGGGCCTACGCCTTGCCGAGGACCGGAGCTGGTGCTGCCGGAGCTGAGCGGAGCCGGTTTATCCGAATTCTGCAATTGGCCTATTTCTGTGCCGGGGTCGGCTATGTGGTGACGGCGACGTTCCTGGTGGCCATTGCCGAGTCCATGCCGGAGCTCAGTGGTCACGGCTGGCTGATCTGGCTTATCGCCGGCCTTGCCGCGACACCCGCCTGCTGGCTCTGGGATGTGTTCTCGCGCCGGTGGGGGCAATGGCTGGCGCTGTATCTGGCGTACACACTCAACGCCGTGAGCATTCTGATGCTGATCGTTAATACCAGCATGGCCAGCGTGATGCTTAGCGCAGTGATTTATGGCGCCAGCTTCATCGGTATTGTCAGTATGATGCTGGCGATGGTGGGGCGGGTGTTCCCCGAGAATCCATCCCGGCCCATGAGTCGGCTGACCTTCAGCTATGGCATCGCCCAGATGTTGGCGCCGGCGGTGGTCGGCTATCTGGCCGATGTGGAGGGCAATTACACCAACGGCCTGTGGCTTACCCTGGTTGTGATGGCCCTTGGTGTCGTGGTGCTGCATCTGGCGCGCAAGGCGGAACAGCGGGAGCAGGGCGCGCCCACCCCGGCTCCGTCTCCTGAATAGCTGGCCTCGGGCGCGGTTATTCTATTTCGGCCACGGCGTCGGTGACGGTGCCTGAATCCCGCAGTCCCCCGAAACGCTTGTAGAACTTGTCGCCCGGCCCTGGCAGAGGGCCGGAGGCATTCTCCAGGGTGTCGTCCAGCCATTGCTCGGCGCGCACATGAATTTTGCGGTACAGATTGCGGCAAAGCTGCTTGGCGCTGCGGCCTTCCCAGTCACCCGGCAGCAGTTCGTCGGGCAGCAGGGGGTCACGCAGCAGAATCTTGCGATACTCGTGAATCAGCAGAACCCGGAGAATCAGGCACTCTTCCGGGCTGAGGGTATCGTCGGACTGCAGTTCACGCCACAGCGGACGGAATTGCGCGAGGAAGCGTCGGTATCGACCGCCAAGCTCATCCAGGTTCCAGCTCTCACGGACCTGCAGGCGAAGTGCCCTGGGGCTTTTCTGCTCCATGGGCAGGGTCTGCATCACGATGGTATCGTCCAGGGCGCCCCATTCCTGCAGCATCGGCATCAGTTCGCTGCGGGTAAACCTGGGGTGCTCCATCAGCCCCGGCGCCATGCTGCCGAAACTGAGCCACTTCAGTTCTTCCCGGACTTTCTGGCGAAGCTCCGGCGACAGCTGGTTCAGGTACACCAGGCACCAGCTTCCGCTCCATTCCTCGGTATCAAGATTGTAAACGTGCTGAAACGCCTGCTCGAACCGGCGCAGCCCGGGGCCGGTCAGGCTGTAATAACTGCAGCGCCCGACCTTTTCGGTTTGCAGCCAGGATTCCTGAACCAGGCGGTACACCGAGGTGCGAACCAGCCGCTGGCTGATGCCCATGGGCTCCACCAGTTTCATCAGGCTGCCAAGCCAGACATTGCCGCCGCGGGGTACGATGGCGTCGCCATAGATGGTAATGATGAGAGAGCCGGCCCGGAGTGGCCGCTTCTTCTGGAAGTTTTTGACGAGCAGTTCGAGCTGGCTTTTTGCAGTCATGGGCCTGGGTTCGCTCACAAGAATCAATGAAACACGATGCCCGTATTATGCGGGTCTTGCGTGTCAGGTAAAGGTTTGTCTTTCTGGCCGCTGTTCTGGCGTGTTGCCTCAGTCTCAGCTTTGCTTAACAAGTGCCAGTCAGACTCCCTGAAATCGGTTGACACAGAACTTATGATACAATAACTTCATTTGATGTTCGTCAACGGTATCGAATTTTACCGGGCGAAGACACAAAAACACATTCAAGCCCCTGCACAATTCGGGAGAACAAAAACAATGTTTAATACAATGATGCGTCGCGCAGGTAAATGCGCAGCGGTTGCAGTTGCCGGCCTCATGATGATGAGTACCCAGGCGGCTGAGCCCATCAAAATCGGTTCGTTCCTGTCTGTGACAGGTCCGGCGTCCTTCCTTGGCGACCCTGAGCTGAAAACGCTTGAAATGTACGTGGAAAAAATCAATGAAGAAGGCGGTGTGCTTGGTCGCCCGCTGGAGCTGATCCATTACGACGACGCTGGCAATGCCTCGTCTGCCCGCAATTTTGCCAGCCGCCTGATTCGCTCCGATCAGGTCGATATTATTGTCGGTGGCAGCACCACGGGCGCCACCATGGCGGCGGTGCCACTGATTGAGCAGGCGAAGGTTCCCTTCATATCCCTGGCGGGTGCCGTGGTTATCACCACCCCGGTGAAAAAATGGGTCTTCAAGACACCCCAGTCTGACCGCATGGCCGCGAAGCGTATTCTTGCGGACATGAAGGATCGCGGTATCACCAAAATCGGCCTGATCTCCGGCACCGGTGGTTTCGGCAGCTCCGGCCGCACCCAGACCCTGGAAGTGGCCGAGCAGATGGGGATTGAAGTGCTTGCCGATGAGACCTACAGCGCATCTGATACAGACATGACCGCCCAGTTGACCAATATCCGTAACACAAAGGGCGTGGAAGCGGTTCTGAACTTCGGTTTTGGCCAGGGGCCCGCCATTGTGACCCGAAACTACGATCAACTGGGAATTGAGCTGCCGTTCTATCAGTCCCATGGTGTCGCTTCTGACAGCTTCCTGGAGCTGGCTGGCTCGGCCGCTGAAGGGCTTCGGTTGCCGGCATCACCGCTGCTGGTTCCGGACTCACTGCCAGCGGATGACCCCCAGAAAGACGTGGTTCAGACCTACAAGGCTGAGTACGAAGCACGCTGGGACTCCAAGGTGTCAACCTTTGGTGCCTACGCCTATGACGGCCTGATGCTGGCGGTCCGGGCCATTGAAGAAGCGGGCTCAACCGATCCCGAGGCGGTTCGCGAGGCTCTGGAAAACATCAAGGGTTACGTGGGTGTGACTGGTGAATTCAATATGTCACCGACTGACCACAACGGCCTGGAGGCAGATTCCTTCCGCATGCTGGAAGTCCAGAACGGCGACTGGAAACTGATCAACTGATGCCCCTTTAACCAGTCTCTCGGCTGGCGGCCTGCCCGGGCAGGCCGCCAGCCGATGTTCGGCCGGAACCACCGCTATGCTCGCAGAATTCCTACAGTACCTGTTCACCGGGATTACTATCGGCGCGACCTACGCCCTGATAGCCCTCGGTTTTACCCTCATCTACAACGCCAACCACGTCATCAACTTTGCCCAGGGTGAATTCCTGATGATCGGAGGCATGGCCACGGTTTCCCTGACGGCCATGGGCGTACCCATGATTCTGGCGGTTGTGCTTGCCGTTGTCCTGGCCGGCCTCCTGGGGGTTGCGCTTCAGCGCCTGGCGATTGCACCGGCCAAGCAGGCCGACGTAGTTACCCTGATTATTATTACCATCGGTGCGTCGATCTTCATTCGTGGTGTCGCCCAGCTTGTCTGGGGCAAGCAATATCATGTGTTGCAGAACTTCAGCTCCAGTGAGCCGATTGAGGTATTCGGCGCCGTGCTCAACAGTCAGAGCCTCTGGGTTCTGGGCGTCGGTGCGGTGCTGGTCATCGCCCTGGTGGTGTTCTTCACCAAAACGCTGATCGGCAAGGCGATCCTGGCGACATCCATGAACAAGGAAGCGGCGCGCCTTGTTGGTATCCGCACCCAGATGGTGCTGATGCTGGCGTTTATGGTGTCTGCGCTGCTGGGTTCGGTTGCCGGAATTGTCGTGGCTCCCATTACCTTCACGTCTTACGATATCGGCATCATCCTTGGCCTCAAAGGCTTCGTCGCGGCGGCCATCGGTGGCCTTGGCAGCGGCGTGGGTGCCGTTGTCGGTGGCCTCGCCCTTGGCATCGTTGAAGCCATGGCGGCCGGTTATATCTCGTCCGATTACAAGGATGCGGTGGCGTTTTCCATGATTCTGCTGGTGTTGTTCTTCATGCCGCGCGGGTTGTTTGGTGCCAAAGTCGTGGAGCGCGTCTGATGCTGAACCGGTTTATGCAGTCCCGACTGCGGGGGTTGGTGATTCTCGCACTCATTCTGATGATTCTTCCGGTTTTCCTGGGCAACCCGTTCCATTATGAACTGGTCATCCAGATGGCCATTATTGCCGCGACGGTAGTCGGTCTGAACCTGCTGGTCGGCTTTGCCGGTCAGATCAGCCTGGGCCATGCCGGGTTCTTTGGCCTCGGTGCCTATTTCACCGGTATTGCCACGGGGACTTACGGCTGGTCGTCGGTGCCGGCATTGGTCGTTGGCGCCGTTGTCGTAGGCTTTATCGCCTGGGTGGTGGGTCGCCCGATCCTGCGCCTGAAAGGGCACTACCTGTCCATGGCAACGCTGGCGGTGGGTTTTATCATTGCCATCATTCTCAACAACGAGCGGGCCCTGACCGGTGGTCCCGACGGCATGCCGGTTCCGGCGTTTGAAATCTTCGGCTGGGAGCTCAGTGCCTTTGGCCGGTATTCACTGTTCGGGTTGGAGATTTCCGGCGTTCAGGCCTGGTATATCCTGGCCAGCGTGGTCCTTCTGCTGGCTGTCTGGTTCGCCCTGAACCTGATTGAATCGCCCATTGGCCGGGCGCTGCGTTCCGTGAAAGGCTCGGAAGTGGCGGCCAGCGTGGTGGGCGTGAACACCGCAAAATACAAAAGCCTCGTGTTCGTGATCTCCGCGATCTATGCCAGCATTATGGGCAGCCTGTACGCCCACTTTCAGGGCTTTATCACGCCGGCGGTGGCGAGCTTTGAATTCTCCATTCTCTTTATCACCATGGTCGTTCTGGGCGGCATGGGCTCCACCTTCGGCGTGATTCTGGGCGCGGTGGTGCTGAAGCTGCTGCCCCAGGTGCTGGCGGATTTCCAGGAACTCGAAACGGTTATGTTCGGCCTGATTCTGATGCTCACCATGATCTTCATGCCCAGGGGCCTGCTTCCGACCCTGACCGCGGTGATCTCCAAAAGGATGCGCAGGAAAGCGGGAGGTGAGGCATGACCGCACTGGTGGAAGTGAAAGGCCTCGATAAGGCCTTTGGTGGCGTTCATGCGGTTGAGGGCGTCAGCTTTGCGGTTGAAACCGGGCAGGTCTTTTCGGTGATTGGCCCCAACGGGGCCGGCAAAACCACCCTGTTCAACCTGATCACCGGCCTCTACACCCCGACCAAGGGGGAAATTCTGCTGAACGGCGAAAGTACCGCCCGGCTGGAGCCGAACCAGCTGGCGGAACGGGGAATGTGCCGGACCTTCCAGCAGATGCAGATCTGTATGAACATGACCGCCATTGAGAACGTTATGCTGGGTCGTCACCTGCAGCTCAGGAGCAGTCTGTTTACCACGCTGTTCCGGTTACCGTCTCTGCGTCGTAATGAGGAGGCCGCCCGTAAGCGGGCCGCCGAACTGATGGAGTATGTTGGTTGCGGCCAGTATCTCGACACAGAAGCCTCGGCGATGTCCTACGGAGCGCTCAAGCGGCTGGAAATTGCCCGGGCCCTGGCGGCTGAACCCAAGGTTATCCTGCTGGACGAGCCAGCAGCGGGTCTGAACGCTGTCGAAACAGCGGCACTGGAAGAGCTGATCCGGAAAATTGCGCACCAGGGCATCACCGTGATGCTGGTTGAGCACGACATGAAACTGGTGATGGGCATATCCGACCGGTTGCTGGTGCTGAACTACGGTCGTGTTCTGGCCGAGGGTACGCCCGGTGAAATCCGTCAGAATCCGGACGTTATCGCCGCCTATCTGGGTGGCTGAGCAGGGAGACATTTCACATGAACGAGCAACACACTGAAATGGCGCCTGCCCAGTCACGCAGCGAGCAGGCCGTCCGGATTATTGTTCAGGAACATCAGGCGCTGTGGCGGATCCTGGATCTGCTGGACCAGCTCCTCAGCGATATGAACGTGAACGAGCAGCGGCCGGACGAACGGCTGTTCAGCACCATTTTTGACTATATCCAGCATTTCTCCCGGCGGGTACACAGCACGCCCACGGACATCGAGCTCTACAAACGGCTCGGGGAAAAATCCCCGGAGTCGGCGCCATTGCTGGAAAAGCTGGCCAGGGGCTACGTCATCGGCCACGAAAAGCTGCTGGAGTTGCGCCAGTTGCTGGCCGGTTGCATGGAGAACTGGCCGCAAGGGCGCGAGGCGTTCAGTCATGCCCTTGCACGTTTTACCGAGGCCTTGCGCAAGCACATCCGCAAGGAAGAGGGCGTGGTTATCCCGAGGGCCCGGAAGCTCCTGACCGAGGAGGACTGGCAGCAGATCATCGAAGCGCGGGACGTGGAAAACGATCCGTTGTTCGGTGAGCGGGTCCGGGAAGAATTCCGGGAGTTGCGCCACCAGATTGTCAGCTATACCCCGGAACGGTTTGGCGGGCTGGGTCTCAGACATACGGATCGGGTCACCGCGCCCCACGCCCAGCAGGAAATGCTGTCCATCAAGGGGCTGGCAACCTCCTACGGCCAGATTGAAGCCCTGCACGATATTGATGTTCGCATCAACAGCGGCGAGATTGTCTCGCTGGTGGGCGCCAACGGTGCCGGTAAATCCACCCTGCTGATGACCATCTCCGGATTGCAGCCCACAGACCGGGGCTCGATAACCTTCGAGGGCAAGGATCTGGCGAAGGTGAGTGCCGACCAGCGAGTCGCCAATGGCATCGTGCAAGTGCCCGAGGGCCGGCAGGTGTTCAAGGATCTCAGTGTCCATGACAATCTGCTGCTCGGTGCCTACACCCGTGGCAAGACGCCCGAGGTGATGGACGATCTGGAGCGCATGTACACCAGGTTCCCGATCCTGCGCCAGAAACGCCATAACCTGGCGGGCGAGCTGTCCGGCGGCCAACAGCAAATGCTGGCCATGGGCCGGGCCTTGATGGCCAAACCACGGCTGCTGCTTCTGGACGAGCCCAGCATGGGCCTGGCGCCGCTGATCATCGAAGAGATTTTCAATATCGTCAAAGAGCTGAAGGAGGAGGGTATTACCATCTTCCTGGTCGAACAGAATGCGTCACAGGCATTGGCTTTGGCAGACCGTGGTTATGTGCTGGAAACCGGAAGGGTGGTTATAGAAGGCACTGGCCGTGAACTGCTCAGCAATGAGAAGGTGCGTGAGGCCTATCTGGGTATGTAATTGGTCGAAGTTACAGGCACAAATAAAAGGGGGGCAGGTCGTTAAACCTGTCCCCCTTTTATTTGCCTGTGACCTTCTCCCTGGGGTCCAAGACAGGGAGAAGGTCTGGCAAGCCCGGTATTACTCGGGCCTTTTGGCAACCAGTGTCAGGATGTCGTAGCTCGCAACCAGCTCGTCGTTCTGGTTGGTAACCTGAACATCCCAGACCACCACACCCTGAGGGTGTCCGTCGGGAGAGGTCCGGCCCTGATCGATCTTGCGCTTGCAGGTCAGGCGCGCCCGGATGGTGTCGCCCGGGGCCACCGGCTCGATAAAGCGCAGGGTATCCAGGCCGTAGTTCGCCAGCACCGGGCCTTCACCCGGATAAACGAACAGGCCGGCCGCCGCGGAAAGCACAAAGTAGCCATGGGCAATGCGCTTGCCGAACTGGGAGTCCCGCGCCGCAATTTCATCAAAGTGCATGTAGAAGTGATCACCGGACAGACAGCCGAAGTTGACGATGTCGGCTTCGGTGACGGTGCGCCGGTGCGTCAGCAGCGATTCGTTGATCTGCAGGTCCTCGAAGTGGCGACGGAACGGATGCACCTCGGTTTCGATCAGGTTGGCGCCGCGCACGTACTCGCGGGTGACTGCGGCCAGCATGGTCGGGGAGCCCTGGATCGCTGTTCTCTGCAGGTAATGATGTACTGCGCGGATACCGCCGAGCTCTTCGCCGCCACCAGCGCGGCCCGGACCGCCGTGCTTGAGCATGGGCAGGGGTGAGCCGTGGCCGGTGGATTCCTTCGCGGCTTCTGCATCCAGCAGGTGCAGACGGCCATGGAAGGCCGCCAGCAGTGGCGCAATCCTGCCGGCAATGGCGGGGTCGCGGGTGGTCAGGGTGGTAACCAGTGATCCCCGGCCTTTGGAGCACAGCTCAACCGCATCTTCGATGGTGTCGTAGGGGATCACGGTGGCAACCGGGCCAAACGCCTCGATATCGTGGGCACCACAACCGTTTTCCGGATTCCGGCACACCAGCAGATGTGGTTCGATGAACGCACCTTTCTCGGTGCCTTCGCCGGTTGGTTTAAAGCTGCCGTCGCCACCGAGGACCAGTTCGCTGGTTTTCAGCAGTTCCTGGATGTTGGTTTTTACGTCTTCAAGTTGGTCGATGGAGGCCAGGGCGCCCATCCGAACGCCTTCTACCGAAGGATTGCCCACGGTGACCTTGGAGAGCTGCTCTTTCAGCTTGTCGCAGACCGCGCCAACCTGCTCTTTCGGCACCAGGATACGACGAATGGCGGTACACTTCTGACCGGCCTTGGCGGTCATCTCGCGGCGTATTTCCTTCACAAAGATGTCGAATTCTTCGTGCTCCGGCGTGACATCCGGCGCCAGAATGGCACTGTTCAGGGAATCGGCCTCAGCGTTGAACGGAATCGAACGATTGATGATATTCGGGTGATTCCTGAGTTTGCGGGCGGTTGCGGCGGATCCGGTGAAAGTGACCACATCCTGCTCTTCGAGGTGGTCAAACAGGTCACCGGTGCTGCCGATGATCAACTGCAGGCTGCCTTCAGGAAGCACGCCGGAGGCCTGCATCAGGCGAACCGCCAGTTCGGTCACGTAGCAGGTGGAGGTGGCGGGCTTCACAATGGAGGGCATGCCCGCCAGGAAGGTGGGCGCGAACTTCTCCAGCATACCCCACACCGGGAAGTTGTAGGCATCAATGTGTACCGCAATACCACCGCGGGGGACCAGGATATGGGTGCCGGCAAAATGGTTGTTCTTGCCCAGGGGCGTTACCGGGCCCTCATGCACCACATTACCGGAAGGCAGCTCGCGCCGGCCCATGCTGGCGTAGGAGAACAGGGTGCCGAAGCCACCATCGATATCAATGCCGTTATCACCTTTGGTGGAACCGGTGTGCATCGAGAGGGCATACAGCTCTTTCTTGTGTTCCTGGAGATACATCGCCATGGCCTTCAGGGCCAGGGCGCGCTCCTGGAAATCCATGGCCATCAGGTTCTTGCCGCCAACGTTGCGGCCGTAGTCGACGGCTTCTTTGAAATCAAGGGTGTCGTCGTGGGTATGGGCGACGATCTCGCCATTCACGGCGCTGGGCAGCGCCTTGGCGGCCTTCTCACCGACCCACTGGCCGGCAATGAAACTTTTCAGGACTGACATGGGAAACTCCATTCGTTTCTGAAACGCCAAGGCAAGTCCCGCTTCTGTGGGACTTGCCTTGCTCGTGTCTGGTTGATGGCGCGGAAACTACATCTCGTCGTAGTCCAGAACCACCTTGTCGCTGATCGGATAACACTGGCAGGACAGCACGTAGCCGGCTTCGACCTCGTAATCCTCCAGAGCAAAGTTCTGGTCCATTTCCACTTCGCCTTCCACCACTTTGGCGCGGCAGGTGGAGCACACACCGGCCTTGCAGGAGTACGGCAGATCGGCGCCCTCCTCATTGCCGGCATCGAGGATGCTCTTGGTGTCGCGCACCAGCGGGAAGGTCAGGGAGCGGCCATCGGCGATAACGGTCACTTCGCTGATGGACTGCGGATCCACG
>CBIHLH010000041.1:0-27295 GCA_966210405.1 uncultured Marinobacter sp.
ATGGATGGCGGAGCCCAAGCGCCACAGGGATGTGCCGCAAGGAGCGTGTTTCAGGAGGCAAGGTGCTCCACTTGGTCTGGCACCAAAGGCTCTGAACCTCAGAACCAGTTGTTCAGCATAATCCCGATCCCGAACCGCTCAACCCGCTCATTGTAGTCAATCAGACTCTCCCCATACCCGTTGTAGTACTGGAAAAAGCCCTTAACCGTATCCCCCACCGGAAAACTGTACCCGAACTCCACTGACGTCCGGTTATCGGAACGCAGATTGTTCAGCAGCTTCAGGGATAACGTCCGATCCTCCGACAACTTATAGACAATGTGGTAGTTCGCATACCCCAGATACTCCTGAATGTCCGAGTTATCATCCTTGGTGCCCTCGGGAATGCGATACCAGGGCTGCACCATGAACAGCCAGCGATCATAGCTGTAGGCCGCCGTTGCCACCACCCGGTTCCAGCTCCTCGAGCGGGGCTCAGACTGACCATTGGACTGATGGTTGAAGCCAATCGTGACCCCGTTCAGCCGGCCCGGGCCAATGTCATAGTCCGTCTGGTAGCGAAGAAACACCTCCGGTTCGTAGTTGGTCTCCCGGAACGGCGCAGACTCATCCCGGTTATAGACCTGCCAGAACGATTGCTGTGTGTAGCCGAACCAGAGCGTGGTGCGATCATCCAGTAGCCCGGTCAACAACGGCACTTTGAAACTGATCTGGTACTTCGCCTCCTTGTTGTCAAGGCGATAGTCATAACCGGACTCGCCCAGGCGCGGGCTTGTCGGCATCCGGTTGGGCTCCGATATCCAGGTGAACGGCAGGATGTAGGTCGGCCGGTGACTGACAAAACTGCCAGAGAACGAAAAAATCGCTTTCTCGGCGGCCACATACTGGTCCAGAACCGAACTCATCACGCCGGCGTCGGACTCCGGGGTGCTGGCGGACGCCTCCTCATTGGCCTGCTGTTCAGTGGTCGTGTCGGGAACCAGCGGGTCGACCCTGTCCCGTACCTGCTCCAGCTTTTCTTCAGACGCATTCTGCTGGGCGCTCCCGGCATCGAATACCTTGTCGTAACAGGCGAGTCGCTGAACGCCGTTTTTTAACAGTGCACAGTCATTACCAGACACCGCGTTGTCGGTGCCAGGGGTATCGGTATCGACAGTCTGGGCCAGCAGTGGGGGGGCAACTCCCAGTGTCAGGAACAGGGCCAACAGGGCCAGAGTGCCGGGAAAAGGGTGTATGTGATGCATGAACTGTCCTCTATCTGGCCGTCAGGCTGAGCCAGGTGTTGGCGATGCCATAGACCCAGACACCGATGAGGGTAAGCGCCAGTAATGAAAACACAAGTTTGTGTCGAAACCGGTTCGAGGCCTCGGCCGTGGCCACCCAGCGCAAATACATCAGCCCGATAAAGCTCAGAAACACGCCCAGGCTGGCCAGCGCCGGAACAATCAGCCATGCCGGGTTCAGCGGCGCGGCACCGGCATTCTGGCTGGAGAACCAGCCCATGGTCAGCAGCAGAACCGCCAGGCAACTGAACTCCAGGATCAGTAAACGCTTGCGCAGTGGGTGTGGGGGCGGCAAGTCGGGTGCGGGCATGTCGTGGTTCCTGATGGGCAGTCGAAAAAGGCAGTGCTATGGTAACCGGATTACCGGCCCGGTGCTGTCTGACTTACGAAATGGCAACGAAAATGGTTGAAATCAGGGGCTGATTTTGCAGTTTGGTTTTTTTGCCCGTGCTCAGTCGCTATAATGCGGGCAACTTACGATTATAACGCGTGAATGCGAGGTGCATTGTGAAGATGAAGAGAGTCCTGGCTGTTGTGTTGCTCGGTTTCGGCCTGTCCGCCACGGCGGTACTGGCGAGTGTTGAAGACGAAATCCGGGCCCGGATCGAACCGGTCGGCAAGGTGTGCCTTCAGGGCGAGGAATGCGGTGCCGCCGCCGCTCCGACCCAGACCGCCAGCGCTGGCCCTCGCGCCGGCAATGAAGTGTATGACGCCGTGTGCATGGCTTGCCATTCCACCGGCGCCGCTGGTGCGCCCAAGCTGGGTGATACTGCCGCCTGGGCACCTCGCATCGACAAGGGCATGGAAACCCTGATTAACCACGCCATCAATGGCTTCAACGCCATGCCGGCGAAGGGTGGCTGTGCCAGTTGCCCGGATGAGGAAATCGCCAACGCGGTGGAATACATGGTATCCGAGAGCAAGTAAGACGCCCCACCCGGAACCAGCAACAGAAAACCCCGCCATGCGGGGTTTTCCGGTTTTCGGGGCGATGTTCAGGGGCGGTCTGGTCTAGCTGCCCAGATCCCCCAGCAGCGCGCTCAGGGTCGCTTTGCCTTTTTTCTGATTGGCCTCCACGTCCAGGTCGCCGGTGCCCTCCCAGGTCAGGTCTTCGTCCGGCAATTCATCCAGGAACCGGCTGGGGATGGTTTCTATTTTTTCACCGTATTGTTTCCGGGCGGCGGCGTAGGTCAGGGTCAGGGTTTCCCGGGCCCGGGTAATGCCGACGTACATCAGCCGGCGTTCTTCCTCGATGTTGCCTTCCTCAATGCTCGACCGGTGCGGCAGAATTTCCTCCTCCAGGCCCATGATATAAACGTGGGGAAACTCCAGGCCCTTGGAGGCGTGCAGAGTGAGCAACTGGACTTTGTCGCTGTCGTCTTCCTCCTCCCGCTGTTCCATCATGTCCCGCAGAATCAGCTTGGTGATGGCATCTTCAATGCCCAGTTCGTCGGCGGTGCCCTTGCCGTCGTCGAGCATGCGCTGGATGGACTCCACCAGGTACCAGATGTTCTCCATGCGCCGTTCCGCCTGTTTCGGGGTGCCGGAGTGCTGATGCAGCCATTCTTCGTATTCAATATCGGTAAACAGCTGCTTGATCACCGGCACCGGGTTTTCCTGATGCAGGCGTTCGCAGGTGGCGTCCACCCAGTGGGCAAACCGGCGTAACCGGTCCAGGCCTTTTTCGGTGACGTGGGTTTCCACGCCCATATCCCCCAGTGACTTGAACAGGCTGACGTTCCTGGCGCGGGCGTAATGGCTGAGCTGCTCCAGGGTCCGGGGGCCGATTTCCCGGCGTGGCACATTCACCACCCGCAGGAAGGCGGCGTCATCATCCGGGTTGATCAGCAGTCGCAGATAGGACATGGCGTCTTTTACCTCGTTCTTGGAGAAGAACGACTGGCCACCGGAAATGCGATAGGGAATCTGGTACGCCTGCAGCTTCATTTCCAGCAGGCGGGCCTGGTGGTTGCCCCGGTAGAGTACGGCGAAATCGCGGAATTCCAGGCCTTTTTTCAGTTTCTGGTCGAGGATTTCCGTGGCGACCCGTTCGGATTCCGCATCCTCGTTACGGCAGCGCACGATGCGGATTTCCTCACCAATGGTGTGATCGCTCCACAGGGCCTTCTCGAACACGTGGGGGTTGTTGGCAATCACCGTGTTGGCGCTGCGCAGGATCCGGCCGGTGGATCGGTAATTCTGTTCGAGCTTGACAATCTTCAGGCTGGGAAAGTCTTCCTTGAGCTGGGCCAGGTTCTCCGGCCGGGCGCCGCGCCAGGCGTAGATCGACTGGTCGTCATCACCGACCACGGTAAACGCCGCCCGTTCGGCCACCAGCAGTTTCACCAGTTCGTACTGACACACGTTGGTGTCCTGGTATTCGTCCACCAGCAGATAGCGAATTTTCCGGCGCCATTTGGCGAGCGCCTCCGGTTGGTTCCGGAATAACTGCACCGGCAACAGGATCAGGTCGTCGAAATCCACCGCGTTATAGGCTTTCAGGTACTCGCTGTAGTGCCGGTAGATGATGGCCATGCGCTGTTCCCGCTCATCGGCTGCCCTGCTCAGGGCTTCCGCGGGCCCGCGCATGGCGTTTTTCCAGGATGAAATGGTCATCTGCACGTCGCTGAGCTCATCGCCGGCATCGGCGCTGGCTTCTCGCAGCATCAGGTCCTGCAGCAGCGCCTTGGCGTCTTCCGCGTCGAATATCGAGAAGCCGGGGTGGTAGCCAAGGTCAGCATGCTCTTCCCGGATGATGTTGAGGCCGAGATTATGAAAGGTGGATACAATCAGGCCCCGGGTCAGCTTGCGATCAACAATCCGTCCCACCCGCTCTTTCATCTCCCGGGCCGCCTTGTTGGTAAAGGTCAGCGCCGCGATGTGACGACCGGGTATGCCCAGGTGCTCGATCAGGTAGGCGATTTTACGGGTAATGACACTGGTTTTGCCGCTGCCGGCACCGGCAAGGACCAGCAAGGGGCCTTCCGCGTACCGAACGGCTTCACTCTGTCGTGGATTGAGTCTGTTCACAAATACCGGGCCAGAATGGAACGAAGTGGGATGATCAGGCGTGTGCTTATTCTACACGAGCGTGGCACTCTGTACCTTGTCGATCTATCGACTATCCTTGATGGAACGGACCTGGTTGTTCACGCATAAACGGACCCTGCTTGATGACGCTGCCCCTGGAGACCATGAGGCCCAGTCAGTTACGCCTGCTGGTGTTAACACCGGATTACACCGATTTTCTCTGGCTCAACGCGCTGCTGGCGGGTGATCCGGAAATCAGCCCGGATGTGACCTGGTGTCCGGATCTGATTGACTGTGATGACCTCATTCGCAACGCGAGCTTTGATGTCATCGTTTGGGACTGCGTCTTTCACGGAGGCTCGGAACCGTCGTTTCTGCAATATCTGGCGGTCTCCAGTAACGACAAACCGGTGCTGGCCCTGAGTGCGGAACGCCCGGAAGAGCGGGCGCCCGAGTTGCTGGCGTCCGGGGCCGGAGACTACATCAGCCGCCAGACCCTGGACCATTGGAATTTCCGCCGGGCGGTCAAGTGCCTGTGGTACCGGGAGCAGCTGGCAGAGTCCGCGCACGGCCAGCTTGGCCGGGAAGTGGCCACCGGCTTTATTAACCGCGACCTGTTTTTTGACCGCTTGCAGCAGGCGCTGCTGCGGGCCGAACGTGGCCACTACCGGTTGGCCCTGCTGCATCTGAATATCGACGACTTCCGCAGTATCAACGAATCCTTCGGGTATCAGAAAAGTGATCAGTTGATGATCAAGCTGGCGGAGCGGCTTCGCCACAGCCTTCGGCGGGTGGATTCGCTGATGCGCATTGGCGGTGACGAGCTGGCCATTATCGTCGAGAAGGTGGAAGACTCCCTGGATATTACCCAGATCATCCGCAAGGTGGTGGCGTCACTGGATGACCCCGTCACCGTGGATGGCCAGAATGTGGTGGTCAGCGCCAGCCTGGGCGTGGCCACCTACCCGGAAGCCGGGGACAGCCCGGAAAACCTCCTGCGACGGGCCAACCGGGCGATGTTCGAGGCCAAGCGCGATCCCGGGACCAGTTACCGTTTCTACGACCGCCAGCTGCATATTTCCGCCGGCTATCAGTTGCGGCTCGAGGCAGATCTGCGCAATGCGCTCCGGGGTAAGGAGCTGGAGCTGTTCTATCAACCGCGGATTGATCTGGCCACCGAGGAGGTCCGGGGCGTCGAGTGCCTGCTGCGCTGGCACCACCCGGAGCGTGGCCTGGTCGGCCCCGACGAATTCATTCCGGTGGCGGAACGCAGCGGGCTGATTGTTCCCATCGGTTACTGGGTCATTGAGCAGGCCTGCAAGCGCCTTCAGGAATCCGCGAAAATGGGGTTTCCGGGGTTGGTGTTCGCGGTCAACCTGTCATTCCGGCAGTTTCACGATCGCAAGATGACCGAAACCATATTCCGCATCATTTTCAATGCCAATGTCGATACCAGTCTGCTGGAGCTGGAGCTTACCGAGAGCGCCATGATGCATGATCCGGAGTACGCCCAGCGTTGCCTGCGGGAACTGAACCAGCTGGGTATCAGTTTTGCGCTGGACGATTTCGGCACCGGCTTTTCCTCCCTGAGTAACTTGCAGCACCTGCCCATCTCACTGGTGAAAATCGACAAGTCCTTCGTCCAGGAACTGGGCCAGTCGGCGGACGCCGAACACATCATCCGGGCGATCATCAGCCTGGCTCACAGCCTGCAAATCAGTGTGGTGGCGGAAGGGGTGGAAACCGAAGGCCAGTTGGAATTCCTGCGTCAGCAGCACTGTGACGAGATTCAGGGCTATTACTATGCCCGCCCCATGCCCTGGACAGACCTTGTACAATTCCTGAACAAGCGGGGCGAGGCCGCTTGCCTGCAACAGTAAGCCGCTGTACCTTTGCTGCTTTATTGGCAAAGCATCAGACAGAGGTTGCATGAACAGTATCTCCAGGCGCATCGCCGACGAGCTCGGTGTCCGCGAGCAACAGGTTAATGCCACCGTGGCTCTGCTCGACGAGGGCGCGACCGTTCCGTTTATCGCCCGTTACCGCAAGGAAATCACCGGGTCGCTGGACGACAGCCAGCTACGAACGCTGGAAGAGCGCCTGCGTTACCTTCGGGAACTGGAAGATCGTCGCGCTACCATCCTCAATAGCATCGAGGAGCAGGGCAAGCTGACCGACGAACTCAAAGCCAGCATCGACGAAGCGGATACCAAGAACCGCCTGGAAGATCTGTATCTGCCGTACAAGCCCAAGCGCCGCACCAAGGCCCAGATTGCCCGGGAAGCCGGCCTGGAGCCCCTGGCGAACGCCCTCTACGACGATCCGACCCAGGACCCGGAAGCCACGGCCCAGGGTTATCTCAACAAGGAGGCCGGGGTTGAAGACACCAAAGCGGCCCTGGACGGCGCCCGGTATATCCTGATGGAGCGCTTTGCCGAGGACGCCGAACTGCTGGGCAGCCTGCGGGATTTCATCTGGCAGGAAGGCCAGCTGAAAGTGACCGTGGTGGAAGGCAAGGAAAACGAAGGCGCCAAGTTCCGGGACTATTTTGACCATGTCGAACCCCTGAAAAAAGTCCCGTCCCACCGCGCCCTGGCGATTCTGCGTGGCCGGAACGAAGGCGTGCTGACCTACAGCATTGTGGTTGGCGATGCCGACGATGAGCGTCGCCAGCCCCACCCGGCGGAACAGCGGATTGCCGCCCGCTGGCACATCCGGGATAACGGGCGGGCCGCCGACAAGTGGCTGTCGGACGTGGTGCGCTGGACCTGGCGAGTCAAGCTCTCAACCCAGATTGAAACTGACCTGATGGCTCAGGTCCGCGAGGCTGCGGAAACCGAAGCCATTAACGTGTTCGCTGCCAACCTCAAGGATCTTCTGCTACTGGCCCCGGCCGGTCCACGCCCGACACTGGGGCTGGACCCGGGGCTTCGCACCGGGGTGAAAGTCGCTGTGATTGACGGGACCGGGCAGGTCGTTGGCCATGGGGCCATTTATCCCCACGCGCCCAAGAACCAGTGGGATCGCTCCATCGAACAGATGGCGGCCTGGTGCCGGGAATATAAAATCGAGCTGGTGGCCATCGGAAACGGGACCGCTTCCCGGGAAACCGAGAAGCTGGTGGCTGACCTGAGCAAGCGCTACCCGGAACTCAAGCTGGCCCGGATCGTGGTCAGTGAGTCTGGCGCGTCCATATACTCGGCGTCCGAGTTTGCCTCCAAAGAGCTGCCGGATCTGGACGTCACCATTCGTGGGGCCGTCTCCATTGCCCGCCGCCTGCAGGACCCGCTGGCGGAACTGGTGAAGATTGAGCCGAAATCCATCGGCGTTGGCCAGTATCAGCACGATGTCTCCCAGGTGCAGTTGTCCCGTAGCCTGGATGCGGTCGTGGAGGACTGTGTCAACGGCGTGGGTGTGGACCTGAATACTGCGTCGGCACCTCTGCTGGCGCGGGTGTCGGGCCTGAGCCAGACCATTGCCCAGAACATCATTGAATTCCGCAACCAGAACGGCCTGTTCCGGAATCGCAAGCAGTTGATGAAAGTGACCCGGCTCGGCGACCGCACCTTCGAGCAGGCGGCGGGCTTCCTGCGTATTGCCGGCGGCGAGAACCCGCTGGATCGTTCGTCCGTGCACCCCGAAGCCTACGGCGTGGTGGAAGCCATTGCCGCCCGGAGCAACCGCAAGGTGGACGACATTGTTGGCGATTCCGCTTTTTTGCGTGGCCTGAACCCGCAGGATTACGTAACAGAACAGTTCGGTCTGCCGACCGTTCAGGATATTTTCGCCGAACTGGAAAAGCCCGGACGGGACCCGCGCCCGGAATTCCGGTTTGCCAGCTTCGAGGAGGGTGTCGAAACCCTCAAGGACCTCGAGCCGGGCATGGTGCTGGAAGGGTCGGTGACCAACGTCACCAACTTCGGCGCCTTCGTTGATATCGGCGTTCACCAGGACGGCCTGGTCCATATTTCGGCGCTGTCCCATACCTTCGTAAAAGACCCGCGCGAGGTGGTCAAGGCGGGTGATATTGTGAAGGTCAAAGTGATGGATGTGGATATTCCGCGCAAGCGGATTGCCCTGACCATGCGCATGGACGACCAGCCGGGCGAGAAAAATGACGGCAAACCTGCGTCTGGCCGCAGCCGCCCGGATGCCAGGGCTGGCAGCCGAGGCAAACCGGCCTCCGGCCAGGGTCGGAAATCTGAACAGGGTGCCATGGCGGGCGCTCTGGCCCAGGCCCTGGCCTCGGCGCGTAAAGACGGCCGTTAAGCGGCTGACCCATTGTCCCACCGGCCGGTGCGGCTTACGAGGCGGCATCGGCGGCAGCAGGAGTTGATCATGGCTGAATCCCGCCATTCGTTGTTCCGCCAGTTCGCGCCCGGCGATTGGCACGGTTTTCTGAAAGGGGTGGAAAAGGAAGGCCTGCGCGTTGATCGCAACGGGTTCATTGCCCAGACGCCGCATCCCGAGGCCCTGGGCTCGGCGCTGACCCACCCGAGGATCACCACCGATTATTCCGAAGCCCTGCTGGAACTGATCACCCCGGTGTTTGACAGTACCGGCGGCATGCTGACATCCCTGCGGGATATTCACACCTTTGTACAGAAGAACCTGGGTGACGAGGTCTTCTGGCCAGCGAGCATGCCCTGTGAGCTGGATGGCGACCCGAGTATTCCGATCGCGAATTACGGCCGCTCCAACATTGGCCGGCTCAAACATGTGTATCGCCAGGGCCTGGCGGTTCGTTATGGCCGTATGATGCAGAGCATTGCCGGGGCTCACTATAACCTGTCGCTGCCAGACAGTTTCTGGCAGAAATGGCAGGCCCTGGTGGGCAATGGCCAGACCCTGAAGGACTTCAAGTCCGACCAGTATTTCTGGCTGATCCGCAATTTCCGTCGGCGCAGCTGGCTGCTGATGCTGTTGTTCGGGGCCTCGCCCGCGCTGGATGCGAGCTTTGTGGCCGGGGTCAAGCACGACCTCCGCCGCTTCAGCGATAACACCTGGGTGGGGGCGAATGCCACGTCCCTGCGGATGGGGGATCTGGGTTATCACAACAACGCCCAGGCGTCCCTCAATATCTGCTTTAACGAACTGAGCACCTACACCCAGACCCTGGACCGGGCCATCCACACCACCTGGCCGGCATACGAGGCCATCGGCACCCGGCGGGGCGATGACTTCATCCAGATCAATACCAGCGTGCTGCAGATCGAGAATGAGTATTACAGCGCCGTGCGCCCCAAACGCACCACCGAACGGGAAGAAAAACCGATCCAGGCACTGGATGCCCGGGGCGTGGAATACATTGAGGTCCGGTGCCTGGACCTGGACCCGTTTTCACCGGTGGGGGTGAACGAGGTCCAGATAGATTTCCTGGACCTGTTCCTGCTCGACTGCCTGTTGTCGGATTCACCCCGTATCGGCGACGCCGAGTGCGAACGCCTGGATGACAACTACAAGGATGTGGTGGCCCGCGGCCGAGACCAGACTCTGACACTGTGTCGGGCTGGTGAGCGCGTTGCGGTCGGTGACGCCGCCAGGGGAATTCTCGATCGGCTGGCCCCTCTGGCGGAACTGCTGGATAGCTGGCAGGGCGGTGACACATACGCCACAGCGCTGGCTGTTCAGCAGGGCAAGTTGTCCGGCCAGGAGCCGGTGCCTTCGGCACGGGTGCTGGATGCCATGGCGGCGTCGGGGCTTGGTCACCGGGAGTGGGGCCTGGAAATGGCCAGGCAGCACCAGCAGGCGCTTCGGGCCGAAGACCTGGGTGCCGACCTGGAGGCGGCGTTTCACGCCATGGCCCGGGAGTCCATCGCCGAGCAGGCCCGGATGGAAGCCGCAGACACGCTGCCTTTCGATGGGTTTCTGGCCCAGTACCTGCGCTCCTGAGACGCCTGCCGGGCCGTCGTCACAGGCCCGGCGGACCTGACGCACAGAATCCGGACACGGAGTTGTCAGCCCCGATCCTGCCTGTTAATTTTTGTAACATCAGGAGCGGGGAGAAAGGTCATGGCAAGGGATATCAAACTCGGCTGGGATGTTGAGGCACTGAACAAGGCCTATCGCCAAGGCTACATGGCAGCCACGATGGGCATGGAAAAAACCCGCTGCCCCTACCGTGGCGATGTGGTGATTGCGGCCTGGGAAGCCGGCTGGGATGACGCTGACACCGTTGTCCGGGACGATCGCGACAACGCCGGGGACCTGTTTTCCCACATTGCCTGACCGCGTTTGCAGCCTGGCGTCACTTCTGCACCACAAACTCCGTGAACAGCACGCCGGTGACCGCTTCCCCGGTCTGCTGCTGTTCCAGTACGGCATTGATTCTGGCCAGTGCTTCCTCCCTGAGTGCCTTCTGCCCCTCCGTGCTGGTCAGTTTTTCGGTATCGGTCTGTTCGCCGAAAAGCATGACCAGCTCGTGGCGTAATCTGGGCATGTGAGCTTCCACTGCGGGGCGGGTGGTAGCACTCGATGCCCGCAGGCTGACTGCTGCTTTCAGGTATGTCAGCGGCCCATCCGCCTGCCCGACATGGGTAACAAAGGGCGGACCCATCTCAATGTAGTCGGTGATGCCAGGGGCTTCCTCAACCACCTCTTCGGCCTCTTCTCCGGTTTCCTCGGAAACCGCCGGCAGAGGGCCGAGCGCCAGAAGCAGGAGAGCCAGGGTCAAAAGGTATTTTGGCTGGAGTGTCATAGGCTTGAAGTTCATCGGGGTTTAGGGTTTAGTGACCAGTCAGTAGCATGGCTACCGGATGCACCGAGAATAGCAGGCCCGGTGCGAGGATGCAGTTTCAATTCACGATTCCGAGGTGTTCTTTTGACAAGCAGATGGGTGTTCGGGCTGATCTTTCTGGTGTGTGCCGCGCTGCTGGGCGTGGCGTTTTACATGGAGCATGTCATGGGGCTCGAGCCTTGCCCGTTGTGCTGGCTGCAGCGTTTCGGCTTCATGGGCGCCGGGCTGGTGAGCCTTCTTGCGCTGCTGCAGGGGCCCACCGGCTTTGGTGTGCGGCTCTACGGCCTGTTGGTGGCGCTGACCGCCGGGGCGGGCCTGGCCGTTGCCGGCCGGCAATTATGGCTGCAGAGTCTGCCGGCGGACCAGGTGCCGGCCTGTGGCCCGTCGGTGGATTACATGCTGGAGGTGTTGCCCTGGTTCGAGGTGCTCTCAACCGCGCTCAGGGGTACCGGTGACTGCGCCACGGTGGTATGGCGCTTCCTGGGCCTGAGCATTCCCGGCTGGACCGCCGTCTTCTTTTCCGTACTGGTCATCACCGGCCTGGTGTTGCTCGTGCGCCGCCCGGGACGCCGGGAGTGGATCCGTGGCTGAAACGGTTGCTACCGGCCTGAGGCTGGGGTAACTTGATGCTCAGCGAACGAAAACCCATTCCCGAGCCCGAATGCCGGATGACATAGTGGAGACCAGGCGTTATGTTGGAAAATTGCCGAAATGCCAGGGAGCGCTGGGGTGGCGTCAGTGAATTGATTGATCGCTGGCTCAAGGAGCGTCAGGAGCTGTTGGTTCACTACTGCGATCTGTCTGGTGAGAGCGACTTCTCCCAGGCCGATGCCCTGAAAGAAAAATTTG
Source organism: uncultured Marinobacter sp. (assembly GCA_966210405.1). Lineage (GTDB taxonomy): Bacteria > Pseudomonadota > Gammaproteobacteria > Pseudomonadales > Oleiphilaceae > Marinobacter. Next base: position 11,899 of record CBIHLH010000041.1, read on the forward strand.
TGCGCCTGTGTGAGGTGTTGGTGGATTATGTCTCCACCGGGCATTTCGAAATCTACGAGCAACTGGTTCGCGAAGCCCGCGAGTTTAATGATGGTGGTCTGGAGCTGGCAGGCAAGGTGTATCCCCGTATTGAGCAGACCACTGAAATTGCGCTCAATTTCAACGACCGGCTGGATGGCCGCGAGTTGTCGGAAGCCGAAATGAAAACCCTGTTTGATGAGTTGTCCCGCTTGGGCGAAGCTCTCGAGACCCGCTTCGAGATGGAAGATTTCCTGATTGAGCACTTGCATAACGTTCACGCCGGCAAGGTCGCGCCTGCCTGACCGGTGATCCGATACCGGGCGCCCCTGCACCTCTGCACGGGCGCCCAAAAAAAGCCTCAGCGGTTTTCGACCACTGAGGCTTTTTTGTGGACGGCGGATTACTCGGAGGTGCTCTCTCCGGAAGCCGCGTCGTCAGCACCCGGGTTGATGTCCAGCAGTTCGACATCAAACACCAGGGTTTCATTGGGGCCAATGGCGCGATTGCCGCCAGGGCCATAGGCCAGCTCGGAAGGGATATACAGCTTGTAACGAGCGCCCTCGCTCATCAGCTGCAGGCCTTCGGTCCAGCCCGGAATGACCTGGTTCAGGGCGAAGGTGACCGGCTCGCCGCGCTCGCGGGAGCTGTCAAAAACCTCACCAGAGAGCAGTTCGCCGGTGTAGTGGACCTGGACTGTGTCGGTGGCCGCCGGCTGCTCACCGGTGCCTTCTTCCAGCACTTCGTACTGCAGGCCGGACTCGGTGGTTTTCACCCCTTCACGTTCGGCGTTCTCGGCGAGAAAGGCCTTGCCGGCTTCCAGGTTTTTCTGGGCCAGCTCTTCCATCTGTTGGGTCTGCTTTTCCTGCATCTGCTTCTGGTAGGCCACCAGCGCTTGCTGGATTTCCTCACGGCTCATGCGCTTGGTCTTGTCGTCACCGGCGTGGCCATGCTGGATACCCTGCAGGAACTGGTCCATCTGCAGATCTGGCAGGTCGTTACTCATGCGTTCGCCAAGCACCAGCCCCATGCCATAGCTGACTTTCTGTTCGGTGGAGTCCAGTTTCGGATCCTCCGGCGCCGGGGTGGAGCAGCCGGCCACAATGCCGGTCATCGCCAGTGCAAGTAACGTTTTTTTCATTACACCATCCTTTCGAGTCTAAGCCAGGGGAGCCCTTGGGCTCCCGAATTGTGTGTCAGAGGTGAGACGGTAACGGGTTACGCAGCGAGATGCCACTGAACATGTGTTAAGAAACCGGACGCGTTCTTTCAGGCACTGTTCACGTGCCATTGCTGCCGGCGGTCGGGCCCAGTGAGAAAGGCGCGGTATAGGGGGATTGCCAGTCCGTGGCAGGCTCGGAGGAGCGGCCCCGGAACAGGTTCTTGTCAGGCCGTTCAATGGCCAGGGTGTTCCAGGGACCCCGGGCCGGCGGCTGGTCGGCATAGTGCCAGTTGCCGTCGTTATCCTGCCATTTAAAGACAACCTCCGGGCCTTCCGTCGGTATGGGCGGTGGCACCAGGCCCTCAAAGGCCGGGATGTCTGGCTGCTTTTCCTTGGCGACCGGTCTGGAAATCTGTTCAGGGTCGCTCAGGCCGAAGAAGATCAGCAACAACAGGAAGCCGAGGGCCGGGAACGAGAGCCGGATGAGCCATTTCATGATCATGGCTTTGGGTCTCCGTTGGGGACGGGGGCCAACAGGGTGGCCAGTGTATTCAATAGCGGCATCGCGTCACCGACAGCACCGGGTGAGGGCGCCGCAGCGGCAAGATTGGTTTGGATCAGCTCAGTACATCCTTGCATGTCGCGATCTTCCGCCGGGTCGTTTTTGATCGTTCGCCAGGCCAGCGCCAGTTCAAGCTGCTCGGCCTCCAGTTCAAGGTCGGCAATACCCGCCCGCAGGCCCCGGCATTGCGCGGCTTCTTTGGGAATCGCCTGCCGGGCCGTTCGCAGCGCCCCGGTTACATGGCTTCGCCACTCTGTTAACGTAGCGTCCTCAAGACCGGTGTACGGTCTTCCGGCCAGCGCAAGCCATCCGGCAGACAGGATTCGTGTCACGCTCCAGCCCTGCGCCTGCAGGGCCAGGCAAACCTCCCGGAATCCGGGCTTGTGCCAGGCCTCCAGAGCAAAACGCCAGAGTGGGCTTTCCGGTTCCAGTGGCGTGGGCAAAACCAGTGGCCGGGCCAGTGGGTGCAGGGCTGTTTCCGTGTTGGCCGACATGAACACCGCACCTTCCCTGACAATAGTACGTTGATAAAATGAAACCATGTTAACGATAACCGATCTCAGTTTACAACGGGGTGGCGTCTGGTTACTAGAAGCCGTCTCCCTGACGGTGCAACCCGGGCAGCGCGTGGCGATTGTCGGAGCCAATGGCGCGGGAAAATCCAGCTTGTTTCAGCTATTACTGGGGCAGCTGTCGCCGGAGCAGGGCAGTGTGTCGCTTCCCGGCGGTTGCCGCATTGCCCATATGGCCCAGGAAGTGGCGGCGTCCGGGCGAAGTGCTCGTGATTTCGTGCTGGACGGCGATCTGGATCTGCGCCGCCTTGAGCAGGAACTGGTCCGGGCCGAGGCCTGCGGAGATGACCACGCCATGGCCCGGATACACGGCGAGCTGGATGTCCATGAGGCCTGGTCGGCCGCCCGTCGTGCCGAGTCGCTGCTGCGGGGCCTGGGGTTTTCCGATGCCGACGCGGACCGGCCCGTATCGGCCTTCTCGGGGGGCTGGCGGATCCGCCTGAACCTGGCCCAGGCGCTGATGCGCCCCTCGGATCTGTTGCTGCTGGACGAGCCAACCAACCATCTGGACCTGGACGCCTGTCTGTGGCTTGAAAACTGGCTGCGCCGGTATCCGGGGACCTTGCTGTTTATCTCCCACGACCGGGATTTCATGGATCGGGTGGCCACCAATGTGGTGCATTTCGATCAGCGCAAGCTGGACGCCTATACGGGTAATTACTCAGCCTTTGAAGGGCAGCGTAGCGAGCGGCTGGCCCAGCAGCGAGCCGGATACGAGCGCCAGCAGGCCCGAATTGCCGAGATTCAGCGGTTTATCGACCGGTTCAAGGCAAAGGCAACCAAGGCTCGCCAGGCCCAGAGCCGGGTCAAGGCGCTGGAGCGGATGGAGCGTATTGCACCGGCCCACGTGGATTCCCCTTTTAGTTTCGCGTTTCCGGTTGCAGCAAAAGTCTCCAACCCGCTGCTATCTATTCGCAACGGCCAGGCCGGCCACGGCGATGCCGTGATCCTGGATGGTATTAACCTGACCTTGCTGCCGGGGAGCCGGATTGGCTTGCTGGGCCCGAACGGTGCCGGCAAATCGACCCTGATGAACGCATTGCGCGGTGAAGGTACGCTGTTGTCCGGTGAGCGCACCGCTGGTGAACACCTCGCCATTGGTTCCTTCGCTCAGCATCAGCTCGAATCTCTGGATCTGGACGCCAGCCCGTTTTTGCATCTCCAGCGATTATCGCCGAGGGCCTCCGAACAGAGCATTCGCAATTTTCTGGGCGGGTTTGATTTTCATGGCGATGAAGCGCTCAGCCCGATTCGCGCCTTCTCTGGCGGTGAAAAGGCTCGGGTGGCACTGGCCGTCATCGCCTGGCAAAAGCCCAACCTGCTGTTACTGGACGAGCCAACCAACCATCTGGACCTGGAAATGCGCCAGGCCCTGACCATGGCGTTGCAGGATTTCGAGGGGGCCATTGTGGTGGTCTCCCATGACCGACACCTGCTGCGCAATACCGTGGATGAGTTCTGGCTGGTGAATGACGGTGGTGTAACCGAGTACCAGGGTGACCTGGAAGATTACGAGCGCTGGTTGGCAGACCGCCGCAAGGATGACAGCGAGGCGCCCCGGCGCCCGGAACCGGGGCTGGCTGGCCTGGCGGGGACTGATTCCGGTGCCGAGGGGGTTGCCGAGAGCGCCGAGAGCGCCGAGAGCGCGGACGACCGCAAGGCCCGTAAGCGGGCGGAGGCCGCCGTGCGGCAGAAGCTAAGCCCCTGGCGCAAGCGGCAATCGGCGCTGGAGCGGGAAATGGAAACTCTGCAAGGGCAGCTGGCGGGCCTGGAAACCGAGCTGTCTGACCCCGCTGTCTACGAGGCGCCATCCAAGGCGCGGCTGACGGAACTGTTGGCTCGGCAGGCCCAGGTTACCGGCCGCCTCGGGGATGTCGAGGCAGAGTGGCTTGAGGTGGTGGAGGCCGTGGAAGCCATGGAGTCGGAACTGGCGGGCTAATGCTCGTCCGGAAGTTCCAGAACAATATCCTGTTTGGCCAGGTAATCCCGCTCGTTCTGCAGATCTGCCCGGGTCAGCGGCCGATCATCCAGCCAGCCTGCCGGGAACGCCAGGGCGAGGCCGTTGTCGCGGGCCTGCAGGCGGAATTCCGGCGGTGGCTCCAGGTTGCGCGGATGCTGAACAAGCACCGCCAGGCGCACCAGGATGCAGAGATAGCGCAGGCGCCGGGTATCCTCGGGGTCCAGGCCTTCAAAGATGGCGGCCGCGAATTTGCGCCGATGGCCCCGGACCAGGGTGGCCAGATCCCGCTGGAACTGCTGGGTAAAGCCCGGAAGGTCGGAGTAGCGTAACAGGTAGGCGCCGTGCTTGTGGTACTGGCTGTGGGAAATGGTCAGTCCGATTTCATGCAGCCGGCAGGCCCACCGCAACACCTCCTCGTCGCTGTCGGTGTTCAGCCCCCAAGTGTTTGCGACCTGTCGCCAGGCGGCCACGGCCGTTTGCTCCACCGCAGCGCCGTGAGCCTGGTCAACATGATAGCGTTCCTGCAGGGCCGAGATGGTCCGTTCCCGCACATCTTCATGCTGGATGCGCCCGGCAATGTCGTAGAGCAGGCCTTCCCGGAGGGCGCCGTCGGCAAAGGCCATCTCCGGTATGTCCAGGGACTGGAACGCGCCCATCAGGATCGCAAACCCCGCCGGGAAAATGCTCTGGCGATCCGAACGCACACCGAGATCACCCAGCTTGTCCACCTTACCCATGTCGACCAAGCGTTTGCGAAGCTCCAGCATGGCGTCCCGGGTAATGGTGCCGTCGGTGATTTTCAGGGAGGCCAGTACGCTGGCGATGGCCTTGATGGAGCCGGAGGAGCCCACCGCGCTTTGCCAGCCAACCGCCCGGTAATGCCGTCGGATATTGAGCAGTTCCTGCTCGGCGTGGGTGACGGCGTTGTCCATCTGCCGGCGGGTGATTTTGCCATCGGGAAAGTAGCGGTTACGAAAGGACACGCAGCCCATGTGCAGGCTTTCAAGTTCCAGGGGTTCGAACCGTTGGCCGATAATGAACTCGGTACTGCCGCCGCCAATATCGATCACCAGGCGGCGTCCGGCATCGTCTGCGAGTGTGTGCGACACGCCCAGATAAATCAGCCGGGCTTCCTCGCGGCCGGCAATGATTTCCACCGGATAGCCCAGCACCTCCTCCGCCCGGTTCATGAACTGGTGGGCGTTCCGGGCGACCCGGAGCGCGTTGGTCCCGACCACCTGAACCGATCCCGGCGGCATGCCCTTCAGCCGCTGGGCAAAACGGCTGAGACAGGCAAGAGCCCGCTCCTGGGCTTCCTCGGTTAACCGGTTGTGCTGATCAAGCCCGGCGCCGAGTTGTACCTTCTCCCCCATTTTTTCCAGGGTGCGGATCTCACCGTGCACAAGTCGGGCAACCACCATATGGAAGCTGTTCGAGCCCATGTCGATGGCTGCGAGCACATCCGGTCCGGATGCGTCGTTGTCGGCGGTGGATGCGGCCGTCACGTTGGTCGAAGCCCTTTTGGTATGAACGTGCGGGCTACTATAAGCGAATTTCCTCGGGCCTGTCAGTAAGCACTCGATGACAACGGGTGTCCGGGAAGCCGGGAACTGGCCATAGCGAAATCTACTGCTTCACATCCGGTTGACCTATCGCGTAAAGTAAGGCGTATCGTAGACAGGTTGAATGGTCGCTCAAGCGAGCGCCGGGCCTGGCCCGGCCACGCGGGGTGGCCTTCATGAAAACCAACAGCGCCGACCAGACGGAGCCGGAACACCGGGCACCGTGGGCGCCTGAATCAGGAAAAAGTAATGAGCGGAAACATCGTAAACGTAACGGATGCCTCTTTTGAACAGGACGTTCTGCAGTCTGACGTTCCCGTCCTGGTGGACTACTGGGCGGAATGGTGCGGTCCCTGTAAAATGATCGCGCCGGTACTGGAAGAAGTGGCGGATGAATACGACGGCAAACTGAAAGTCTGCAAGCTCAACATCGACGAAAACGAGCAGACTCCGCCCAAGTTCAACATCCGTGGTATCCCGACCCTGATGCTGTTCAAGAATGGCAACGTCGATGCCACCAAAGTGGGTGCCCTGTCCAAGTCCCAACTCGCGGCCTTCCTGGACAGCAATCTCTGATTACTGCCCAAATGCCGAAAACCGCCCCTGGACTTATGTTCACGGGCGGTTTTTTATCGCCAGGACCGGGCCTGCGCCACATCCGACGCCTTCTGCTCAACCCAGTGCTCACCGCCCGGGTTGATTTCCTTCTTCCAGAATGGCGCCGACGTCTTCAGGGCGTCCATAATAAAGCCGCAGGCCGCAAACGCATCCCCGCGATGCGCACTGGCCACCCCGACGAAGACAATCTGATCCTTCAGCGCCAACCGCCCGACCCGGTGAATGACGCGGGCCCGACGGACATCCCAGCGCCGCGCCGCCTCGTCAACCAGTCCCTGAATCACCTGCTCCGTCATGCCCGGGTAGTGCTCCAGGTATAGCCCGGTCACCCCGGAGGTGTCACCGCTGTCACGCACCAGCCCGGTAAAGGTGGCAACGGCGCCCGTTCCGCCACCACTGTCCCGCAGCGCGGCATACTCAGCGGCCGGATCAAAATCTCCGGTCTGTACCGAAATCATCTCAGCCTCCGGTCACCGGTGGGAAAAACGCCAGCTCATCGCCCGGCAGGACCGGAGACGACGGCTTGGCCATGGTCTGGTTGATGGCGATCATTACCGGCTGGTCGCCGTCAAGCTGCGCCCAGGCCCCGCCCCGTGATGCCAGCCGGGCAAGCACGGTGCCGGCAGTCAGGCCCGGCTCTGCTTCCAGGGTCAGTTGCCCGGTGTCCAGTTCCTCCCGCAAACGGGCGAAAAAGCGAACGGTGACGAAGGTGTTGGTCATGATCAGCTCAGTAATTCCACAAACGAATAATAGGTTAGCAGGTCTCCGGGGGCGACGGTGGTGTTTTCCGGCACCACGGCCAGACCGTCGGCCCAGCAAGCGGAACTCAGCACGCCGGAACTCTGGTTTGGATAGGCGGAAATGACCTGCGCCGGACCGGCGCCCTCCTTGCGGGCACGGACAAACTCCCGGCGCACGGAGGCCGATGATACCGAAAAGCCTGAGGGTATCCGCTCACCGGTCACCTGCACCCGGCGTCGCCCCTGACAGTGCCGGATCAGCGGCATGGCGACAATAAGAAAAGTGACCAGTACCGAGGCGGGGTTGCCTGGCAGCCCCAGGACAGGCGTGCCGTCGAGGGCGCCAAAGGCCAGGGGTTTGCCGGGCTTGATCGCCATGCGCCAGAGCGACAGCCCGCCGGACTCCTCCAGCACCGCCCGGACATGATCCTCCTCCCCCACGGAGACACCGCCGCTGGTGATGACCAGGTCCGCCTTGCCGGCGGCCCTGCGCAGCGTCTCCCGGGTGGCCTGGCGATCGTCCCGGAGGGTCTCGCTCAGCACCACGTCGCAGCCGGCATCCGCAAGCAGACCCATCAGCGTGAAACGGTTGCTGTTGTAGATCTGACCGGCGGCGAGGGGTTGTCCGGGTTCCACCAATTCATCCCCGGTGCTCAGTATGGCCACTTTCAGCCGGGCCAGCACCGGTACTGTGGGGATACCCATGGAGCCCAGCAGTCCCATTTCCTGCGGTCGCACCAGCGTACCTCCGGGCAGTGCGAGATCGCCTTGCGTCAGATCCTGGCCCCGGCGCCGGATATTCTGGCCCTGCTGCACGTCCGCCTCAATGATGATGCCGGTATCGGTCGGCCTGACCCGTTCCTGCATGACTACCGAATCCGCCCCTTGCGGAATTTCGGAGCCGGTAAATATCCGGGCCGCCATGCCAGGTGCCAGTTGCCCCGGCGCCTGGCCCGCGGCAATCCTGGTTACCACCGGTATTGCCTTGCCCGGGGCCAGGTCCTGAAGGCGCACCGCGTAGCCATCCACCGCGCTATTGTCCGCCGGGGGTAGGTCGGCGGGCACCACGTGATCTTCCGCCAGTACCCGGCCCAGCGACTGGCTCAGGCCGACCCGCTCTACCTCGGAGATGACCGGCGCGCGCTCCAGCAGGTGCGCCAGTGCTTCGTCAACGGGGGTGAGGTTGGGGCCGGCCATCAGCGCTCGGCCCGTGTGCCGATCACATGGTGAATCCGACCATAGGAACGGTCCGGTTTGCGCAGCGCCAGTGCCGAGAAATTGCATGGGCCGTGCCGGCTGTCGAGCTGGGACAGCAGGATGCCTTCCCAGCCCGTGCGACAGGCGTCGGTGGAGCCTGGCAGGCAGAAAATCACGGTGTGATTGGCCAGCCCGCCGAAGGCCCGGGACTGAACGGTGGAACTGCTGATTTCCGAGGCCGACAGGCGCCGGAATTCCTCGCCAAACCCGTCAATGGTCTTGTCCAGCAGGGGGGCAACCGCCTCTGGCGTGCTGTCCCGCTCGTGAAAACCGGTGCCGCCGGTGATGATCACGGCGTGTACTTCCTGGTCCGCGATCCAGTTCGACATCAGCGCCCGCACCAGGTACACGTCATCTGGCACGATCCGGCGGGCAATCAGGTGGTGGCCGGCGGCCAGTACCTGATCCTCCAGGTACTGGCCCGAGGTGTCCTGGTCGGCGCCGCGGGTATCCGAGACGGTAAGAATCGCGACATTCAGGGGTTTGAGTTCGCTGCTGCTGGCGCTGCTCATGGGTTCACTCCGGGCATCATCAAAGAAGGATTATTCGTCAGTATCCGGATGACGGATGATAAAGGGAAGAGGAGTAACCCTTCAGAGGGAGGCCGGACAGGAATGAAAATGGTGTTATTTTCGACAGTGCACTTGACATCCGCCAGCCTGGTGGTCGATTATCCGTCTTGCTCGGCGAACGATTGTTCCCACTCTCTGGCTCCAGTACCTTAATCCCGGATTCCATCTAAACCGGTTGCTCCATTTGGCCAGCATCTAGTTAAACGACTTTTTGACCAATTCGTTCAGGGGCACCCCTGTCATCCCAACACGTGTTTACTTCCATTCCTGAAAAATTCAATAAACTATGAATCTTACTGAACTCAAGCAGAACTCCATGCCCGAATTGCTCGAAATTGCGCAAGAGATGGGCCTCGACAACCTGGCTCGTTCGCGCAAGCAGGATGTGATCTTCACCATTCTGAAGAAGCATGCCAAAAGCGGCGAAGACATTTACGGCGACGGCGTACTGGAAATTCTGCAGGACGGATTTGGTTTCCTCCGTTCCGCCGATGCGTCCTACCTGGCAGGGCCGGATGACATCTACGTCTCACCCAGCCAGATCCGCCGATTTAACCTGCGCACTGGCGACACCGTTGCTGGCAAAATCCGGCCGCCGAAAGACGGCGAGCGCTACTTCGCTCTGTTGAAGGTTAACGAGATTAACTTCGACAAGCCGGATAATGCCCGTAACAAGATCCTGTTCGAGAACCTCACACCGCTGTTCCCCGACGAGCGCCTCACGCTCGAAGCAGGTAACGGTAGCACCGAGGACCTTTCCTCTCGGGTGCTGGATCTGGTGGCGCCTATCGGCAAGGGCCAGCGTGGCCTGATTGTTTCGCCGCCCAAGGCCGGTAAGACCCTGCTGATGCAGAGCATTGCCCAGTCGATCACCCGCAACAATCCCGAGTGCCATGTGATGGTGCTGCTGATTGACGAGCGGCCGGAGGAAGTGACCGAGATGCAGCGCACCGTGCGCGGCGAAGTCATTGCCTCCACCTTCGACGAGCCGCCGGCCCGTCACGTTCAGGTGGCCGAGATGGTGATCGAAAAGGCCAAGCGCCTGGTCGAACACAAAAAGGACGTGGTGATCCTTCTGGATTCCATTACCCGACTGGCTCGCGCCTACAACACCGTGATTCCTTCCTCTGGCAAGGTATTGACCGGTGGTGTTGACGCCCACGCCCTGGAGAAGCCAAAACGTTTCTTCGGCGCGGCCCGTAACGTGGAAGAGGGCGGAAGCCTGACCATTCTGGCAACGGCGCTGGTAAACACCGGGTCCAAGATGGACGAGGTGATTTACGAGGAATTCAAGGGTACTGGCAACATGGAGATCCATCTGGATCGCAAAATTGCCGAGAAGCGCGTTTACCCGGCTCTTAATATCCGCAGCTCGGGTACGCGTCGTGAAGATCTGCTGATGAGTGAGGCGGATATCCAGCGGATCTGGATCCTGCGCAAACTGCTGCACTCCATGGACGACGACACCGCCGCCATCGAGTTCCTGCTGGACAAGCTCAAGGACACCAAGACCAACGACGAGTTCTTCCAGTCCATGAAGCGTCGTTGAGTTCTGGCCTGGTGCCTTTGTAAGGCTAGCGCCTCTGGTTGCGGGGCGGGCGGAGCCGGGGCAAACCTCCCCGGACACGCCGTGAACCCATCCCTGGGGGCTCGGCATTGCCATCCCTGGCAATGCACGGTCCGGGGAGGTTTGCCCCGGCTCCGCCGTTCAAGCCTGGTGCGCGCACCAAACTCTGTAGTACCGGCAGAGAATGAACGGAGCAAGCAATGAAATACAACGACCTGCGTGACTTCATTGTCCAGTTGGAGAAGCTGGGCGAGCTGAAACGAATCAGCGTTGAAGTCGATCCCCATCTGGAAATGACCGAAATCTGCGATCGCACCCTGCGGGCAGGTGGTCCCGCGTTGTTGTTCGAGAACCCCAAAGGCTATGACATGCCGGTACTGGCCAATTTGTTCGGAACACCGGAACGGGTGGCTCTGGGCATGGGTCAGGATAATGTAACCGCGCTTCGGGACATTGGTAAGCTGCTGGCGTTTCTCAAGGAGCCGGATCCCCCCAAGGGCTTTCGGGATGCCATCGAAAAGCTTCCGCTGTTTCGGCAGGTGATGCGGATGAGCCCGAAAGTGCTCCGCTCCGCTCCCTGCCAGGAAGTGGTGATCGGGAAAGACGAGGTGGATCTGTACCAGATTCCGGTGCAGCACTGCTGGCCGGGGGACGTCGGGCCACTGATAACCTGGCCGCTGGTTATTACCCGGGGCCCCCATAAGGAACGCCAGAATTTGGGGATCTACCGCCAGCAGGTGATCGGCCGCAACCGGTTGATCATGCGCTGGCTCAGCCATCGCGGTGGTGCGCTGGACTTTCAGGAGTTCCAGAAGGCCAACCCCGGTAAACCCTACCCGGTGGCGGTGGCGCTGGGGGCTGACCCGGCGACCATTCTCGGGGCAGTGACACCGGTGCCGGATACGTTGTCGGAATACGCCTTTGCCGGCTTGTTGCGGGGTGGCCGTACCGAGTTGGTGCAGTGTGGGCTGAGCGATCTGCAGGTGCCGGCCAGTGCCGAGATTGTGCTGGAAGGGTTTATCTATCCGAACGACCAGGCCCCGGAAGGGCCGTTCGGGGACCACACCGGTTATTACAACGAAGTGGACCAGTTCCCGGTGTTTACCGTGGAGCGGATCACCCACCGTAAAGATCCGATTTATCACAGCACCTATACCGGCCGGCCACCGGATGAGCCGGCGATACTCGGGGTGGCGCTGAACGAAGTGTTCATCCCCATTCTGCAGAAGCAGTTCCCGGAGATCGTCGATTTCTACCTGCCCCCGGAAGGCTGTTCCTATCGGCTTGCAGTGGTGACCATGAAGAAACAGTACCCCGGCCATGCCAAGCGGGTGATGATGGGGGTATGGTCTTTCCTGCGGCAGTTCATGTACACCAAGTTTGTGATTGTCACCGATGATGATGTGAACGCCCGCAACTGGGAAGACGTGATCTGGGCCATCACCACCCGGATGGACCCGGTTCGCGACACCACTCTGGTGGAGAATACGCCCATCGATTATCTGGATTTCGCCTCTCCGGTATCGGGGCTCGGTTCCAAGATGGGGATGGATGCCACCAACAAGTGGCCGGGTGAAACCAGCCGGGAGTGGGGTGAGCCCATCACCATGACCGACGAGGTCAAGCAGCGGGTAGACGCGATGTGGGACAGCCTGGGTATTGAAAGTCCGGCCTCCCGCCCCGACTGATAGGGGTTAGATGCCCCGAACTAACTGATCACCGAGGTCGGTGAGCCGGTGATGACGAGCAGGTCATCGCGCTCGCCAACCTGGAATTGGAGATGTCCGCCATTATGGCAGTTGGAAAAAATCCCCCTGGCACGTTCCAGGCGAAGGTTGTGGACGTACGTTCCATCAGTCACGACGTCTATCGCGTTGAGTTACAGCTTCCGCAGCGTCGGGAACTCTCGTTTCACGCCGGGCAGTATCTTTCGGTCAATCTGCCGGATGCCGAGCCCTGTTACTTTTCCATTGCCAGCAGTCCTTCGGCGCAGAACATTGAGCTGCACATTCAGGCGACGCCGGAATGGGTGTCGGCACAGAAAGTGATTGATGCCCTGACCTCGGGTGGTGAAGTGACCGTGGAACTGCCCCATGGTAAGGCCTGCCTGGGGTCAGCGCCGGCTAAGCCGCTGTTGCTGGTGGCGGCCGGGACCGGCTTCGCGCAGATGAAAAGCCTGGTGGATTACCTTCGGGAAACGTCCTATAGCCAGCCGGTCAAGCTGTACTGGGGAGTGCGTCGTCATGAAGATATGTACCTCCGTTCCCTGGCCCAGCAATGGCAGGAAGACTGGCCGCCGTTCACCTTCCTGCCGGTGGTGGGCGACGATGAGGATAACGACTGGAGTGGTCACCATGACCAACTGGTGCGCGCGGTGCTGGTGTCAGGGATGGACTGGAACCATGTAGAAGTACACGCCAGTGGTTCGCCAGCCATGGTGTATACGCTACTGGATGCGCTGGTGGAGGCGGGCCTGCCGGAGAGCGCTTTCTTCTCGGATGTACTGGAGTACGCGCCCAGAGCGTGATCCCGGCTTCAGGCCCTCGGCATGGGCAGGTCCGGTAGCCCGTTGTCTTTCTCCAGCCCCTGCATCAGCAGTCTGATGCTGGCCTCTTCCTCGCCCATGTGGGCATTCAGTCGGCTCAGCTCTGCCAGCGCTTCCCGGCTGCGTTTCAGCCTCAGGCTGGTTTCGAAGTACTCCCGGGCCTTGCCCCAGAGCTCGTTGCGCAGGCTCAGGCGCCCCAGGGCCAGTAACAACTCGGCATTGTTCGGCCGGTCTTTCAGCCATTGCTCGGCCAGCAACAACTGCTCGTCGGGCTTCTGACCCTGCACCCGACCATACAGATTGATCAGCTCGTCGCTCCAGTGGTTGCGCAGCACTTTGCGCAGCAGGGTTTCGGTCTGTACTTCGTCGCCAAGGCCGGCCAGCAGCCGGGCGTAATCCCGGATGGTATATTCGTCCCGGCGCAGGAAGCCGGGCAGTTCATCCCACAGCCGGGTCAGCGGCTCCAGGGACGCTTCCGGGGCCTGTTTCCGCTGGCGTCGGCAGTCGTCCGCCGCGCGCTCCAGCAGGTTGTGCCAGACCTGCCGCTCCAGTTCATTCAGCTCCGCTTCCGGCAGCACGCTGCGCTTGCGTAGTTCCGGAACCAGCCGCGATAGCTCCCGCCAGTCCTCCAGCCGCAGATAGGTGTTTTTCAGCAGCTTGAGCACAAACGGATGGTGGGGCGACTGCTTGCGCAGACGAACCAGGGTGGCCAGGGCCTGCTCCAACCGGTTGCCGGCCAGTTGCAGCTGCGCCTGGGTAATGCCCACCGCCATATCCGATCCGGGGGTGCTGTCGAAGGCCTTGCGCAGCAGATCATCCACCGACTCGTGGTCGCCTGACTCAAACGCCGCCTGGGCCGCTGCCAAGTAATTGATCAGCGGGGTGTCGGCGTGGCTGGCCGCAGAGATCAGCAGTTTGTGGGCCCGGGGCCAGTTGCCTTCGGCCAGTGCCAGCAGACCCTGGGTGGTGCGCCGGCGGGCCCGGCGCTCATTGCCCCGGGCGATCCAGCTGGCGACCAGGCCAGTGCCGGTCCGCAGGCGGCGAAACAGATGGATGGCCAGCACCGACAGCACGATCACCGCCACCAGGAGTGCCAGGCCGACCCAGAAGTTGGTTTCGATCAGGTAATGGCCCAGGCTGATGCGGATGTAGCCCAGGTCGTATTGCAGCCCGAGGGAAAGACCGGTCCCGATGAGCAGGGCGATCAGGACAATCAACAGCAGACGGATCATGAATCGTCGCCTCCGTTGCCGGAGGCGCTTTGGGCGTCCTTGTCATTGCCCGCGGCCAGCCGGCCCGCCAGGCGTTCCTTGAGCAGATCCAGGGACTGGCTGATGTCCGGCAGTTCGGGGTCTACATTGCGTTCCGCCAGTTCGGTGAGGGTTGCGGTGATGGCCTTCACGCGCGGATGGCTGGCGTCGTACCAGTCCAGGATCGCGGCCCGGGCCTTGGTCAGTGCGCGCTGGTAAAGCAGCTGGTTGCCCCGGAGTACGGCCAGTTCGGCTTCCTCCAGCATCAGTTGGAGGTTCAGCCGGGCGTAGGCGCTCTGGTCCGGTGACAGCAGTGGTTTGACGGGCTCGTCCATCCGTCGCACCACAATCACCTGCTGCAGGGTGTCGGTGAACTGGCGCCAGGCGCGCACCAGCGCGTTGGGTTCGGTGCCCACCGGGTTGTCGCTGTCTGCGGTTGCAAAATCCGGGGCACGGGCATGAATCAGCGCCTGGTCAGTCAATTGATGGACGCTGCCGATGACCGCTTCAAGCTTCAGGTAGAGGCCGGTTCTGTCGACCCCGGTCAGGCCCTTCAGGGCCAATATTTCCCGGGCCAGCTGCTGGCGAACCGGGTAGACGCCGATGTCGTCAGACTCGGCCAGCACCTCATCCGCCGACTGTAAGGCCGAGAGCGCCCCCCGGATGTCTTTCTCGATCATCAGGCGCTGGTTGGCAATCCGCAGGAGGTACTCGGCTTCCGCCAGCAGCCAGTCGGTGCGGGTGCGGTTGCCGGCTTCCAGCAGTTCCCGGGCATTGTGATCAATCTGCCGGCGCTGGGTCGCGATCAGTTCACGCTGGGCCGCCAGTTTTTCTTCCAGCGCCTGCAGGCGCTGACTTTGCTGGTTGCCCCGGTCGCCATAAAGCTCTTCGAGCTGGGCGGTGTCCTGCTGCAGGTTCTTTAACGTTTGCAGGGTGGCCTGATGAGTGTGCCACTGCTGCCAGCTCCAGAACGCCAGGGCAACCGCCAGAATCAGCGCGAGCAGGGCCATAA
>CBIHLH010000042.1:0-26825 GCA_966210405.1 uncultured Marinobacter sp.
TTACTGGGCCGACGAATTTGGCGGATCGCGGTTCGAACGTCTGGACTTCCGCCTCGCAAAGCGCATTTTCCAGCCCCGGTATACGGCGGAAATTGCCTTTACCATGCAGCATTATCTGAATGAAGAGCCGGACCTGAGCGCCGATAACAATATCAAGCACCAGAATCAGTTTTTCCTGGAAGCAGGAATTCGATTCTGATTATTCGACATGGACCGTAACCAGACCCAGGATGGTATGACACTCAGAAGCCGTGTAACCGTAGAGCCGAGAAGCGCAGTGAGGTCCTGCTACCTTGCCGCCCGGCTCCTGCTGTTCGTTCTGTCGATGTTGTTGCTGGCCTGGCAGACACCGGTGCTGGCCCGGGACACCGAACGCTCGGTGGTGTATCTGGCGGGCTCCGGGAACGCCGCGCTGGACCAGTATGTTGCCAAACTGCTGGAGCAGCACCTCGGCCCGACCCAGACATTACGCCCGATATCGGGTGATCAGGCCTCCCTGCTGGAAAACGAGCCCGTGGTCACCATTGGTCCGTCGGCGTTTTCCCGCGTTCGGCAGGCCAACCGGTCGGCGCCGATTCTGGCGTTACTGGTGGAAAAGGACTTTCTCGATGGTTTCTCCAGCCGGTCGTCGGGGCAGATTTCCGGCATCTATTACGATGTCCCCCTGCTTCGCCAGGCCCTGACCGGCAAGGCCATACTTCCCCATGCCACGCAAATCGCACTGCTGGCCACCGTGGAAACGGCGGACCTGTACGAGCCCCTGATTGACCAGTTGTCCCGGTACGATCTCAGCGCCAGACTGTTTGTGGTGGAGGGCGATGACCAGTTGATACCCACACTGATCCGCGCCCTGAGCTACGGCGACTTTCTGCTGGCGGCACCCGATAGCAAGATATACAACCCGCGAACCATCAAACACATACTCCTGACCGCCTACCGGCGCAACAAAATTGTCATCGGGCCCAGCCAGGCCTATGTCAAAGCGGGCTCTCTGGCGTCCAGTTACGCGCCCTTTCCGGTCATGGCCGACATCGCGGCGGACTATCTCAAGACCTACCAGACCACGGGCCGCTTCCCGGCACCGGCTTACCCGCCCACCTTCCGGGTGGAAATCAATGAACAGGTTGCACGCTCCCTGAATATCCCCCTTCCGGATCGGGATGACATCACGGAATACGTCGACACTCAGATCAACAATCCGGGGAGGGCCGACGATGAGTAACCTGGCCGGCGCACAGCAGGCACCGATGTCCCGCAAGCTCCTGGTGTTGGGAGCCTTGCCCTCCATCGTGATGTTCATTGTGCTGATGGTATTCTTTACCTCGGCCCGCCTGGAAGACGCCCGTCGTGATCTGTCTGACAGCAGCCAGATGCTGGCGGACAGCCTGGCGCCGGCACTGGAATACGCCGTGGTCTCCGGCAACGAACTCGCGCTCAACCAGATCCTGGCCCAGTCCCTGAAGCTCAGCAAGGCGGAGTGGATCCGGGTGGAGGATGTCACCGGTGACCAGATCGGCTTTGTCACCAACGGGGCGCCTTACCGCAACGAAAACAGCGACCAGTTCCAGATATACGAAGCGGAAATTCTCCAGCAACCTCTGGAACTGGGCTCTGGTCGTGAATCTCAATGGTTTGAGCCGGACTACGGCTTTGGCTCCGGGGCACTGCGGGTGGGCACCGTTCAGGTCGGCGTCAGCCCGGACGTGCTGGTAAGCCGTCGGCAGGACATCCTCTGGAGCTCCCTGTCGGTCGGGTTTGCCCTGTTGCTGTTCAGCATTATCCTGATCAACCATTCCCTCAACTCGATTCTGTCGCCCATCCGGCAGGTGTCCGGGCGCATCGGCAAGCTGATCCAGCGCGACTACCGGACGGAGCCGGTCAATAACCATGGCAACTCCCGTGAGGTGGTGGCCATTGAAGAGCAGCTCAATCAGTTGGCACAACACCTGGACGGACTGAAAGCCTCACGGGCACTGACCCTTGCCGCCTCAGAAAAGGCACGGGGAAAGGCCGAAGCCGCCAGCCATGCCAAATCGGAGTTCCTGGCCACCATGAGCCACGAATTGCGAACGCCACTCAATGGCGTGCTGGGTATGGTGGACCTGATTCAGGAAGAACCCCTGACGAACCGACAGAAGGATTACCTGAGGACCGCCAGGCAGTCCACGGAAGACCTGTTGTCTGTCATCAGTGACATTCTGGACTATTCACAGATGGACAGCGGCGCCCTTGAGCTGGAGACACAGACATTCGATCTGCGCAACCTGATCACCAACTGCACGGCCTCGTACCGCCACGTAGCCGAAAAACAGGGCCTGGCCCTGAATCTCAATTTTTACGGGGACTGGCCGGAAACCTCCACGGTCACCGGGGATGCCGCGCGGCTTCGACAGATTCTGGCGGGCCTGATCGACAATGCCATCAAGTTTACGGGTGATGGCTTCATCAATATTCAGGCGGGCTACCTTGCGGTCGAAGACGGCTGCGTGATTCTCAACTGTTCGGTCAGTGATTCCGGTTCCGGAATTCCGCTTGACCGCCTGGAGGACATTTTCAACTCGTTCGAACAGCTGGATACCGGCAACAGCCGTAGCCATGGCGGCATGGGCCTGGGCCTGTCGCTTGCCCAGCGGCTTGTGGAACTGATGGGTGGTCATATCCAGGTTGAAACGGACCCGGGAAAAGGGTCGTCTTTCCGTTTCGAAGTCCCCTTCGAACTGGCCCCGGAGGACGCCCCGAAGGACCCGGGCACCCCCTCACCCCGGCTACCGATCGGAGGCTCCGCCCATGCACTGGTGGTGGAGGATAATCTGGTCAACCAACGGGTCGCCGTCGCCATGCTGACCCGCCTGGGCTTTCATACCGATTCCGCCACCAATGGCAAAGAAGCGCTCCAGATGGTCACCACCAATCACACCGGCTATGACGTCATTCTCATGGACTGCCAGATGCCGATGATGGATGGCTACGAAACCACCCGGTATATCCGGGAGTGGGAACACGGCAATGGCCAGGGCGGCACTCCCATCATCGCGCTGACGGCGGACGTCCTGCCGGGCACCGAGCGCACCTGCCTCGACTGTGGCATGAGCGACTACCTGGCCAAGCCGGTCCGCAAGGAAAAACTGCGTGAGGTGCTCAGCCGCTGGATTCAGATCTAGGCGACCGGCTCCCGCATGGTGACAAACTCTTCCGCCGAGGTCGGGTGGATACCCAGGGTTGCGTCGAACTGCGCCTTGGTGGCGCCGGCCTTGATGGCCACCGCCAGGCCCTGGACAATCTCACCCGCTTCCGGCCCCACCATATGGGCTCCGAGCACCCGGTCGGACTCCGCGTCCACCACCAGTTTCATCAGGCTGCGCTCATCACGGCCACTCAGCGTGTACTTCATGGGGCGAAACTCGGAGCGAAACAGTCGAACACGGTGCCCGGCGGCCCGGGCCTGCTCCTCGGTCAACCCCACTGTCCCGATACTGGGCTGGCAGAAGACCGCCGTGGGAATGGCCGCATAATCCATGTCGCCCTGGCCATCGCCGAACAGGCGCCTGGACAGAACCATCCCCTGGGCCAGGGCGACCGGTGTGAGCTGCGGGGTGCCGATTACATCTCCGAGTGCGGTCACAGACGGAACCGCCGTCTGGAAGTGCGAGTCAACCGCCACATGGCCGGATTCAGTCAGTTGCACTCCAAGCGCTTCCAGGCCCAGGCCATCGACCAGGGCCCGGCGACCGGTGGCCGCCATCACCAGGCCGGTGTCCAGGGTTTCTCCGTTATTCAGGCTGACCCGATACTGGCTTCCCTGCGCCTCCACGGCTTCGATGTTCACGCCAAATCGCAGATGAACGCCCTTCTTGCGCATCTCCTGTTCGGTAAAGCGCCGGATATCGCCATCAAAACCGCGCAGGAACAGCTCGCCCCGGTATATCAGCGTGGTATCGACCCCCAGGCCCGCCAGAATCCCGGCAAACTCCACGGCAATGTAGCCGCCGCCCCAGATAACCGCCTGCTTGGGCAACTGCGGCAGATAGAACATTTCATTGGAGGTGAGAATCGATTCCTTGCCCGGGATATCCGGAACCACCGGCCAGCTGCCAGTGGCAATGGTGATACGGTCGGTGGTGTAAACGGTGCCCCCCACCGCCACGGTATGAGGCCCCTGAAGCGTCGCCGTCCCCTCGATGATGGTAACGCCCGCATTCTCCAACAGGCGCCGGTAAATACCGTTCAGGCGCTCGATTTCGGCGTTTTTATTGGCCACCAGCGTCGGCCAGTCGACCCGGATATCGTCCCGGGGCACCTGCCAGCCATAGCCCGCCGCATCTTCCAGTTCCTCACGGACATGGGCGCCATAGACGAACAGCTTTTTCGGCACACACCCGACGTTGACACAAGTTCCGCCAAGATAACGGGCTTCAATCACCGCCACCCGTGCACCCCGCTGCGCCGACATCCGGGCCAGGCGTACGCCGCCTGAACCGGCACCAATAACGATCAGATCGTAATCCAGATTCTCAGACACTGTCTCTCCTGATAAACCAACCGTGTTAGTTAGGGCTCGCCGCAACCTTGTTGTCCGGGTGAACCTCCCGGAACAACACATGGTCCTCAAAATCACCAAGGCGAACCTTGCCCAGGCTCCGAAAGCCTTCTGATTCATAGAATGGCAGATATCGACTGTTCCCGGTATCCAGTACCAATCCGCTTGCGCGCGGATTTTCCGCGCACAGGGCCTCAACCGATTTCAGTAACAGGCGACCGTAGCCGCGATTCTGGTAGCCCGGGTTAACGCCCATCAGCGGCAACTGGTGAGCCAGGGGCTGGGGCAGCATTTCCTGGATCTTCCGGTGGTAATCCAGATACCGTCGGGTAGACGCGAAGCCGGTCGTCAGCACCATCCGGATCCGCCAGCTCAGCTGGTCCGCCAGATTCAGGCGCAACTCCGGTTCCCCGATAAAGGCGACCGCAACCAGCGTATCGCCCACCATCACCCCGATGGCATCCTGATTCAACTCGATATACAAGTCGATGAGCTCGCGCACCGTGGCCCGCACCCGTTGATCGTATCCGGGTTTGCGGTGATCAAACAGGAACTGGAAAGTCGGTTCATTGCGGTAGGCATGGTACAGGATCGACCGGGCCTCGTTTCTCGCACTGTGATCAAGGCGAACAATGACCGGCTCCGGGTTGTTGTTGTCTTGGCCGTGGTTCATCACTCTCTACTCCGCTTGTGTCCGGAGAGACATCTCCGGAACCTGTCACTCAGATTCAGATGGCCAGGGTTAAACGAACGGACACGCGGCCCGGTTCACTGGCCCGGTCCATGGCCGCCTGATCAACAATCACGCCATGGTTGGTGCTGAGGTTCTCAAGCCAGGCAGCAACCTCGGCATACGCCACATTTTCGAGCCAGACCCGAATGGCATCCTCACCGGTGGGTTCGAACCGCTGCAGCGCCAGACCGGCCTCCCGGGCGGAGCCGGTGACCAGCGCCATCAACGCCCGGCCATCCTCCGGTGCCTGCGCGCTCGGGTTGTTGCCGGCCGCACCACCGGTGCCGAGGCTGCGAATGGCGCTCTCGTTGGCCTGCATCCACTGGACCAGTTCCCGGGCATTCTCGCGGCTGGCCACCGTCTGTTCATGGAACTGGCTGGCGGGTTGCCAGACCGCCAGGTACAGGACACCCAGCAATACCGCGATCGAGAGCACCGACAACGCCTGCTGATCACGCTTCGGTAACTGGTCGTATTGGGCGATCAGCTTTTCCACCGCCGGTTGTTCTTTCAGTTTTGCCAGCATGGCCTTACCCCCCGGATACCGTGAGGCGCCCGCGGGCACCGTTGTCTTCATTCACCACTGAACCGATCTCGGCGTTCAGGCCCTGGCTCGACAGACCGTTCCTCAGGGCGCTCAGACGATCGTAGCTGTCGGCCCTGAGATCCACCACCAGTTCCCCCCGGGACTGGCTGTAATTGACGGAATTGAAGGTGACGGATTCGCTGCCCGGCAGGCTGGCATACTGGGAGCCGGTGTACTTCATCAGCGTGATGAAGTCGATGTCCTGGCCATTCGATCCGGCGACACGCAGTTGCCCTTCAATAACCCGGCGGACATTGCCGGCGCTGGTACGGGCATCGTTGGGAAACACCTCCCGGTAGATCGACATTGCCTGCCGCCGCAGGTCGGCGGCCTGGTTCTGGTAATACACGCCCATGCCAATCTCCAGTGCCACCTGCGCCACAAACCAGACCGCCGCCACGGCGATCAACGGCTTCCAGGGCCGCCAGGGACTGTCTTTTCCGGAGCGCAATGAAAACCCGCCCTGGCACAGGTTGATGGGTCGACAAAGATGATGATGGTGAGCGTGAGCCAGCAATTCCAGCGGCATCAGCTCAATCGCCTCGCGCCGGACCGACAACCGGCCAGGTACCGTCAATTCACTGAGCAATGACTGCTGAACCTCGAACTCATGGTCGGTGCCGTAAACGGTGACCGGCACTTCCACCGCCACATCCTCCGACGGAGGCGCCGCCAGGGTGTGTGCAAACATGCCAAGATTGTCGGCGCGCATGCTCAGCCACTCGCCGCGGTCACTGGCCATCAGGGCGAACTCGCCATCCAGACAGACCGACCAGCCCCCTTCCGTGACGGGCAGCAAAGCCGCATCCGGGTAGATCGCCTCCAGACGCACCTGTTGCCAGCCACTGAACAGGGTCAGCCAGTGGGCCATGCGTGCCCGGTCCACCGCCGCAACACAATAGCCGACGTCGGTGTGGGAGCCCAGGGCCAGATGCACCCTGTCGATATCCTGGGCGATCTGCTCCTCCACCGCGTATGGCAGGGCCTGGTGGATAAACCGGCTCTGTTTCGCCGGAATGTCCGCCACGCAGAACAGGGCCTCGTCTCCGGGAATCAACCCGATCAGCAGCACATTGTCCAGGGCATTCTGGCTCAGGGTCTGCTCAATGGTGTCCCGGGGATCCGCCGACCCCCGGGCCTGGGCATCACCGCTGGCGTCGTGCAGGACCCAGTTATACAACTGGGTCCCGGAGCCTTCTCCGGGGTGCTCTCCAAGACCCTCTCCAAGACCCTCTCCCGGGCTCTCTCCAGGGGCAGCGAACGGCGCAATGGGCCGCACATAGAGGCGATAAGACATGATCATCCTTCCGAAATGGTATAGGGCTCTTTGGTGATGCGATTCTTCTGCCCGGTATCCCTGCGCACGGTACTGACCTCACCTTCCGGATTGCGGAAGACTGTACTGACCAGATTAACAACCCGGTTATCGTAGGTAATCCGCGAAGCAACTTCAAAAAAACGGGTCTGTAGGGTCAGACCGGCCGATTTCAGCCCGAGACCGGCGAACTCGGGGAGCGCCAGAAAATCCTGAAGGTTCACAAACGGTTCTTCTTCCCGCTTTTCAAGAATAGACGCCGCCTGGGCTTCCGTCAGTTCCGGGTGCAGCGACATCAGCACCGGCGCCGTCGCCGTGTTCACATTGATGCCCAGCCCATTCACCGGCAACGCCGCCAGATGTGGACTGAGCGCCGCGTAGATTTCCTCGGTCATGCCCTCGATCAGCCGCAACTCCGTCACGCTGACAAAGGGCTGGTTCCCCGCCCGGTAACCGGGGTCTGCCATCAGGTACTGGCCGTCTTCGGCGCCATAGGCGGTGACCGTCTGGTCGTTCGGGTCAATCCAGTCGACCAGGGCATCGACAGACAGGCCCGTTATGCCCAGCGCAATCAATAGCCGGTTAATCCTCTCCCGGGTCATCGGGTCGACCTCGCCGTTGGCGGACACCAGATCGTTCAGGTTGATCCGGCCACCCAGGCCATCGATCTGTACCTCCGCGACACCGTTGTCATCCAGCGGGAGAACAGCCGCATTGGCCGCCCAGAATTCATCCAGGCTGTCCACCATCTGATTGTCTTCCTTGTCCTGCTCAAAATCCTTCACCAGGATCTGGCTGGCAAAGGCTTCGGCGCCCAGGGCAACGTTCTTGCCCTGCTGCTGGGCCAGGTAGTGCCCGGCCTTGAACACCCGCAGGCTCTGCTGCTGGGTCATTCCCGAGGCCAGCAATACCACCAGGGCCATGGCCAGCAGCACCATGATCAGGGCGACACCGCGCTGGGGCGAGGCGGGCCTGCCGGGCACAACGGATCGGCCCATAACCTAGCCTCCCTGCCCTGGCACAGTCTGCCCGGGGGACGTGGTCTCCTCCTGCGCTTCCGAGGTGTCATCGCTGGTGTTCGCGGCATTGAACTGATTCACCGTGCCCTGGGCCTGGGCGGCATCGAAATCCGGCAGTGTGAAGGTTCGTACCAGCTCGCCAAAACGCTCATGCTCCAGGGTCACCTCGATGCCCAGTGGCAGTGGTATGTCGGGTCGGCTGCCAGGATTGAGGCTGGCCAGGGCACTGTCGGTTGGCCATTCGGGTTGCCAGGCGCGCTCGTCATTGAGAAAGCGAACCTCGAACGCGATGACACCATCAAGCAGCAACACGTCCACGCTGGTGTCTTCCTGACCCTGATCCACCGTGGGCCAGTAACGGCGACGCAATTCGGTACCGGTGTATTCCCAGGCCACCCGCTGCAGACCACTGCGGCGAATGCCCAGGGGATTGCGCCAGCCCTGGCGGGTGAGCATGAGCGCAAAGGCCTCATCCCGGCTGGTGAGTGCGGGCTGGAAATCCCCGTAGATATCCCGGGCCGGCCGATTGACGATCTGGATCAGGTCTCGCTCAAGCAACAGCATGGCCCGCTGGAGGCCATCGAAGTCTTCCGCGAGTTCGTTCACCCGGTCCCGGGCCGCCACAACCCCGCTCAGCACCTGCCACACACCCAGGCCAATGACTGCGGTGATGGTCACGGCGATCAGCACTTCCAGCAAGGTGAAGCCCCGTTGTCGCGTCATGGCGCCCCCACAAAGGCCGAAAGCGTATGGACGGGAGCCGGCTCGTCGTTCGGGTTCTGGTCCCGATAACGGGCAACCGTGACTTCCACACGGCGCATACTGGGCTCCTCCGTGGCCAGGATCCGGGTGGTCACCTGCCAGCGAGACTGACCGTAGTCGGTGTCCCGGCTGTTCTCGGAAATGCCCGGAAGGGTTTCTTCAAGTCGCAGTTCGTTGATCCGGTTTTCCGCCAGCCAGGCCGCCAGGGTCTTGTCACGAATCCGTTCGTAACTGGAAATGTACTGGCTACTGACCTGCGCCGCCGCGGTGGCAATCAGCCCGAACACCAACAGGGCAACAAGCACTTCGATCAGCGTGAATCCGCCCTGCCGTCTTGTCACGCCCCGCTCTCCCCGGCGGTATCGCCGGATTCGTCCCCGGGATGCCGCCATTCAATGGGCGAAACACCATCCGAGGCAACCACATGCCGATAGCCACTGCCTTTGCCGATGGTGAACTCGATTTCAAAGGGCGTGGTCTGGCCACTGGAGAAAAACACCACATCGGGGCGCAGTTCGTCCTCGGCCGACGCCAGTCGCGGGGCATCGTTCTCGATAAACTTGGTCGCTATCACCCAGTCCGGCAATGTTCGGGCGCGGAAGGCGCGCTCCGTGGTCAGCTTCCAGTCGCCGCTACGGTCGTCGTAGGCAACAAACCGATAGCCCCCCTCCTCAAGCAGCAGGCCGTACTCCAGATTGTTCAGCACCGACTGCTCCGAGGCCGTCTGCATCAACAGATACAGCTCCCGGATCTCGTTTTCCAGCTCACGCTGCTGGGAACTGCCCCCCATACTGAATACCGCCAGAGAGGCGAGCAGCCCGACCACAATCAGGACAACCAGTATTTCGATCAGCGTGAAGCCGGTGTTTGCAGCCCTGATACGCACGATAGCCTAGCCTTCGGTGTTCCAGACACTGATGTCGGCGGCATCGCCATCACCCCCTTCCTGGCCATCGGAGCCATAGGAATACAGATCATAGGGGCCTTCGGTGCCCGGACTGATGTATTGGTACTGAGCGCCCCAGGGATCCTGCGGCACACTCTTCAGATAGCCGGCCGCGTTCCAGTTCTTCGGCTCCGGGCTGCCGCTGGGACGGGACACCAGCGCTTCCAGCCCCTGCTGGGTTGAGGGGTAATGGCTGTTGTCCAGGCGGTAGAGGTCCAGGGCATTGGCAATGTTGCTCAGTTGCGTTTCCGCCACGGTGACCTTGGCCTGGTCACTCCGCCCTATGATGTTGGGCGCCACGATGGCGACCAGCAGGCCCAGAATGACCATCACCACCATGATCTCGATCAGGGTAAAGCCGCGGCTTGCGCGCGGTGTACTCGGGTTGTTCATCGTCATCATTTCACTCGTCATTGGTTTTGGGTCCTTCCTTTGTAGTGTGGGTAACGGGCCGGCCGTCAGCCCACCAGGTTACTCATATTCAGGATCGGCAACATGATGGCCATTACGATGATCAGCACCACCACCCCCATCACCAGCAGCATCATCGGCTCAAACAACCCGACAATGGCCGCGATTTTGGATTGCAGGGTGTTTTCCTGCATGCGGGCGGTGCGTTCCAGCATGCTGTCCAGCTCGCCACTGGTCTCGCCACTGGCAATCATGTGCAGCATCATCGGCGGAAAGTACCCGGTCTGATCCAGGGAACGGTGCAGCGAGCCGCCCTCGCTGACCTTGCGGGCGGCGTCCCGGAGTTCCTGCCGCAGGAAATCATTGGAAAGCACCTCGCCGGCGATGCGCATGGCTTCCACCAGAGGGACACCACTGGTGGTCAGAATGCTGAGCGTGCTGGCATAGCGTGCCGTATTGACGCCCCGCACCATGCCCGCGAACAGGGGCAGGTGCAGCAACTGCCGGTGAACCCGCATCCGGAAGCCGGGCTTGCTGAGCGAATACCGGAAGGCCATCAGGCCGATGATCAGTAACACCAGCAGATAGATACCGTAACTGGCGAGGAATTCCGATGCCGCCAGCAATGCCCGGGTCAGCGCTGGCAACTCCTGCCCCTGCCTGAGGAAGACCTCAATGATGTCGGGCACCACGTAAGTCAGCAGGAAGACCACAATGGCAATGGCGACCACGCTCAGTATGATCGGGTAGATCGCCGCAAGCTGGATTTTCTGCCGGGCTTCCTGCCGGCTTTCGGTATAGTCCGCCAGCCGGTTCAGTACCAGATCCAGGTGCCCCGCGTGCTCCCCCGCCGCCACCGTGGAGCGGTAAAGCCTGGGAAACGCCTTCGGGAACTCGGCCAGGCTGTTGGCCAGGGTATAGCCCTCCATGACCTTGGCGCGAATGGCAATCAGCATACTGCGTATGCGGGGGCTCGCAGACTGCTGGGCCGCTGCCGACAGGGCCTGCTCAATGGGAATACCGGACTGGATCAGGGTGGCCAGTTGCCGGGTGACCAGGGCCAGATCCGCCGCGCCCAGGGAGCCACGACTGCTCAGGGGATTGCGCCTGGACGGCTTTTCAACGGCCGGCTCCACCGCCAGGGGGGTCAGCCCCTTTTCCCGGAGCTGCTGCCGCACGGCCCGGGGCGCATCCGCCTCAACCACGCCTTGCTTCTGTTTACCCCGGGCGTCCAGTGCCTTGTATTCGTAGGCGGGCATGGGTTACTGCCCCCGGTGCGTTACGCGGAGCACCTCTTCCACGGTCGTGACGCCGTCCAGAATCTTCTGCACGCCATCGGCATGAATGCTCGGCCCCTTCAGGCGGGCTTCCCGCTCAAGGTCCAGCTCTCCCGCCCGTTTGTGAATCAGGGCACTGATGTCATCGGTCACTTCCACCACCTCATAGATACCGATACGCCCGCGGTACCCCAACTGGTTGCAGTGATCACAACCGCTGGCCTGGTAAATGGTTGGCGGGTTGGCGGGGTCCTGCTGCAGGAAGTCGCAGTGCTCTTCGGTGGGCGTGTATGGCTCCCGGCATTCCTTGCACAGCACCCGCACCAGTCGCTGGGCGACAATGCCCACCAGACTGGAGGAAATCAGGAACGGTTCAATGCCCATATCCATCAGGCGGGTAATAGCGCCTACGGCGGTGTTGGTGTGCAAGGTCGACAGCACCAGGTGCCCGGTCAGACTCGCCTGAACGGCGATCTCGGCGGTTTCCAGATCACGGATCTCACCGATCATCACCACATCGGGGTCCTGGCGCAGAATGGCCCGCAGACCCCGGGCGAAGGTCATATCCACCTTGGTATTGACCTGGGTCTGGCCAATGCCGGGCAGGTCGTATTCAATCGGATCCTCCACAGTGAGGATGTTGCGGCTCCGGTCGTTGATTTCCTGAAGCGAGGCGTAGAGCGTGGTGGATTTACCGGAGCCCGTCGGCCCCGTGACCAGCAGGATGCCGTAGGGGCGGTGAATCAGCTTGCGCAGGATCTTGAGATCAGTCCCGGCCATGCCGAGGGATTCCAGCCGGATGGCTCCGGCCTGTTTGTCCAGCAGACGAAGCACCACCCGCTCGCCACTGGAGGACGGCATGGTCGAAACCCGGATATCCACCTCGCGCCCCGCCACCCGCAAGGCAATCCGGCCGTCCTGGGGCACCCGCTTTTCCGCGATATCCAGTTTCGCCATAACCTTGATCCGGGACACCAGCAACGGCGCCAGCGCCCGCTTGGGCTGCACCACTTCCCGCAGGACGCCATCCACGCGGAACCTGACCACCAGGCGTTTTTCATAGGTTTCGATGTGTACGTCCGACGCACTGGTTTTAACCGCCTCGGTCAGAATGGCGTTGATCAGCCGGATAATCGGCGCATCGTCTTCCTGCTCCAGCAGGTCCTCGGTTTCCGGGACGGAGTCTGCGAGGGAGGCCAGATCCATGTCGTCGCCGATCCCCTCCACCATCTGCATGGCTTCCGCCGAATCGTTCTGGTACGCGGAGTTGAGGGCCTGGTCGAAACGCCCGGGATCGATGGTGGAGAAGCGGGCCCGGCCGCCACTGATGCGGTTGGCTTCCGCCAGTGCGGTATGGGAGGCTCCGGGGCGGACCAGAATGACCGGCTCGCCGTTTTCGGACCGGGTCAGAATAACGCCATTGCGCTTGGCAAAGGTAAAGGGAAGACGGCCCAGCGGAGCATCCTGCGGCTGAAGTTCAGTGTCTGTGGTCAAGGTCGTCCCCGCTTGTGAAACCCTTTTCGATTCAATCAATTCAGAAAGGCTACCATAGGAAATGGACCCGCTGAATAACTCTATACACTATACTGCCAATAAAACCTTACAGTCTGATAACCTGTGGGCTTTTTTGCGGCCCACCAACCGGCATTCAGGATGATCCATGCACGTTAATCACCAACGGCTCCCCCTGCTTCTTACCCTGGTCGCAGGGGCAGCCATGCTGGGTGTGACAGCCTGGCAGGGCTATAGTTTCTGGCAAATGGAAAACCGGGAACCCAGCCCGCAAACCAGCCGGGACGCCGCCAGCAGCACCCGGCCGGAACCCCGGGTGCCCGACGTCAATCTGGCCTCTCTGGACTTGTTCGGCACCGCCAACACCGGGGCCAATGCCCCGTTGGAGAACACCGAAAACCTGCCAGAAACCAACCTGCGGCTCTACCTTCGCGGGGTCCTGGCCGCCACCGGAGAACTCCCCGGCAGCGCCCTGATCGAAGATGACAAAAGCCAGACCGAAGCCTACCTTGTCGGCGACGAATTACCGGGAAACGCGACCCTGCGCTCGGTGTTCCCCAACCGGGTCATTCTTGAGCGCGGCGGCAAACTGGAAAATCTCTACTTCCCCGAAGACGAGGATCGTGCCGGACTCGACGTTTCCGTCAACGAGTCCGCCCCGGTGCCGGAATCCCCGGCCGAGGCATCCCCTTCGCCCTCACCGCAAACGACCGTCAGCGAGGATCAACGCCGTGAGGAAATCCGACAGCGCCTTGAGCAACTCAGGGAACGCCTGCGAAACAACCGTAACTGAGCCGGGCCATGGACGCGGTCGCCCTGTTGCCCAGCCGTCGTTCCGCCTTGATGCCCATCCTGCTGGCCGTCACCCTGGCCGGTGCTTTTGAGCTGAGCAACCAACTGCTTGAGTACGTGCGCAAGGAATTCGGCGCGGAGGCGGAACAGCGCCTGGACAACTGGCAGCGCCTGCACACACTGGCCGCCAACGCCCCGACGGACCGACAGCTCCGGCTGGTCAATTCCTTTTTTAACCGGGTCCGTTTTTTGAGCGACATCCGCCACTGGGGCGAGGAAGACTATTGGGCCACACCGGTGGAACTGCTCACCACCAACGGCGGGGACTGCGAAGACTTTTCGATTGCCAAGTATCTTACTCTGAAGTCCATGGGCGTGCCCGATGACCAGCTCCGCATCGTCTACGTCAAAGCCCTGGAACTGAACCAGGCGCACATGGTGCTGGCCTGGTACCCGGAACCCGATGCCGACCCGTTGATACTCGACAATCTTATAAACGACATTAAACCTGCCTCCCAACGAACTGATCTTGAACCGGTTTACAGTTTCAACGGAGACGGCCTGTGGCTCAACCGCTCCGGCGGTGAGCGCACACGCATTGGCCAGGCAGAGAACCTGGCCCGCTGGCAGGACCTGAACGATCGCCTGAACCGCACCCTGAATCCGTAGCTCTCAACCATAGCCCTGGCCC
Organism: uncultured Marinobacter sp.; assembly: GCA_966210405.1. Taxonomy (GTDB): domain Bacteria; phylum Pseudomonadota; class Gammaproteobacteria; order Pseudomonadales; family Oleiphilaceae; genus Marinobacter. The sequence goes on from CBIHLH010000042.1 coordinate 14,582, forward strand.
TGCTGGCGGCAAATGACAGCACCGGTGGCGCCAAGCGACAGTGCAACCCGATGGCAACTCGCTAGAATGCGTTCTTGATCAACGAACCAAAGGGAGTAAACGTCCAATGCGACGCTGGAATGGCTGGGGCGACGACCAATTCAACCTGGAACTGCCGGAACAGGGGCTGAGCTTTCTTGCCGAGCGCCTGGGCCCGGGCTCTCCGCTGGCAGACAGTTCCCTCGAGCATGTGTGTCAGCAGGTCCCGGACAGCCGACTGCCCGCCGGGGATGATGTGGATGCCTTGATGGATACCCGCCCGGAAACACGGGTTCGCCATGCCCGCGGCCAGAGCCTGCCGGACTGGTTGGCCATGCGCAGCGGGGAATTCGGCACCTTTCCCGACGGCGTGGCCTTCCCGGAAAGCAACCAGGACGTCCAGGCCCTGTTGCAGTACGCCCATCGTCACCAGGTGGTGCTGATCCCCTATGGCGGCGGCACCAGCGTGGCCGGCCACATCAATCCGGTGGCCAGCGAACGCCCGGTACTGACGGTGGATATGAGTGCCATGAACCGGCTGATCGATCTTGACGAGGAGAGCCGGATTGCCACCTTCGGCGCGGGCACCCCCGGCCCCCTGGTGGAGGCACAACTCCGGGCCCGTGGCTACACGCTCGGCCATTTCCCGCAATCCTTTGAGCTGTCGACCCTGGGGGGCTGGGTGGCGTCCCGCTCCAGCGGCCAGCAATCGCTCCGCTACGGGCGCATTGAGCAACTGTTCGCCGGTGGCCGGGTGGAAACCCTGAAAGGCACCCTGCAACTCCCCACCATACCCGCATCCAGCGCCGGCCCGGATATCCGGGAAATGATCCTGGGCTCGGAAGGCCGCCTCGGCGTGATTACCGAAGTGCGGGTGCGGGTCAGTGCACTGGCGGAGCGGGAAAGCTTCCATGTGGTTTTCTTCCCGGACTGGAACGCGGCCAGGAATGCCTGCCGCACGCTGGTGCAGAACCGGGTGCAGCTGTCCATGCTGCGGCTGAGCAACGCGGTGGAAACCGAAACCCAACTGGCGCTGGCCGGCCACCCACGGCTTATCGGGCTGCTGGAGCAGGTGTTGTCCGTTCGGGGCGCCCGGGATGGCAAATGCATGATGACCTTCGGGGTGACCGGCAGCCGCACGCAATGCGCCAGCGCCCTGAAACAGGCGAAGCAAATCTGTGGCCGGCTTGGCGGCGTCTACACCGGTACCCGGCTGGGCAAGAAATGGGCGGAAAAGCGCTTCACCATGCCCTATCTGCGGGAAGCCCTCTGGCAACTGGGCTATGCCGTGGACACCCTGGAAACCGCGACAGACTGGGACAATGTGGACAACCTGCTGCAGCGCATCGAGGGCAACCTGCGCACCGGGCTCAGCCAGCGGGAAAACAGCCGGAACGAGCGGGCCCATGTGTTTACCCATCTGTCCCACGTGTATGGCCAGGGGTGCAGCATCTACACCACCTATGTCTTCCGGGTCGCCGACGATTACCCGGAAACCCTGGCTCGCTGGCGACACCTGAAAACCACCACCTCCGAGTTGATCGTCAACAATCGTGGCACCATCAGCCATCAGCACGGTGTCGGCAAGGACCACGCACCCTGGCTGCCCACGGAAAAGGGCGACCTTGGCATCCTGGCCATCCGCGCCCTGTGCGACACCTTTGATCCGGACACCCTGCTCAACCCGGGTACGCTTCTGGACTCAGGCACTCTGCCCAACCCGGGCAATTCGCTGGACGCGGAGCCGTCATGAATCGCGCCTGGGCCCTGGAGGAACTGCGCGCCGGCAACCGGGAGTTTGACGTGGTGGTTATCGGCGGTGGCATCACCGGCGCCGGCGTCGCCCGGGAAGCCGCCGGAAGCGGCCTGCGGACTCTATTGGTGGAGCAGCGGGATTTTGCCTGGGGAACCTCGAGCCGCTCCTCGAAAATGGTCCACGGGGGCCTGCGTTACCTGGGCAGCGGCCACCTGCGCCTGGCCCGGGACGCCGTAACCGAACGCCAGCGGCTGATGGCCGAAGCGCCCGGCCTGATCGACCCCCTGCGATTTATCATGCCGCATTTCCGCCACCAGTTTCCCGGCCCGGGGCTGTTTGGTGCCCTGCTCCGGCTCTACGACGGCCTCGCCGGCACGCGATCCCGCCAAACGCTGACACCCGGTGACCTGCTGAGCTGGGTCCCCGGGCTGACCACCCGGGACCTGCTCGGCGCCAGCGGCTTCACCGACGCGGTCACCGACGACGCCCGCCTGGTGCTGCGGGTGCTTGCGGAAGCCAGGCACGATGGCGCCTGCTGCCTGAATTACGTCAAAGCCGTGGAGGTGCTCCGACACGAGGGCCAGGTTCAGGGCGTACGCCTGCAGCCAGCGGAGTCGACCGACGCCTTCACCGTCAATACCTCCCTGGTCATCAACGCCACCGGCGCCTGGGCCGATCGGCTCAGTCAGCCGTCGCCCATGACCCTCCGGCCCCTGCGCGGCAGCCATCTGGTTATCCCCTGGTCGACACTGCCAGTCACCTGCTCGGTGTCCCTGTTTCATCCGGCGGATCAGCGCCCGGTCTTCGCCTTCCCGTGGGCGGGCACTACGGTACTCGGCACCACCGATCTGGACCATGCGCCGGATTTGGACCGGGAACCGGCAATCACCCGCGAAGAGGTTACCTATCTGCTGGCCATTGCTGGCCGGTTATTCCCGGGCACTCACCTGGACGAAAGCCACATTCTGTCAACCTGGGCCGGGGTTCGACCCGTGGTGAGTGACGGTTCAGGCAAGGCGCCATCGAAGGAAAACCGAGAGCACGACATCCGTGTGGACCACGGCCTGATCAGCGTCGCCGGCGGCAAACTCACCACCTTCCGGCGGATTGCCCGGGAAGCCCTGGCTCTTGGCCTTGGGCCGAAAAATGGAGTGCGTCTTCGGGCCGCTCATCATCCGGTGTTCCGGCCCCTGCCCGTGCTGCCCAGGCCAGCCACCATCAGCCACTTGAACTGGCACCGGCTGCTTGGTTTTTACGGCCCTGACCTGCCCTCGGTGCTGGATGCCGGCCCGACCGAGCCGGTGCTGGATGCTGCTGGAAGCAACCTGCTCTGGGCGGAACTGTGCTGGGCCTGCACCCATGAAGATGTTCGGCACCTGGACGACCTGCTGCTCCGGCGCACCCGGCTCGGGCTGACCGTGCCGGACGGCGCAAGCGGGCTGTTGCCGGAACTGAAACGACGGTGCCAGCCGGTTCTGGGCTGGAGTGACGACCGCTGGCAGGAAGAAGCCGGGCGATACCGTGCCATCTGGCAGAACGCGTACTCGGTTCCAGCCACTGTTCCAGCCACTGGGCCGTCCACTACAGGAGCAGCCCGTGATGACTGAGCCGCTGATCCTGGCCATTGACAACGGCACCCAGAGTATCCGGGCCCTGCTCTTCGATACCCGTGGCAACCTGGTGGGCAAAGGGAAACAGGAGATTGAACCCTACTTCTCGGACCAACCGGGCTGGGCCGAACAGCACCCGGAGTATTTCTGGGATAACCTCGGCAAGGCCTGCGATATACTCTGGCAGAACACCACGGCCCGACCGGAGCAGATCGCCGGCGTTACCCTGACCACCCAACGGGGCACGGTGATCAACCTGGATGAGCACGGCGAGCCCCTGCGCCCCGCCATCATCTGGCTGGATCAGCGCCACGCCCGGGTTGACGGCCGCCTGAAAGGCCCCTGGGGCTGGCTGTTCCGGCTGGCGCGGCTGGAAGACACCGTCGACCGATTCCGGGAAAAAGCCCAGGCCAACTGGATCGCCCAGAATCAGCCCGACATCTGGGAAAAAACCCGCCATTTCCTGCTGCTGTCCGGGTACCTTAACTATCGACTCACTGGCCAGTTCCGGGACTCCACCGGCAGCCAGGTGGGCTACCTTCCTTTCGATTACAAACGCCATCAGTGGGCCGGGGCCAGGGATTTCAAATGGCAGGCCATCCCGGTAAAGCGCCACATGCTGCCTGAGCTGGTCAGCCCCGGCTCTGTTATTGGCCACCTCACTCAGGACGCCGCCGTGCATCTGGGCCTGCCCGCCGGGCTCCCGGTGATTGCCGCCGCCTCAGACAAAGCCTGCGAGATACTGGGTTCAGGCGGCCTGACGCCAGACATCGGCTGCATGAGCTACGGCACCACCGCGACCATCAACACCACCAGCCACCGCTACATCGAGCCGGTGCGGCTGATGCCGCCCTATCCGGCGGCCCTGCCCGGGTTCTTTTCCACGGAAGTCATGATTTACCGGGGGTTCTGGATGGTGAGCTGGTTCAAACGGGAATTCGGCCTGCGCGAGCAGGCACTGGCGGAACGACAGGGTGTCGAACCGGAAGCCCTGTTCGACGAACTGGTACGGGCCGTACCCCCGGGCTCCATGGGCCTGATGCTGCAACCCTACTGGTCGCCAGGCGTCCGCCAGCCAGGCCCGGAAGCCAAGGGCGCCATCATCGGGTTTGGCGACGTTCACACCCGGGCCCACATCTACCGGGCCATTCTTGAGGGCCTCGCCTACGCCCTGCGTGAGGGCAAGGAGAAAATCGAAAAACGCAGCGGCGTCGTCATCCGCCGGTTGCGCGTGGCCGGCGGCGGCTCCCAGAGCGACGCTGCCATGCAACTGACGGCGGATGTCTTTGGCCTGCCCGCCGAGCGACCACACACCTATGAAACCTCCGGGCTGGGCGCCGCCATCGATGCCGCCGTCGGCCTGGGCCTGCACCCGGATTTCGAGACGGCCGTGGCCGCCATGACCCGCGTGGGTGACGTCTTCCACCCCCAGCCAGACACCCAGGCTCTTTATCAACGGCTGTACTCGGAGGTCTACATCCGGATGTACCCGCGTCTGCAGCCCCTGTATCGTAAAATCCGCGACATTACCGGCTATCCCCGGTAAACGGCGCAGATTGCCCGGCAAGCGTCAGGCCAGCCCGACGTGCCGGTTCGGTAATTCACCTTGCAGCTCGTTATCGAACTGCTATTCTGAAACCAAATCGAACCACAAAGCATACCAATGGATCATCCATCATGGCGATCAGGGCATACCCGGGTTCCGCTGCCCGGGAAACCATCACCGATAACCACCGGCAGGCGCTGCAGGCACTCGCGGCAGCCAGCGGTACCACCATCGCGTACTGGTACGAGGAAAACGAAGCCGGGCTCCGGCAACGCCGCCCCGACCTGGCCAGACTGCTCAGCGAAAAAGGACTGGCCATAGCCACCGACGATGGCCCATACCGGCCCAGGCCTGCCTTGCAACAACTGCTGCGGGAATCAGACCGTGGCGATGTGATACTACTAACCAGCATCGCACAACTCGCCGGGCTCAATCACACCGACCAGCAAACCCTGCAATCCCGGGTTGACGGAAAGGCCCTGCGCATCGTGGCCCTGGACCTACCCGCCTCCCATGCCATGCTGGGCAAAACCCGCAACGTGACAGCCACCGGCACAGACACCCTGAACCGCCTCATTCTGGAGATGCTCACCTCCCTCACCCGCCCTGCCCAGAACAGCCAACGCAACCGACAAAAACAGGGCATCGCCTGGGCAAAGGCCCGGGGGAAATACACCGGGCGGCCCGTCGATCAGAACAAACACAGGGTAATCCAGGCCATGCTGGCCAAAGGCCACACCTGGTCGGAAGTGGTGGAAGCCACGGGGGCTTCCCGGTCAACGATTGCCAGGGTCGTCAAGGCCGCAAAACGCAGCCCGGACCCTGCCGCACACGAGCGCCGCTAAGGCGCCTTTTCCACGGCGTCCGCCAGCATCTCAGCGGTAATGGCCGAGAGCGTCCAGCCCAGGTGACCGTGGCCGGTGTTATAGAACACCGTAGGCAAACGGCCCGGCCCGACCCGAGGCATCATGTTCGGGAGCATGGGGCGCAACCCAGCCCAGGGCACCACACGCCGGGTACACACCCCCGGGAAACATTGCTCAACCCAGCGGGTGAGCGGTCGGATCCGGTCGTCCTTGATGTCGCGGTTGTAGCCGCTGAATTCGGCGGTGCCGGCGACCCGGAAGCGGCCATCGCCAAGGCGGCTGGTAACAATCTTGGTGGCGTCGTCCAGCAGACTGACCGTCGGTGCTGCTTTCCGGGAGGCCTCATCATCAAGCTCAACGGTGATGGAATAGCCCTTCACCGGATAGATATTGACCCGGTCGCCCAGCTTCGCAGCCAGTGCCCGGCTGCCAACCCCCGCACAGATCACGACCCCGTCAAAGGTATCCCGGGACTGCTCTTCGCCATCGTACGCCGTGACCCAGGCACTTTTTTCGTCCGCGCTCAGTTCGGTCACCGTCTCGCCATAACAGGTTTTCACGCCGAGGCGCTGAATGGCGTCCGCCAGGCCGTTCGTGAACTTGTGGATATCACCGGTGGAATCGCTCTCTGTGAAAAAACCACCGTAATAGGAGCCCGCCAATGTGGGCTCGATGGCCCTCATCTCGTCCGGCGTCACGGCCCGGCGCTCAAGGCCACCAGCGGCCAGCAATTTTGACACTCGGGCGGCGTGATCAAAGCCGTCCTTGTCGCGATAGATATGCAGAATGCCCTGCTTCTTCAGATCAAAATCAATGCCTTCTTCCTGCGCCCAGGCAAACAGGTACTCCCGAGCGGCGATGGCCAGGCGGGCGGTTTCCGTGGTGTTTTTCTCGTACTGGGGAATGGCCGCCATAAACTCGGCGAACCAGCTCAACTTGTGCCAGGAGGGCTTGGGGTTGACCAGCAACGGCGCATCCCGGCGGGACATCCACTTGATGCCCTTCATCACCGTTTGCCAGTTGTTCCAGACTTCGGCATTGGAGGCCGACAGCTGGCCACCGTTGGCGAAGGAGGTTTCCATCGCCGCGTAACGGTGTTTCTCGTAAACAGTAACATCCAGCCCGCGCTTGGCGAGGGTGTAAGCCGTGGTAATACCCGTGATACCACCGCCAATAACAGCGATTCGCTTCATAACAGTCTCCGAGAGGCGTCCAGGGCTTCCTTCCTGCAAAGAACAGCAGAAAGCACCCCTTCCGTCACGGGACCTGAGAGATTCACGGCCCGTTTCAGCGAAACCGGCCGCTTGCTCCTTCGGTGTGCCGACTGACGCGGATGTCGGCAGCTCTTCGGAAAGTATTCATGGCAGCGGTCCTTTTGCCTGAGAGTTTCCGGGGCAGTTGCTCCTTCGGCGCTGATCACATTGGCCTGTGATTCAGTCTCTCCCGCTGACATGTCTGATCGGCAATGGATGCCTTTCAACAGGGGTAAACATAGCAAATAACCGGGAGGCGTGGAACATGACTTCAGAATTCGCAGACAACTCCAGCGCCAGATGCAACAGCATGAGAGCTCCGAATGACCCTGGTCCCTAGCCCTGCTCATACTCCCGAACCAGTTCCTGCAGAAAATACAAACCAGCGGAACTCAGAAAGCAACGGCCAGCACCGGCGCGAAACAGCAGATTGCGTTTATCCAGGTAATCCAGGGCTTCCGGTACCCCTTTTTCAAAGCGTGCCGCCCTGAGAATCTCCTGATACTCCTCATCGCCTGCCAACGCCGCAAGATCCTGCTCATTCAATCCGGCATCGGGCCGGCCAAGGTAGTCAAGGTCCCGCCCGCTGCGCGCGAAATAACGCCCGATCAGCAGCAGGATCACCTGCACCCGGAAGGCGTTCTCATCGTGCTCTTCGCTCTCGTCGTCACTGCTTTCCTTGAGAAAGAAAAACGCGCCGGTTTCGTTGAACACCAGCTCGCTGCCCAGGTGTTCATAGAAGGTCCGGAAGTGAGACAGATGGTTATAGAGCAAATTGTAGAGCGGGTTGGCCCGCAACTCGGAACGGTTGCCGTCCCACACATCCCGCACAACCACCCTACCGGCCTGAAATTCCCGATAGATCGCGGCGCTGTGGGCCGGCAGGATCTGCTCGAAGCTACTGGAACTTTTTGAGTCGTCAGTGGTTTCCGTGGCATCAGATAATTCAGGCATGGTACTGCTCTTCTTGATTAGCCGAGTCGTTGATTTCCAGGCGTCGCCTGCGGTAAACAAACTGCTCACTGTCGGAGGACTGATCCAGAATTCGGAAGCGGTTGGTGGTCACCACCTGCAACCCCTCCGGTGGCGCGTTGACCAGCCGGTTCAGGGCTGCCAATAAGTCCGGAAAACGGTAGCCCGGGATAAAGCCATCCAGGCGACCGTGCAGCTCCCGCACCAGGTCCGTGGTCGGCCGCAGCTCCAGGGTTTCCAGCCATTGATACAGCTGGTTGATGCGCTGAACGTCAATACGGGTGTGGCGCCCACTTCCGTCCACCGCCTGCAGAACCGGCACCTCCGCTTTGCGGCGAAGATCGTTCAGGCGCAGGTCCAGTTCGCTGAACAACAACTGGTAGTAGCTGGACGATTCCCCGAAAGCGTAGTGCTTGGGACGCTGCTGGGCCCGCAGGCCGATCAGGAAACCGGTGCTGCGGGCAAAGTCCCCGCCTTCCAGCCACTTTCGTTTCAGGCTGAGGGTCTCGGTTTCGCCCTTGAGTGCCTGCAGTTTGCCGTAGAAATGCTCCATGGCGTTGTACTGGACCATGCCCTGGCGCGTCTTGCGCAGGAAGTGCTCCACCTCCTGGGCCACCGCCTGAATCGGTTTATAAAGAGCGTTGAGGCTAATGGAAGAGCGGAACAGCTGGTCCGCCAGGCTTTGGTCGTCGTGGTTTTCCAGCAGCCGGACGATGGCTTCCAGGGTCTCGAACAGGTTGCTGCCATCGGGCAGCCTGGTGTCCGGGTTCAGAAACACCAGGGTCGGTTTGATGTGGCGCTCGTACAGGGTGACGATCTGCTCGAACAGGTTCTGGCGGAACTCCAGGTATTTCTCCGGCGCCCGGCTGGCGTCGCCGGACAGATCCGCAAGCTGCGCACTGATGGTCTGCATGCGCAACACGTTCTGGCGCAGCAAGCCGATGAGCTGGCTGACCCGCTCGTTCAGGTCGTCCCGCAGTTCGGTGTAGTCCGGGTCCGCATCGCTGAAGCTGCTGGTTTCCAGGCGATTACGCACATCGCGCAAGGTCACCAGATGGCCTCTCAGCTTGGCATCGGTCAGCTCCTGGTAGAGCGACGCGTTGCAGGCCCGCATCAGGTTGATCAGGGCATCCTGGAACACCAGCCGCCGCTCACCCTCGGCCTTGATGATGTCGATTACCAGCCCGCTGCGGAACAGATTGTCGGTATTCAACGCCAGCCGCACCCGGTCCCGGTCGGCCTTGCCGAGGGTGCGGGTGTAGTCCATCACCTCGGCCACCAAATCACTTTCGCGAATGTAGCGGGCCTCGTTCCGGTCCATCCGCTCGATCATCCGGAACAAAATTTTTGGGTGCTCGAACAGCAGCCGGGTGGTGTCCAGGGTGCTGAAGCGTTTACTCATCCGCCGACTCCAGCAGACTGTTCTGGGTCTGATCGGCCCAGTGGCTCAGCGATTCGCCGTTGGTGAAACCCTCGGCGCCACCCCAGAACACCAGGGTGCGCTGCGGGCTGTAGGGTCGTGCCGTGCGCATCTGCCCGACTTCCAGATGCCTCCCGATCAGGTAAATCACTTCCGCGCTGGCACTGTGAGTGGCCGCAGAGAACAGGTTGAAACCCTGCTGGCGCAAGCGCTCCAGCAGCGAGGGCATCTGACTGATGTCCACGCTGGCCAGCTCGTCCAGCACCATGGGGAACGACAGCTGCACGCCGGGGTATAGCACCCGTTTCAGCAGCCGGTACACCAGTTCCAGATTGATCAGCGCCGTGGTGGAGGTGGACTGGCCCTTCTTGTCCAGGTTCGCGGCGTTTTCCTTGCGGGTGCGGTAGGAAATACCGGTGATCACCCTGTCCATGGTCAGGCGCTTGCTGCCGCCCTGCTCCCCGAAAAAGTCCGCCACAAACACCCGCAACCGGTCGTAAAAAGCATCGGATTGCAGCTGGTTGCCATACGGGTCGATGTTATTGGCTTCTTCCACCAGATTGCGGAATTTCGGATCGGTGTGGATATCCACCCGGATTTCCACCAGATCATTGATGCGCACCCCGTCCAATTCGCGGTTCAACTGCGCTTCAAAGCGGGCAATGTGCTCGTGATTGGATTTCAAAGCCTGCCGGTAGCTGGCCACGGTTTCGTTGTGGATACCCACCTGCTGCTCCAGCACGTTCCATCGCTCCGCCATACCGGCAAACAGGTCCGACAGGCTTTTGAACGTTTCCCGGATGACCGAAGCCGCCGGGCCGTCTTTCTGTAACTCACCTTCGGCATCGTCATGGATACCCAGATAGACGAACTGACGCAGGTGGTCGAGGATACTACGACGGCGCTCTTCCAGGTCGTCCAACTGGGTTTGCAGATCGTCGAACGCGGCGACGGACACCTGTTCAATGTCCAACGGCTGCTCCGCTTCCGCCGTTTTCAGATGCGGGAAGCGGTGCTCCACGGTTCCTACGCTGCGGCTCAGGCCTGCTAGCTCCCGCTCCCGCTCTTCAATACGGTCTTTCTCGGCTTTGGCTTTAGCGGCCTTCTGCTGCACCGCATCCTGCTTTTCATGCTCCAGCCGGGCCTGCTCTTCCAGCTTGGCGAGCTGTTCTTCTGCCGCCTGCTTTTCCTCGGTGGCATCCCGCAGGGTGGTCGCGGCCGCCGGGTAACGCTGGAGCGTTTCCAGGTCTTTCTCGATGGCGCGGATTTCTTTTTCCGTACGCTCGATCAGCCGGGGTCGGTCGTGTTCCTGATTGGCGGTGTCCGCCAATTCCGAGCGTTCCTTCTCCAGCCCATGAAGCTCGCCTTCCAGATGCCGGCGCTGTTCGGCGAAGTTGGTCTGCCGGGCCGGCTGGGCCGGGTATTCGGCGTCGAACCAGTCAAAGCCTTTGTTATTGGACACAAACAGCCGGGCAAAGGCTTCGATGGTGGCCTTACTGTCGGCATCCAGATCCTGCCCCGGGCTGGCCATCACCAAACGGGCGTCCACGGCCCGCAGCGGCGCAGCGGTGGCCTCGTCCAGTTGGTTCTGCAACTGCCATTGTTGCCTACTTTCTTTTTCCTTCAGAGAGTCGAGCTTTCGCTCCAGATCCTGCTTGTTGCGCTGGATCTGCTCCAGCCGGATCTCCGCCTGGGCGGCACTTTTCAGTGCGGCCAGGTGCCCTTTCTTGCCCTCGAGTTCCTCTTTCTGGATCTCCTCGATTTCCTGAAGGGTATTGTCACCGTACTGGGACACCAGCAGTTCGCCGTCTTTCTGGTTCTGCTCGGCCTGCTTGATGCGACGGTCGGCAGAACGGATCTCGCCTTTCAGGCCGCTGGCATCCTGCTCCAGTTTTTTCAGGGCCTGGAGCACGTGGCGCAGGGTATCGTTCTGTTCATTGAACGCCTCAACGGCGGCTTTGCGCCTGGCGCCAATGTCCTGCAAGGCATTGGTCACACCATCCCGAAACGCGGCAAAGTCTTGCTGGCTGCGAAGCAGGGTCTGGTACGCCTGGTAATCCCTTTGCAGCTTTTCAAACCGGGCGCGTTCTTTTTCGATCTGGTTCAGCTGGGTCTGTTGCTGCTTTAGCTGTTCATGCCGATTCAGGAAATCGTCAATGTTGAAATCAAAGGCATCGTCCGCAAACTTCTTGTCCGCCTCGATGATGCTGGCCACCGCATTGGCCATGGCCTGATCGTCCGCCTTCATTTCAAACAACAGCAGAATCAGCGTGCGCAGCGACTGAACCCGGCGCTCGTCCGACTCACCCAGGGTCAGCACGGAATAACGCACGGCATCCGCGTTCATCAGCTCGCTGCTGTACAGCATCTGTTTGAGCTTGGCCGGATCATTCACCAGCCGGGTTTCTTTGGAGAGTTTTTTCAAGGCCTCCGACAACCGGCTGAACGACAGCTCCGGCACCGCCTGGCCAATGCCGTCTTCATCATCACCGTTCCAGAACAGCGGCCGCAGCTGGTCATAACCAACGGGCACAAAGGCGCGGCCGTAGCTGAGCTGGCTGGCGCTGTCCCGGTACAGAATCTGGCAATGCGCCCCGGCCGGGTTCTCGGCCTCCATGATCAGGAAACTGAACTGGCTGGGAAAGTAATGCTGGTAGCTTTCCTCGTTGGTGTAAAAGCTGCCGGCGCTGGCATTGCGGAAAGCGAACTTCTTTCGGCTGTTCTTGAAGTTGTTCTCTGGCAACAGGAACAGGCGCAGCGAATTCAACAGGCTGGATTTGCCCAGGTTCCCCGGGCCGAGAAT
>CBIHLH010000043.1:0-26636 GCA_966210405.1 uncultured Marinobacter sp.
GTGGTCATGGGCGCCAGTTTCCGCAACACCGGGGAAATCGAGATGCTGGCCGGCTGTGACCGGCTGACTATCAGCCCTGCCCTGCTGCAGCAGTTGAAAGACGACGAAGGAGAGCTGCCGCAGCAACTGTCCGCCCGTTCCGCCAGCTCACCGGATCGTTTTGGCACCATCGACGAGAAACTGTTCCGCTGGGAATCCAACGAAGATGCCATGGCGACGGAAAAACTGGCCGACGGTATTCGCCGCTTTACCGCAGACCAGATTGAACTTGAAAACCGGGTCCGGCAGCTCGCGAAAGCCGCCTGACCCTGACCAGGGGAGTGTCACTGTCCGATCATGATAGAGCGCCTGAAGAAGCTGTTTGCAGCGCCGGAAACGGAAAGCGCCAAGCCAGACAACCACCAGCTCGCCGTGGCCGCGACGGCATTGATGGTGCAGCTGTCCCGGGTTGACCAGCAGGAGGACGAGCGGGAACTGCAGGCCATTGTGGATGCTGCCGTGAAAGCGCACCAGGTTACCCGGGCTGAAGCCGGGGACATTCTTGAAGATGCCCTCGGCTACGCCGACGACGCCACCTCGCTTTATGAATTCACCGGGCAGATCAACGAGCACCTGGATCAGGATGAAAAGCAGGCACTGCTGACCAGTATCTGGCGGGTGGCCTTTGCCGACGGGCGCATCGACAAATACGAGGAACACCTTATTCGCCGCATGGCGGACTTGTTGCATCTTAATCACCGGGAGTACATTCAGGCGCGGCACCAGGCCGAGCACGCTGGATCCTGAAAGGAGATATCATGCACGCCACGGCCCACAAGCCCGGCTGATGGACGAATTGCCCGCCTATCTTGAAGATATTCGGCTCCGCCACCTTGAAGATATTCGGCTCTGCCACGATACCTGGAAGAAACGCCAGGCCATTTACCAACGGCTGAAGGATAAAACACAGGAATGATCGTCTACGGACACCGGGGAGCGAAAGGAGAGGCTCCCGAGAACACCTTGCCCGGTTTCAGGCACGCCTACCGGCACGGAATTCGTCACTTTGAGCTGGACCTGGTGCTGTCGAAAGACGGTATCCCCGTGCTGGTGCATGACCTTACCGTTAACCGCACCACCGGTCACGAAGGCAGCGTTTGCAACTACACCACCGCCGAACTGGCGGCCATGGATGCACGCCGCAACACCAGCTCCTGGCCCCGAAAGATCGGTATCCCGACGCTCGAGGATCTGCTGGACGAGTTCGACGATCTGGAACACCTGCAACTGGAAGTCAAAAAAGACGACCGGCAACGGCTCAACAAGCTCAGCAATCGGCTAACGGAGCTGATTCAGCACCGGAATCTTTACCAGAAGGTGGCCATTACCTCGTCAGACACCTGGTTTCTCAAGGAAGTCCGCAGGCGGAATCGGAACATTCGTCTGGGCCTGGTTGCGGAACGCAAGTTCCCCAAGCCGCTGAATGTGGCCACGCGGCTGGGCTGCGATTATCTCTGTCTGAACTGGAAGCTGTGCTCGAAAGACCTGGTGGAAAGCGCTCACCGGAAGGGACTGCACGTGTCGACCTGGACCGTAAACCGAATACACGACATGCTGGAGCTTGAAGCCATGGGAGTGAACAGCATTATTACGGACTTCCCCACCAGCACACGCATGTACTTCGATAACCGGGCGAAATCCCTGATCTCGCTGCCGGAAAAGCCCGAGGCCCTGCCGGTGGATAAAGAACCGGTGCCCACCAACTGAGCCGGATCAGAAGATCCGGTTCAGCCCGTTCAGGGCCGCAACCCGGTAGGCTTCCGCCATGGTCGGGTAATTGAACGTGGTATTGATGAAGTAATTCAGCGAGTTGGCCTCACCTTCCTGATTCATGATGGCCTGGCCGATGTGCACGATCTCAGCGGCCTGGTCACCGAAGCAGTGAATGCCCAGAATTTCCCGGGATTCCCGGTGAAACAGGATTTTCAGCATCCCCACCGCTTCCCCGGTAATCTGCGCCCGGGCCAGATCCTTGAAAAACGCCTGGCCCACTTCATAGGGCACCTTGGCTTCGGTCAGCTCCCGCTCGGTTTTACCCACGGAACTGATCTCCGGAATGGTGTAGATGCCTGTTGGCACATCCGAGACAAACCGGAAATGCTCATCCTGCACGATGTCCGATGAGGCCGACCGCCCCTGGTCATAGGCCGCGCTGGCCAGGCTCGGCCAGCCAATCACATCGCCGGCTGCGTACACGTTCCCCACGTCGGTTCGGTAGTGCTGGTCAACCGCCAGTTGGCCACGGCCATTGGGCACCAGGCCAATGTTATCCAGGCCCAGGTTTTCGGTATTACCACTGCGCCCGTTACACCAGAGGAAGGCATCGGCGCGAATCTTCTTGCCCGACTTCAGTGACAGCACCACGCCGTGGTCGTCACCGTCCACGGACTCGTATTCTTCATTATGCCGGACCAGCACACCGTTATTGCGCAGGTGGTAGCTCAGGGCGTCGGAAATTTCGTCGTCCAGGAAGGTCAGCAAGCGACTGCCGGGGTTAATCAGATCCACCTTCACACCCAGGCCGGCAAAAATTGACGCGTATTCCGATCCGATCACGCCGGCACCGTAGATCACCAGGGTTCTGGGGGTGTGGGACAGGTTCAGAATGGTGTCCGAGTTGTAGATCCGGTGATGACGGAAATCCACATCGGGCGGCAGGTAGGGCCTGGAACCCGTGGCAATAATTGCCTGCTTGAAATGCAGTGTTTCCACCGATTTATTGCCGCGCACCTCCATTCGATGGGCGTCAACGAACGATGCCCGGCCATTGATCAGGTCCACCCGATTACGGGCATAGAACTGGGTTCTGAGCTTGACCTGCTTGCCGATCACCTTCTGGGCGTTCTGCAACACCCTTGGAAATGAAAACCAGCGCGGCTCACCGATATCGCGAAACATCTGATTGGTGTTGAAGGTGATAATCTGTTTGACCGAGTGACGCAGCGCCTTGGAAGGAATCGTACCCCAATGGGTACAGTTACCGCCGACGGTTGGCTTGTCTTCGATGATCGCGACACGCTTGGCGTGTTTGGTCGCATTCATCGCCGCGCCTTCGCCGGAGGGACCGGCGCCGATAACGACGACGTCGTAATGATGTTCTGCCATGAGCGCAGTGACTCCTTATCTACGTCGTTAAAACAGGTCGGGCACGTCTCGGGCGACGGTCAGTGGTTGTCCTTCCGGACTGCATCGTAGGCCAGGCTATCCGCCTGATCGGCCGTCCCGGCCTGACGCTGGTTCTCCTCTTCA
Source organism: uncultured Marinobacter sp. (assembly GCA_966210405.1). Lineage (GTDB taxonomy): Bacteria > Pseudomonadota > Gammaproteobacteria > Pseudomonadales > Oleiphilaceae > Marinobacter. Next base: position 3,289 of record CBIHLH010000043.1, read on the forward strand.
CATTTCTGGGTGTTACCCCCGCAGATATCGCAGGAGGAACTGATGCCCAGCGCCCCAATGCCGCCACAGGTACCGCTGATCGGCTTACGACCGAAGATCACGCCAATGGACATGGCCGCAACCAGCAGCACCACAATGAACAAAACCAGAAGAAAGGTACCCATGTTGCCCTCCTTATTGCGTTACATAGGACGAAAATGCCGGCGTCTGATGGGTCTCGAACCCGTCATCCGTCCTGATAATGAAGTAGGCCGGAATGTTGTCCCGGATCGCCAGCGCTTGCGCTCGTTCATACCCCATCACATTAAAGCCCGTCGCCAGGGCATCCGCTGTCATGCAGTCATCGGCAATGACGGTGACAGACGCCAGGTTATGTGTGATGGGCCGACCGGTTTCCGGGTTTATTGTATGGGAATAGCGCTGCCCTTCCGATTCGTAATAGTTACGATAGTCCCCGGAGGTTGCCATTGCACCCGCCTCCAGGGCAACCACACGGTTCACCTGACGGTCGCCGGAGACCGGTTGCTCAATGGCCAGACGCCAGGCATCGCCCCCCGGCTTGCGCCCCCGAACCCGCACTTCACCGCCAATCTCAACCAGATAGGCACCCACCCCTTCACTGTCCAGGTACCGGGCCACCACATCCACGCCGTAGCCCTTGGCAATGGCAGAAAGATCAATGTACTGGGGCGACGACGCCCGTACCGCCGGCGGCTGCTTGCGCAGCTCGAGTTTCTCGAAACCGGTACCCGCCAGAACCCGGGCAAGCAGGTCGTCTGGGGGAGCTGTCTCCGGTTGTGCCTGGGGACCAAAGCCCCAAAGGTTGACCACCGGCCCAATAGTGACATCGAAGGCCCCGCCTGTCAGCCTGGATACCTCAAGAGCCTTCGACAACACCTCATACAGGGGATCGGACACCGAGGTCCAGTTTGACTGATCATCGCGCCGATTGAGCCGGGACAGTTCCGAATCGTCACGCCAGGTGGACATGGAGGCATCCACCTGCTCCAGCGCCTGTTCAATACCACTGGCTATGGCCTCCAACCGCGCCTGGTCGCCCGCCATCACCACGGAGATATGATAGCGGGTCCCAAACACCGGCCCGGAAATCTCCCAGACGTTTTCCTCCGGCTGAAACGAACAACCCGCCAGAACGGCAAGCACCAGCGCCCAAAGGACGCTGGCCAGGGCCACCCTGGCGGGTCCGAACATGCGGGATATCATTGGAACCGGTTACCCCCCAAAGTCATCCAGCATGATATTTTCATCTTCAACACCAAGATCCTTGAGCATCTTGATGCAGGACGCGTTCATGATCGGCGGTCCACACATATAGAATTCGCAGTCTTCCGGCGCCGGATGATCCTTCAGATAGTTCTCGTACAGGACATTGTGGATAAAGCCGGTCGGACCTTTCCAGTTGTCCTCCGGCAGGGCGTCAGACAGGGCGACATGCCATTCGAAGTTCTCGTTCTCTTCCTGCAGCATGTCGAAGTCTTCCACGTAGAACATCTCGCGGACACTCCGAGCACCGTACCAGAAGCTGATTTTACGCTTGGAATTCAGGCGCTTGAGCTGGTCGAAAATGTGAGAACGCATGGGCGCCATGCCCGCACCACCACCGACAAACACCATTTCTGCGTCGGTCTTCTTGGCGAAAAACTCGCCAAACGGCCCCATCACCGTCACCTTATCGCCCGGCTTCAGGTCGAACACGTAGCTCGACATGATGCCCGGGTTGTGATCGGTACCGGGAGGCGGCGTGGCGATCCGGATGTTGAACTTCAGAACACCTTTTTCTTCCGGATAGTTGGCCATGGAATAGGCGCGAATGGTCTCTTCCTTGTTGATGGTCTTGTAGCGCCAGATGTCATGTTTGTCCCAGTCTTCGTGGAACTCCTCCTCGATATCGAAATTCTTGAAGTCGATTTCGTAGGGCGGACATTCAAGCTGCACGTAGCCGCCGGCCCGGAAGTCCACTTCCTCACCTTCCGGCAGTTTGAGAACCAACTCCTTGATAAAGGTGGCGACGTTGTGGTTCGACACCACCTCGCACTCCCACTTCTTCACCCCGAAGAACTCCTCAGGCACTTCGATTTTCATGTCCTGTTTCACCGGAACCTGACAGGAGAGGCGCCAGCCTTCTTTCTCTTCCCGGTTGGTGAAGTGGGTTTTCTCCGTTGGCAGCATGGCACCGCCGCCGTCAAGCACCTTGCATTTGCACTGGGCACAGGTACCGCCGCCGCCACAGGCGGACGACAGGAAGACGCCACTGTTTGCCAGGGTACCAAGCAGTTTGCCGCCGGCACCCGTTTTCAGGGTGTGCTCAGGGTCATCGTTGATTTCGATGGTCACATCACCGGTGCTTACCAGCCTGGAACGGGCCGCGAGAATGATCGCAACCAGGGCCAGAACGATAACGGTGAACATGACCACACCGAGTATAATTTCTGTATACATGGTCTCGCCTTTTCGTTAAACCGAATCACCGGGTGGATTACAGGGAAATACCCGAGAAGGACATGAACCCCAGGGACATCAGACCAACGGTAATGAAGGTGATCCCCAGGCCCCGCAGGCCTTCCGGAACGTCGCTGTACTTGAGCTTCTCGCGGATCCCGGCCAGCGCGATGATCGCCAGGGCCCAGCCCGCGCCCGCACCAAATCCGTACACCACGCTCTCACTGAAGGTGTAGTCACGCTCTACCATAAACAGTGCCGCACCCATGATGGCGCAGTTCACGGTAATCAGCGGGAGAAATACGCCCAGTGCCGAGTACAGTGCCGGTATGTATTTATCCAGCACCATCTCCATGATCTGGACAATCGCGGCAATAACACCAATGTAGGTGATCAGGCCCAGAAAGCTCAGGTCGGTGTTCGGCAACCCTGCCCAGTCGAGGGCGCCCTCGCGGAGGATGTGGTTGTAGATCAGGTTATTGACCGGCACCGTGAGCGTCAGCACCACGATAACGGCAATACCAAGACCGGTAGCAGCCTCGATCTTCTTGGAAATGGCCAGAAATGTACACATGCCCAGGAAGAAGGCCAACGCCATGTTTTCTACAAAAACAGCCTTGAGGAGCAGGCTGATATAATGTTCCATCAGAAGGCCTCCTTGGTGGTATGCCGCGACATTTTGTAATCCGGCTCTTCAACCTGCTCCGGCTTCCAGGTGCGCAGCCCCCAGATCGCCAGGCCAATGATGAAAAACGCACTGGGCGGCAGCAGCAACAGGCCGTTGGGAACATACCAACCGCCCTCGTTTACCACTGGCATCAGGGTGACACCGAACAGCGATCCGGCGCCCAGCAATTCCCGGAAGAACGCCACAAACAACAGCAGCACGGAATACCCCAGCCCGTTCCCGATACCGTCCAGGAAACTCAGCCAGGGACCGTTCTTCATAGCGAAGCCTTCTGCCCGCCCCATCACGATGCAGTTGGTGATGATCAGACCCACGAACACCGAGAGTTGCTTGCTGATTTCATAGGCGTACGCCTTCAGAATCTGGTCCACCACGATAACCAGCGAGGCAATGATGGTCATCTGCACGATGATCCGGATACTGCCGGGGATCTGGGAACGCACCAGCGAGACCGCCAGGTTGGAGAACGCAGTCACCGCAGTCACCGCCAGACACATCACGATGGTGACGTTCATGCTGGTGGTAACGGCCAGGGCGGAGCAGATCCCGAGGATCTGCAGCGCAATCGGGTTATTGCTGAGAATCGGTTCAAAGAGAACCTGTTTGGCGGTTGCCTCTGCCATGATCAGACCTCCCCTTGGCGAAGTTTCTTGAGGAAGGGCGCGTAGCCACGGTCACCCATCCAGTAGTTGACAAGATTCTGCACACCGCGACTGGTCAGTGTCGCGCCCGAGAGCGCATCCACCTTGTGTTCCCGGTTGTCGGTATCGGCGCTCACACCACCCTTCACCAGCCGGATCTGCGGCTCGGTCTTGTCTTCGTTGTAGAGTTTCTTGCCGATCCACTGCTGTTTCCAGCTCGGGTTATCCACTTCACCACCCAGCCCCGGCGTTTCCGCGTGCGCATAGAAGCCCAGGCCTTCGATGGTGTTGAGGTCACCTTCCAGCGAGACGAAGCCGTAGAGCGTCGACCAGAGACCATACCCATGGATGGGCAATACCACGCGCTTGAGCTCACCATTCTGGCTGAGCGTGTAGATCTTGGCCACATCCGGACGACGTTTGATGCCGGCCTTGTCCTCGGAGGCCGGAATGTCGGTGGACAGTTCCGGGTTGGAGGCGGCCTTGTACATGTCGTACTTCATGGGATCCTGTACGCCAACGTAGGATGGTTCCACATACTCACCGGTGTTCAGATTCACCAGACGCACGTCGAACTGGGCGAAGGTTTCCTCGATTTCCTGAGCCGTGGGGCTGTCCGGCAACATGCCAGAGGCCGCCAGAATGTTGGTCTTGATATCCAGATTCTGGTTCTTGATCTGGGCCGGCTTGAGCATGACCGCTGCGGTGGATACCACCACGGAGAAGGCAATGCTGAGCACCAGAGCAACCATCAGGGTTCTGGAGACGGTTTCTTTACCTTTAGCCACGTGCGAGCCTCCGTTTGATGTTGGCCTGAACCACGTAATGGTCCATCAGCGGTGCAAACAGGTTGGCGAACAGAATCGCCAGCATAATGCCTTCCGGGAAGGCCGGGTTGATCACCCGGATCAGCACGGTCATCACGCCGACCAGGATGCCGAAGCACCAGCGCCCCGTATTGGTCATCGCGGCGGACACCGGGTCGGTTGCCATGAACATCATGCCGAAGGCAAACCCGCCCATCACCAGGTGCCAGTGCGCCGGCACGGCAAACATGGGGTTGGTCTCGGAGCCGATCGCATTCAGCAGCAGCGACATACCGATCATGCCAATCATGACGCCACCCACAATCCGGTAAGAAGCAATCTTCATTACCAGCAGAATGGCGCCGCCGATCAGAATGGCCAGGGTCGAGGTTTCGCCCATGGACCCCTGAATGTTGCCTATAAAGGCATTCATCCAGCCGATCTGCTCTTTCAGGGCGTCGAGGCCTCCACTTGCCGCCCAACTCAGGGCTGTGGCGCCACTGAAACCGTCTACCGCCGTCCACACGGTGTCACCGGAGATCTGCGCGGGGTAGGCAAAGTACAGGAACGCACGGCCGGTCAGGGCCGGGTTCAGGAAGTTCTTGCCGGTACCACCGAACACTTCCTTACCGATCACCACACCGAAGGTGATGCCCAGGGCCACCTGCCACAACGGAATGGTGGGCGGGCAGATCAGTGCGAAGAGCACGGAGGTGACAAAGAAGCCCTCGTTTACCTCGTGACGGCGCACGGTGGCAAACAGCACCTCCCAGAAACCACCAACCACGAAGGTCACGAAGTAAATGGGGACGAAGTAGGCCATGCCGTACACGAAGTTATCCCAGACGCCGGCTCCGGCGCCGGTAATCGCAAGCGCCTGGATAAAGGCCGTGCGCAGGCCGCCATCCGCAACCAGGGCGTCCGGATTTGACGCCAGGAAGCTGTTGGCCTGATAGCCGATGTTCCACATGCCGAAGAACATCGCCGGGAAGGTACACAGCCACACCGTGATCATGATGCGCTTGAGATCAACACCATCGCGCACATGGGCGGTTGTGGAGGTCACCTTGCCGGGCGTGTAGAAAATGGTATCTACCGCTTCGTACAGGGCATACCAGCGCTCGTATTTGCCACCTTTTTCAAAGTGGTGCTCGATTCCATCGAGAAACTGTCGGATAGCCATCGTATTAGCCCTCGATCTCGATTCGGGTCAGGTTCTCGCGGAGAATCGGACCGTATTCATATTTACCCGGGCACACGAAGGTGCACAGCGCCAGATCTTCTTCATCCAGTTCCAGGGCACCCAGCTTCTGCGCCATTTCAGTGTCGCCAACAATCAGCGAACGCAGCAGTTGTGTCGGCAGGATGTCCAGGGGCATGATCTGCTCATACGCACCCACCGGCACCATGGCCCGCTCGCTGCCGTTGGTGGTGGTGGTGAAGTTAAAGAGCTTGCCGCCGGCCAGCTTCGACAGATAGATGTTCAGTACCGAGAATTTGTTCGGGCCGGGCGACAACCAGCCCAGGAACTCCCGTTTGGTGCCCTCTTCCAGCACCGATACCTGATTGGCAAAGCGCCCCAGGTAGGCGCAGGGGCCATCGCCCCGACGGCCGCCAAACACCGAACCGGAAATGGTGCGCACCTCGCAATCGGTGGCGATCTCGCCTTCCAGCAGTTCCGGCAGGCTGGCCCCGACACGAGTGCGGACCAGCCGTGGCTTCAGGGCCTTGGGGCCGGCAATGGCCACAACGCGTTCCACCGGAACTTCGCCCGTCGCAAACAGCCGGGCAATATCAATCACGTCCTGATAATTGATGCTCCAGACAGTCTTGCTGGCGGATACCGGATCCAGATGGTGAATATGAGTACCCACGTTGCCGGCCGGGTGCACACCATCGAACTGGTGCACTTCAATGGCATCGGATCGGGGAACGGCCACGTCAGATCCCGGCTTACCGGTGACAAAGACCTTGCCGGAGGTCAGTTTGGAAAGGATCGTCAGGCCCTGTTCGAACGCCTGGCTGTTCTCGCCAATAATGACCGTCGGGTCCGCTGCCAGCGGGTTGGTGTCCATCACCGAGACAAAAATCGAATGGGGCGCGGTGTCGATGGCCGGAACCTTGCTGTAGGGCCGGGTCTTGAGTGCCGTCCAGAGCCCGGACGACACCAGGTTGTCCACCACCTGTTGACGCTCCAGACCCGCAATATCGGCCTCGGCGTACCGTGCAAAGCTCTCAGCCTCATCGCCATCCACTGCAATGACGATCGACTGGAATACCCGACGCTCACCACGATTGATTTCCTTCACCACGCCCGCGGCCGGTGAGGTATAACGAACGCCTTCGGTCTTCTTGTCCGTGAACAGCAGCGTACCGCGCTTGACACGGTCCCCCTCTTTGACAGCCATCGTCGGCTTCATGCCGATGTAGTCAAAACCGATCAACGCCACGTGGCGAACGGAATTGCCGTCTGTAATGGTCTGTTCGGGAGCGCCGCTGATGGGAAGATTCAGGCCTTTTTTGATCTTAATCATTAGCCTCGTCCAATCATCAGAAACTATACGATGGATTTGTAACGCCCAACCCCTGCGGCCCAGAAAACGGAGAGAAACGGAGAGCCGGACGTACCCAAAATCGCGCCAATTATAGAGATTACGGAAACCTATTTCCACCAGTAACAAAAAACCCGGCAACCTGTGTTGCCGGGTTTTTTGCGGGTTGACACCCGGGAGCGCGGGCCGGAATCAATCCCGGGCGCGTTTCGGGAAAATCGGATAATTGACACCGGCCATCTGATTGACCACGCGAATAACCTGGGCGCTGTAACCAAACTCGTTGTCATACCAGACGTACAGGATCAGTCGCTTGCCGCCGGCAATGGTCGCCTGGGCGTCGACAATCCCGGCGTGGCGCGACCCGACGAAGTCGGTGGACACCACCTCCGGCGAATTCACGAAATCAATCTGTTTCTGCAGTTCGGAATGCAGAGCCATATCCCGCAGGTAATCGTTGACGCCCTGAACATCCACCTCTTTCTTCAGGTTCAGGTTCAGGATCGCCATGGACACATTGGGCGTCGGCACCCGAATGGCATTACCGGTCAGCTTGCCCTTCAGCACCGGAAGTGCCTTGGCCACGGCTTTGGCGGCACCGGTTTCTGTGATCACCATGTTCAGCGGCGCACTACGGCCCCGGCGACTGCCCTTGTGGTAGTTGTCGATCAGGTTCTGGTCGTTAGTGTAGGAGTGAACAGTTTCAACGTGGCCGTCTTCAATACCGTACTCGTCCTCGATCGCCTTCAGCACCGGGGTGATGGCGTTGGTGGTACAGGAGGCCGCCGACAGGACCCTGTCCTCATCGGTAATCCAGTCGTTGTTGATGCCATAGACAATGTTCTTGATATCACCCTTACCCGGCGCCGTCAGCATCACCCGGCTGACCCCCTTGGATTTCAGGTGCAGACCCAGGCCGGCCTCGTCGCGCCACTTACCGGTGTTATCTATCACAATGGCGTTATTGATGCCGTACTGGGTGTAGTCCACCTTATCCGGGCCGTCGGAGTAGATCACCTTGATGTAGTTGCCGTTGGCGATCAGCGCCGACTCTTCCTCGTTCACGGTAATGGTGCCATCGAAAGGCCCATGCACGGAGTCGCGGCGAAGCAGGCTGGCCCGCTTTTCCAGATCGTTGTCGGCACCACCATTGCGCACCACGATCGCACGCAGGCGCAGGTTGTTGCCACCGCCGGCCTTTTCAATCAGGATCCGGGCCAGCAGACGGCCGATGCGGCCAAAACCGTACAGCACCACATCCTTGGTGTCCTTGTTGGCGTCTTCCTCGGACTGGGCATGATACTGGCCGATTACCGAGCCAATCTCACGTTTCAGGAACGCTTCGAGGTCCCCGCCTTCCGCCTTGAACCGAACCGCCAGCTTGCCGATGTCGACGTGGGCACGGCCCAGTTCAAGCCCATCCATGATCTGCAGGATCGGCAAGGTGTCATGAACCGACAGCTCGCTGTCTTCGACCTGGCGCACGAAGCGATGAGCACGAATGATGTCGATGACCGACTGGTTGATAATGGCGCGCCCGTACACGGACGTCACCACATTGTTCTTGCGATAGAGCCGGCCGATAAGCGGAATCATGGCTTCGGCCGTCGACTCCCGTTCCGTCCAGTGGGAAAGGTGCTCGTTGATCTGTTGATGGCTCACGGTTGGGACCTCTGGTATCGAACTTGGAATAATATGGCGCCACATTATCCAATTTAAAAACGTCCACGGCAAATAACGACGGCCCTGATCACCGTTACCATCCTGCCATGACAGCGCCATCTTGCAGCGTTAGAATACGCGCCTTGTCGTCTCCCCGACACCTACTGCAGGAGAACCGCACTGCCCATGAGCCAAGGCGCCCCTGAATACACAGCACCCAACCGACTGATTGCCCCGGAATTCCCGACCCGCGCCGGCGATCATCGCACCTGGGGCCAACTGCACGGCAGCAGCAACGCCCTGGCCATCTGCGAGAGTGCCCACGCTCACCGTGGCCTGACCCTGGTGATCACCCGCAGCACCGACGAGGCGATACGGCTGGAGCAGGCCATGCGTTTTTTCCTCGGGCTGCCCGCCGAGGAAGACGGCCCCGCCATCGGCAACGACGGTCTGGAACTGCTGTCGCTGCCCGACTGGGAAACCCTGCCCTACGACCTGTTTTCACCCCACCAGGACATTACCTCCCGGCGTATCCGCACCTTGCACCGGCTGCCGTCCACCCGCCACGGTGTCCTGGTGGTCCCGGCCCGCACCCTGATGCACCGCTTGCCTCCGGTGAATTACCTGCAGGGCAACACCCTGCTTCTGGAAGTGGGCCAGTCACTGGATATCGACACCTGGCGACTGCAGCTGGAAGCCGCCGGCTACCGCCACGCCGAGAACGTCTACGAGCACGGAGAATACGCCGTCCGGGGCGCCATACTCGATATCTTCCCCATGGGGGCGAGCCAGCCATACCGGATCGACCTGTTCGACGACGAGATCGAAACCCTGCGCACCTTCGATCCGGAAACCCAGCGTTCCATTGACCGCATCGAACGGATTGAACTGTTGCCGGCCTACGAATTTCCCTGGTACAAGGAGGCCCGTTCCGGCTTTCGCAATCGCTGGTTCGAGCAGTTCCCGCAGGCGGACAAGGACGCCCCGATCTACCAGGACGTCAGCCACGGCATCACCCCACCGGGCATTGAGTATTATCTGCCGCTGTTCTTCGAGCACACCGCAACCCTGTTCGATTACCTGCCCGGGGCCACCCACGTGTTCACCGCCGACAGCCTGAATGAGGCGGTCAGCCACTTTGATTCGGAAACCCGCAACCGCTACGAAGAGCGCCGCCACGACCGCCTGCGTCCCATTCTGCCACCCTCCCGGCTGTTCCTTCAGCAGGACGAACTGTTTGGCCAGCTCAAGGCGTTTCCCAGGGTCACCCTGACGGATACCACCGCGGACGGCGCGGGCACCACCAACTGCAGCAGCGAGGCGCTGCCGGACATCGCCATGGATGGCCGGGCCGCCGACCCGGCCGGGCGCCTGAAACGCTTCATCAACGACTTTGGCGGGCGGGTACTGATCTGTGCGGAATCCTCCGGGCGACGGGAGGCGCTGATCGAAAACCTGCGCGATCACCGGTTGCCGCTGCGGGCCCTGGAAAGCTGGCGCGACTTTCTCGACACCCGATCCTGCGAGCTGGGCATCACCATCGCGCCCATGGAGCAGGGGCTGGTACTGCCAGGCCAGCATCTGGCCCTGATTACCGAGACCGCCCTGTTCGGTGAACGGGTTTTGCAGCGTCGGCGCCGGAGCAAACCCACGGAAACCGACGATGCCGGCTTCCGCGACCTGTCCGAGTTGCGAGTCGGCGCGCCGGTGGTCCACATCGACCACGGCGTCGGGCGTTACCTCGGCCTGGAAACCATTACCGTTGAGGACGACGCCAGCGAATTCCTCATGCTTGAGTACGCCGGCGGTTCGAAGCTGTACGTGCCGGTTTCGAGCCTGCACCTGATCTCACGCTACGCCGGCAACGATACCGAACACGCCCCCCTGCACAAGCTGGGCACCGAGCGCTGGAACACCGCCAAACAAAAAGCCCTGGAGAAAATCCGCGATACCGCGGCCGAACTGCTGGACGTCTATGCCCGACGCGAAGCCCGCAAGGGCTTCGCATTCGAGGACCCGAAAGAGGCCTACCGGGCCTTCGCCGCCGGCTTCCCCTTTGAGGAGACGGCGGATCAGCAAATGGCCATTGAAGCGGTCATCGAAGACATGACCAACGAACGCCCCATGGATCGGCTGGTGTGCGGCGATGTCGGCTTCGGCAAAACCGAAGTGGCCATGCGTGCGGCCTTCCTGGCCACCTGGTCTGGCAAACAGGTGGCCGTCCTGGTGCCCACCACCCTCCTGGCCCAGCAGCACTATGAATCCTTCCGGGATCGTTTCTCAGACACCCCCGTCAACATTGAACTGCTGAGCCGTTTTCGCAGTGGCAGCCAGACCAGCAAAGCACTGACGGCCATTGAGGCCGGCAAGGCCGACATTGTTATTGGCACCCACAAGCTGCTGCAGAGCGATATCCGGTTCAACAACCTGGGCCTGGTGATCATCGACGAAGAGCACCGCTTTGGCGTCCAGCAGAAGGAGAAACTGAAAGCCCTGCGAGCCGAAGTGGATGTACTCAACCTCACCGCCACGCCCATCCCCCGCACCCTGAACATGGCCATGGGCCATCTGCGGGACCTGTCCATCATTGCCACCCCACCGGCCCGCCGGCTGTCGGTCAAGACCTTCGTCCGCCAGCGTGAGGAAGCCATGGTCAAGGAAGCAGTACTGCGGGAGGTGCTGCGGGGTGGTCAGGTGTACTTCCTGCACAACGATGTGGCCACCATCGAGAAAACCGCCGAAGATCTGCGGCGCCTGATTCCGGAGGCCCGCGTGGGCGTGGCCCACGGCCAGATGCGCGAACGTGAGCTGGAGCAGATCATGTCGGACTTCTACCACAAGCGTTTCAATGTACTGGTCTGCACCACCATCATTGAAACCGGCATCGACATTCCCAGCGCCAACACCATCATCATCGAGCGGGCCGACAAATTCGGCCTCGCGCAGTTGCACCAGCTCCGGGGCCGGGTTGGCCGCTCGCACCACCAGGCCTATGCCTACCTGCTGACCCCTCCTCCCAAGGCCATCTCCGCCGACGCCAAAAAGCGCCTGGATGCCATTTCCGAGGCCCAGGATCTCGGGGCGGGCTTTATGCTCGCCAGTCACGACCTGGAGATTCGGGGCGCCGGCGAGTTGCTGGGCGAAGAGCAGAGTGGCCAGATCGAGAGTATCGGCTTCACCCTCTACATGCAGTTACTGGACGAGGCCGTCAAGGCCATTCGCGAAGGGCGAACCCCGAACGCCGATCTGCCCCTGAGCCATGGCACCGAAATGAACCTGCGCATTCCGGCACTGATCCCGGAGGCTTACCTGCCAGACGTCCATAACCGGCTGATGCTGTACAAGCGCATCGCCAGTGTCGACAACCGGGACGCATTAAAAGAACTTCAGGTTGAGATGATTGACCGCTTCGGATTATTACCGGAGCCCACGAAAAACCTGATCCGTCAGACCGAACTGCGATTGCAGGCCGAAGCCCTGGGCATCGTGAAAGTGGATGCCGGCAAGGAATGGGCCCGGCTGGAATTCGGCGGCTCGACCCCGGTCGACCCATTGATCCTGGTTAAGAAAATGCAATCTGCCCCGGACCAATACCGGCTGGAAGGCGCCAACAGCTTCCGGTTTCGGCTGAACGACACCTCAACCAGTGGTAAACTCGACGGCGTTTCCCGGATGCTGGGTGAGCTGGCCCCGGGAAACGCGGCAGCCACCGCGTCCTAACCGCCCTAACCCGATGGAGTAGACCCTTGCAGACCAACGGTAACCGCTGGACCCGAACCAAGGCACAGACTTTACTGGCCACCCTTCTGCTGACTGTTTCGCTGTCGGTCTTCGCGCAGCAGACCACGCCACAGGCTCCAACCACCGGTAACATACCGGAAGACTACTATCGGGCCGAGTTTGTCATTCTGGAGCGCATCGTCGCCCCTGAAGCCATCAACGAGCGCATGGGCGGGCATGATGTTGAGCCGACCGCACCCTCAGAGGAGAAACTCTGGGTGGTGGCGGAAGATGGCACGCCACAAAGCACCCTGAACCTGGCGCCGGATAACACACTGCACCTGAGCGAAGCAGCCGCCCGGCTCGAGCGCAGCGGGAATTACCGGATTCTGGTCAGCGCCGGATGGTACGAGGCGTTCCCACCGGACTACCAGGGAGAGCCCCTGCAGGTTGCCGTCGGGGACTGGCTGGACGGCGCCAACCGCCGCGAGGTTGAAGGCACCATCACCATTGACCGCAAACGCTACCTGCACGTGAACGTGCACCTGAACCATTGGCAACCAAACCCCGACGCCGGCGGAATGGTGGACGCTATGCAGGACCCGGCACTGGTGGATCAGCCGCCCGCCGAGACCCCGCTGGCAGACAATGGCGGCGACGCCACTGGCGCGCCCACACCGGCGATGCCGGCCCCGGTCGCAGCCAGCGCACCGCTGGAACTGTTAACCTGGATTCGGGAAACACGCCGCATGCGCAGCGAGGAAATCCACTTCCTGGACTCCCCCACCATCAGCGTACTGATTTTCTTCAATAAGGTTGAGGCAAAGCCGTAAGCTCACCCAGGCTCGCCATGGAGGCCTCAAGTATCCGCTTCACACCGGACATGCCCTGCTCGATGGCCTCCTCGATTTCCGCCATGGTAATGATGTGGTCCGATTTACCAGCGGCCCAGTTCACCACCAGCCCCAGACACACATAGCGCATGCCCAGCTCCGCGGCCAAAGCCGCTTCCGGCATGCCCGTCATCCCCACCAGATCACAACCATCCCGCTCCAGTCGACGAATTTCGGCAACGGTCTCGAGGCGGGGCCCCTGGGTGGCGCCGTACACGCCGAAGTCGGAAAACGGCACACCCTGAGCGCGCGCTGAATGGATCAGCGTATCCCGGGCGGTCCGGTCATAAGGCCAGGTAAAATCAATGTGAGTGACGGTGTCCAGATCACCCTCGAAAAACGTGCTGGGGCGCCCCCAGGTGTAGTCAATAATCTGATCCGGAATCACCACGTGGGCCGGGCCCATGTCCTGGTGAATCCCGCCCACGGCATTCACCCCCACCACCGTGCGTACACCGGCCTCGTGGAGCGCATGGATATTGGCGCGATAGTTCACCTGATGGGGTGGAATCCGGTGCGGGTTACCATGACGCGACAAAAAAAGCACGGGCTGGCTACCCAGACGCCCTTCCACCAGCGCCGCCGACGGTGGCCCCCAGGGCGTGTTCACCGTCTGCTCACCGGTAATTTCCAACCCCGATAGCGTGGTAAGACCAGTACCACCAATGATACCCACGGCATGGCTGTTGGTTGTCATGCTCATTCCCCTTCTCCGGCGTCCTGGTCACTGTCGCCCTGTCGGGTCGTTTCCGCCGGCTCGGCACTGGCGCCGCCCCGGGCCTTTTCTGGCCGGTGCTGATCCTGGCTGCCAGCCAGCTTCACCGCCTCGGGCAAATGCAGGGTACGGGTCGGGAAGGCTACTTCCGCGCCATGGGACTCAATAATATCGCTGATCCGCAGCAAAACATCCTGTTTGATTTCATGAAACCGCACCCATTCCGTGGTCTTGGTAAAGGTGTAGATCATGATATCCAGGGAAGAGGCGTTGAACGCCAGGAAGTTAACGATCAGGGTCTGGCCGGCATCAATATCCTCATGGTTTTCCAGCATTGACCGCACTTCCGAGACAATGGCCGACATCTCTGCCACATCGGCGTATCGGATACCGATGGTTTCGTAGATCCTCCGGTTGGTCATTCTGGAGGGGTTTTCAACGGCAATGTTAGTGAACACCGCATTGGGCACATACAGGGGACGCTTGTCGAAGGTGCGGACGGTGGTCAGGCGCCAGCCAATATGCTCGACCGTACCCTCGATATTACGATCCGGCGAACGCACCCAGTCACCCACCTTGAACGGGCGATCCAGATGGATGATAAAGCCGCCAAAAAAGTTCGCCAGCAAATCCTTGGCGGCAAAACCGATGGCGATCCCGCCGACGCCCCCGAAGGCCAGCACCCCGGAGATACTGAAGCCAAGGGACTGCATGGCAATCAGGATGGCCGTAATAATCACGACGGCCCGGGACAGCTTGCTCACGGCGTTGACCGTGGTGTAGTCCATGGGCTTCTTCATCTTCAGGGGCGATACCAGGATGCTCTCGGCTTCCTTGATCAGCCGCCAGGCCGTCCAGACAATAATGAAAACGAAACCGATCCGAAGGATGTTCTCGTTGGCCGCGAAAATTTCCGCTTCCGAGTAACGATGAGCAATTTCCGCTGCCCAGTACACCCCCTGCAGCCAGACAAACGCCACCACCGGCTTGCGGGCGGAGTGCAGCAGGGCATCGTCCCACAAATTGTTGGTTTTGCTGAATTTGCGCTCCAGAGCGCCAATGATATGGCTGGCAATATAGGCCACGGTGGCGGTTCCGAACACCAGGGCAAACACCACAATGCCCACGCGCCAGCCCTCTGACAACAGCCCGAAACTCTCAATCCAGCCATTTAACGTGGACAACAGTTTTCCGATCATCGGGTTCCCCGGGGTCAGTCTGATTTAACGGATGGTAATGGTCGTGCCCGGGCGGACACGCTCAAACAGGTCAATCACGTCTCGGTTTCGCATACGGATGCAGCCATGGGAGCATGGCTTTCCCATGGGCTCGGTATCCGGTGTACCGTGGATGTAGATGAAACGACGGAAGGAGTCGACGCCCCGGCCCCGGTTCCGGCCTGCTTCCCGGCCACAGAGCCAGAGAATCCGGCTCAGGATCCAGTCCCGGTCGGGGTGAGCCGCCGCCAGTGCCGGGCTGTAACGCTCGCCGGTCGGACGACGGGCCCGGAACACGGTATTGGCAGGGAGGCCGGCGCCGATCATGGCACGGACATAGTGTTCACCGCGGGGCGTACAGCCACTACCGTCCCGTTCACCGGGACCATTAAGCGCCGTCGACACCGGGTAGCTGACCCGTGTTTCATCGCCCGCCTGCATCAGCGCGAGTTGCTGGCCCTGCAGATCAATCTCGATATAACAGTCAGTGATTTGGTGTGAGTTCACAACCGTTCAGGCTCCCATCAGGCCAGTACCAGATCGAAGCCTAACCGACGGGGCGGAGCTCAGGCAACCGAGACCTTGGTGCCAGCGCCCGGAACCAGCATTTTGTCTTCCGCCTGCATGCCCGCTGCCAGGAACGGTACCAGACGCGCGGCAATTTCCTGCACGGTGGTTTCCACGCCCAGCTTGTTCTGCAGAATATCGCGTAAGGCGTCGCTACTGGACATGGTGAATGCAGTGGCGCCCAGCATGAACTGAATACGCCAGTAACGGTCAACCGAGGAGAGCTGTGGCGTTGCTTCCTTGAGCAGGCGCATAAAACGGCCGAAGGGCTCGCTGTATTCCTGCTCCAGAAATTTACGCAGGTGGCCCTGGGACTGGGTGTAGGCCAGCCCCAGCAGGCGCATAAAAATGGAAATACCCTTCTCGTTCCGCTGCGGCATGCGCACCGCGCTCTCGGTCAGCGCCCACAATGTCTGGTACAGCGTTGGCGGGGTGCCATCGCAGCGGGCTTCCAGTTCATCGAAGGCGTTCTCAAGGGTCGCTGAAAACGGCGTCAGAAAGCGGGCAAACACCGCATGGATCAGGGCGTTCTTTGAACCAAAGTGGTAATTGACAGCGGCCAGATTTACTTTAGCCTTACTGGTAATCATCCGGAGCGAGGTTTCCGAGAAGCCACGATCGGCAAACAGCTCCTCGGCGGCATCCAGAATGCGGTCAACGGTATCAGACTGAGCCATGTTATTTTCCAAGCCTTTAGCAAACGTCTGTTTAAAACATACGTTTGAAGTGCCGGCCTGTCAAGTTCTGCGCTCCGGTAAGGTCACCGCGCCACGCCAGCCACGGTCGATAGCCTGCTGGTTACCTTCAAAGAAGGCAGCCTGGGCTCGCTCGTACGCCTTTTCGGCCTCCAACAGATAAATCAGATACAGCCGTACATGCTCCCGGCGGGTCAGGTGCCGGGGCAGGACACGCTGTTCCGACAACCGCAGCAAATCACTGAACCGGGTATTCTTCAGGGCCGGATTGAATTCCACCATTCGGGCGCACTGCCAGATCAGGCCATCACGATCCTCCAGGTGCGCCGCGTGTGTCCGGGCGTCACGCATCATACGCTGGCGACGGAGGATCAGGTCGAGGTAGGACGGTTTTGAGGTGTACAGGCGCCGTACCACCGGCACACCCAGTAGCAGCACGATCACAAAAGCACCGAAGCCGCCGCCGGCAATCCAGGCGGGCACGAACCCCGTCAGCCCGCTCAGGAAGACCAGCACCGCCACCATAACGGTAAACACCCACAAGTCACGATTGCGGCGGGCCGCGGCGAGGCTGTAATTATCGGGCCAGTCGTTCATCGCCAGCAGATCGAAATCCATCAGCAGAATCCGGTCGCATTGTCGAAGCATCAGCCGCAACTGGCGCTGCCGGGACTCGGCGAGGGCCTGTTCAATCGCCTCCGGTCCGGCCTCGTCGGACGGCTCGGGCGACGTACCGGCGGCCCGGGTGTGTTCACCCTCCTCTGACGACTGCGCCCGTGGCTCAGACGCAGTCGTGGGGCGTTCTTCGGCGCTCAGCGCGGAGCCAGGCACCGGATCGGCTGCACGGCCCGGGCGCAACACCGCCCCCTGGTCAGGGTCGGGCGGAGAGCTTGCTGTCGGCTGGTTCCGGGCCATGGTGTGTGTCCAGTGCGCTGCTGTCGGGCGGAGGCAAAAGCCGGTCGGTGTTCTTCGTATTATCGGCGACTTTCCCGCTTTCTTGAATGACCGTGCTGTAACAACGGCCCGGAACCCGCTGGCCTTGGCATCATGCCGACACCCCGTTATCCTTCACCCACCGACGTGCCGGCCACCGGAACGCCGGCCACCAGATTGCCGCCCGGCGTTCCATTTCAGGAGATCACGCTATGTTCACAGGTATTGTCCAGGGTATCGCTGTAATCGAGGAGGTCACCGCGGCCACGGGCCTGAGCACACTGGCAATACGCCTGCCGGAACAGCAGGCCGACGGCGTGACCATTGGCGCCTCGGTCGCCATTAATGGCACCTGCCTGACAGTGACCCGCCAGTCGGGCACGGTGTTAACGTTCGATGCCATGCAGGAAACCCTCCGGCTCACCACCCTGGGAGAGCTGACCCCGGGAGATTCCGTCAACTTTGAGCGGGCGGCCCGGATCGGGGATGAGATCGGTGGCCACTTGTTGTCCGGGCACATTCACACCACGGCCCGGATCGTCGAGATTCTCCGCTCCGAGAACAACGTGACGCTGTGGTTTGACGTGCCGGACGAGTGGACCCGATACCTGTTTCCCAAGGGCTACGTTGCCATTAACGGCGCCAGTCTGACCATCGGTGAGGTCAGAGGCAACCGGTTCAATGTGCACCTTATTCCGGAAACCCTGAGGGCCACGACCTTTGGCGGGATAACCGAGGGCAGCCGGGTAAACATTGAAATCGACAGCCAGACCCAGACCATTGTCGACACCCTGTCCAGACTCGGTTACGACCGGCCGGCGCCGACACTCTGACGACCCGGACGCCGTCTAACAGGCTTCGAATACCACGAATTTCGGGGTAGCATCCCGCTGCCGGACCTTGCTGAAAAATCGCTTCAGGCTCCGGTGGTAGCCCAGATGCCGGTTGCCCACCATCAATAACCGGCCAGTGCCGGACAACTGCCGGGTGGCGTGACTGAACAGGCGCAGGGCCACATGGTCACCGACTGCGCCGCCGTCGTGGAACGGCGGGTTCAGCAGGATCAGATCAAACGGGCCCGGATCCCCGACGATGCCGTCGCCATGCAGGAACACCGGCGGCCGTTCCGGGCTTGCCTGCCCGGCATTGTGGCGGGCGCTCAGCAGCGCCTGGCTCGATACGTCGCTGAACACCAGCTCGCTGTCAGGCCGGGCAATCAGGGCAACCAGCCCCAGCACGCCGTTACCACAGGCAAGATCGAGGATACGGGGCGCCGGCGGAAGCCCGCGGACCAGCTCCTCCACATGGGGCAGGAGCGCGCGGGTGCCGATGTCCAGACGCTCCCGGGAAAAGACCGCCGGCAAGGCTTCCAGCCGGGGCCACCCGCCCTCCAGGCTGTAGCCTTTCCAGACACCAGGCCAGTCCGCCAGCCCGGCCGGCCCTTTCCGGCACACAATCACGCGAGCCTTCTTCCGGGCCGGGAGGACCTGTTCCGTCTCCACGGCTCCGGCAAACACCTCGACACTGCGATCCGGAAGATGTTTGATCATGCCACCGGCCAGCAGCAGGCCACCCTCCGCCAGATGGTCATTGACCCATCGCAACAGCCAGGCCAGGTAATCGCCGTGGCGGGGAATGCGCAGAAGGATGACATCGAACCGGCCTTCCGGCGGACTGCCCCAGTTGTGAACGTCCCTCGGGCCGCTGACGCCCGGGTTCAGGTCGAGGTTACCGGCCAGCGCGCTGGCAAACGCTGCACTGTCGGCGACCACGGTGGGCAAAAATGCGTCGAGGCCAAGTGTCAGGGCACCCAACGTATCATCAACCACCAGAACCTTGGGCGCGGACCCGGGGTGCAGTCGGTCATGGGCTTCACCCAACAACTGCTCATCGGCGGCATCCCAGGCGCGAAGCGACGGATCACCAGCGCCGGGGCGCCGAAGCAGGAGCGGGCCGCCGGGAGCATCCAGCAGAGGGCTTGTCATTTCAGGCATCCAATGGGGGATTTGTCACACGGTCGTCATTCTAGGCTGATTATTCTAGAAATTAATCCTAAGTTAGGGGAGTTCACAGTGAATACCCTTTTCCGGTTGGCTCCGTGTGTTCTGGATGCGAACCTTTTGCCCCTCACCCCAGGGGCTTTTTTCGTTCCAGGGCCGGTGAAACCGGGCACAGGCTATCGCCTGAAGGCCCGATACACCGTGAACCGGCGATCCTCCAGTAATCTCTCAACCGGCCCGACGCAGCGCGCCATCAGGCTCTCATAGGGCAGAAACCGGTTGGCGACCAGGCGAAGTTCACCTGCCCGGGGCAGGTGACGGGCGGCGTCCCTGAGGAACTGTTCGGTCATGGAGGTATCGGTCTTAACACCGGTATGAAAGGGTGGATTACTGACGATGACCGGCCAGACACCGTCAACACCGGCCAGGCCATCCGACGCCAGAATATCACCAGACGCATCGTTTTGCTGGTAGGTAGCGCCCGCGCAAACCACGGCCTGGGACTGGACATCCAGCCCATCCACTGTCGCCACCGGCAGACCCTGCCTACGCTGCCAGGCCTGCAGCCAGGCACCAACCACCCCGGCCCCGCAGGCGAAATCCAGCACCCGTTGCCCGGCGGCCGGGGGCCATGTATCGAAGGACTCCAGCAGCATCCGTGTCCCCTCATCCAGCTCGCCCTGGCTGAAAATCCCCGGCAGGCCGGCCACGTCCACAGCCACTCCTGAACACTCGATGCGACTCCAGTTGAGCCACTGTGATACCGAGAACTCCGGCAGTGATTGCAGGTTATCGGCACACCACACCTGACAGTGCCGGGCACTGTCGGCCTTGGCAGCCTGCGGCACCACGGCCCTGAGTTGCTTCACGGCGCCAGCGATGCCTTCTTTCTTTTCGCCCACCAGGATCAGCCGGGCACCCGCAGCTGCCAGCCAGCGGGCCAGAGCCAGACGCATATCCAGCTCTGCCCGTGCCTTGGGCAAAAACACCACCACCGAGTCAAAACCGCCCCTCGCCAGGGCTGCATCGTCATAACCGAAACAGACCTGCCAGCCACTGTGAGCGGCAAGGCTTGCGCAGACACCGGCGTGTTCGCTCATCACCAGACCGCCCCCAGGCAGTTCCGGCAACAGATGATCGGAAGCGGGCCCGAGCAACGCGATACGGCCACGCAGCAGAGGTCGATTTCTGAGCAGCGCTTCCTGGGCCGGCGACCTCACCGAACTTTTTTCTGACGGCCCGAGCGGACGGGGCGTATCACCAGCTCGTCCAGGCTGGTCTGGCGGACGCGCTCGCCCTCTTCCTCACCAGATACGCACAGCCCCAGATCCCGCAGGATGCCGTCTGCCACATCGTAAACGAATCCGTGCACCGACAGCGGCTGGCCGCGGCGCCAGGCTTCCTGAACGATGCTGTTCTGGCAAACATGGCCTACCTGTTCCACTACGTTGAGTTCGCACAGGCGATCAATCCGGTCCTGTTGCGATGGCAGTGCATCCAGCACAGCCTGGTGCCGGTCACGCACATCCTGCACGTGCCGCAACCAGTTACCGATCAGACCAAAGCCCTCGTTGCGCAACGCCGCCGCCACGCCGCCACAGCCATAGTGGCCCACCACCAGCACGTGCTTGACCTTGAGCACGTCTATCGCGAACTGCAGCACCGACAGACAGTTGAAATCGGTATGCACCACCACGTTGGCAACGTTCCGGTGCACAAACAGCTCGCCCGGCAGCAGATCCACGATCTGATTTGCGGGCACTCGACTATCGGCACAACCAATCCAGAGGTACTCAGGGGCCTGCTGTTGGGACAGCCGAAGGAAAAACTCCGGATCCTGTGCCTTGATGCCGTCCGCCCAGGACCGGTTTTTTTCAAGAAGATGGTCGAGCTGACCCATTACGCTGCTCCTTCCAATAAGTGATCATAGACATCCAAATGACCATTGAACGCAAACCCTTGACGTAAAGCAATACTCGACGCCAGCATCAGTTGGCCTGAACACCTTCCCCGTGCGGCTGGTGCATGGTGCTCTGGGCAAGATCCAGAAGCTCGCGCAGGGCAACCGAGAACATGGCGTACTCCGGCTCACGCACACCCTTGAGTTCCGCCAGCATGGATTTCCAACGGTCAATCATCGGCTCATGCCGCTGCAGCCAGCTGTCGACGCTGGCCGGAACATCGTCGGGCTTCTCGGCCAGCCGCAGTACCCCGGTAGTCAGCGCTCGCTGCTGCCACTCCAGGTCTTCCCGGAAGCTTTCCCGGGCCAGAGCCTGCCAGTGAGACACCGGCGTCAGCTTGGCGATGGCGTTGGCGAACCAGTTCAGGTCAAGCCGGTCACCGAGCTCGTAATAGAGGTTGGCCACGGTTTTCAGTGGCATCCCGGTCGCATCCTGGGCCTCGATAATCCCCAGCGAGGAATACAGATAACCGGTGCCGGATACCACCGACGCCAGCTCTTTGGGCAGACCGGCTTCGGCCAGGGCCTGGTGGCGCTTTTCCCAGGCCAGGCGGGCCTGCTCACCAAGATAGTCCGGAAGGCTGGAGGTAATGGCCCAGACACTGTCGGCAAACCGCTCCATATGATTCTGGATGTTCAGTTCTGCCCGCCGGTTACGCAGCAGCCAGCGGACCGACCGGCGCATCAGGCGCATCAGGTCCTGCATCAGCTCCATCTGCAACTGGGCCGGCACGTGGAAATCCAGATCTTCTATCCGGTCCCACCAGTTATCGATCCGGAACACGTCCCGGGCAATAATCCAGGCCAGCGCTATAGACGCCGCATCGGCACCGGTGGACTGGCTTAAGCGCTCAACAAAGGTAATCCCCATGTGATTGACCATGTCATTGGCAATCTGGGTGGCAATGATTTCCCGGCGCAACTGATGTTCACCCAGTTCCCCGGAGAACTTCTGGGTCAGCTCCCGGGGGAACACCTTGTACATTTCACCCGCCAGCAAGGGGTCGTCGGGCAGATGGCTGGCATTCAGGGTCTGCTTCAGATCGCCCTTGACGTAAGAAATCAGCACCGACAGTTCCGGCCGGGTCAGCCCCTTCTTGTCCAGCTTGCGCTCAGACAGCGTTTCGTCGTCCGGCAGGAACTCCAGGGCACGGTTCAGCTTGCCTTCGGCCTCGAAGGTGTTCATCAGGCGCCGGTATTCCTCCAGCCGGATCGCGGCATCCTCACTGGCAATGCTGATGGCCTGGGTCTGGCGGTAGTTGTTTTTCAGTACCAGGGCAGCCACGTCATCGGTCATGTCCTCAAGCATGACATTACGCTGTTTGCCCGTCAGATCCCCCAGCGCCACGGCACGGTTCAACAGAATCTTCATGTTGACTTCATGGTCCGAGCAGTCGACACCGCCGGAGTTATCAATAAAGTCCGTGTTCAGGCGGCCGCCCTTGAGCGCATACTCGATCCGGCCAAGCTGGGTCAGGCCCAGGTTACCGCCTTCGCCCACGACCCTGCAGCGAAGTTCCGAGCCATTGATTCTCAAGCCATCATTGGCCTTGTCCCCGACGTCACTGTGGGACTCACTGCTCGCTTTCACATAGGTCCCGATGCCCCCCACCCAGAGCAGATCCACCTGGGACCGGAGGATATGGGAAATCAGCATATTCGGCGGCACCCGGTCCGCTTTGATTCCAAGCAGCTTTTTCATCTCGGCGCTGACCGGAGCCATGGCGCCGCGCTGGATTGCGGGGGCGCGCGGCAGCTTCATCGGCCTCTCGGCGGCGCATGGGCCGGCGCATCTCGCCCGAGCGGCAAAGCAACTGGGCCTTCCGCGCCTGGACCGCC
>CBIHLH010000044.1:0-26613 GCA_966210405.1 uncultured Marinobacter sp.
TTTCATAAGCCAGAGTGTAGCACATTGTGTGCTTTATGTACTCAGCAGCTAACGCTTAGGTAACCGGCGCCGGAGCGCAAGCGAAGGGAACCAAAAGCGGCACGCTTTTGGCGTCCGGTTGACCGCCTGGTTATGGCCTCGCATGCCGAGCCACCGTATGAATGACATACTTCCCGCAAGCCAAACTAATGACAAGAATTAGCAAAATTTGGATGGCGAAGTTCGCACCAACATACCACCAGTATTCGCGAGATACTTCGTTCTCAGCCGCGATCAGACGGTCTGAGAACTCGGGAGACTGCATCAATGCATTGGCTTCTTCTCGGGAAATCTCTGCTATCGACCGACCATCCAGTGCCAATTCAACAGTCTCTTTCTTTATGTGCTTTGCCAGTGCCTCGCCAAAAGATCCGCCGAGTACGCTGACAAAGACCGCCAGTATGAGGCTGGCAAAAATGGATAGATAAACCTTCGTTTTCACTCGACGTCCTTGTGGCCATAACATTTGTATATGAGTCGCCAAGACCACTTTGCCCGCGACCGATATCTCAATTCGAATATCTCCAAAAACTAGGCAAAAAACCCCGCCAGGTCAATAAGTTCCGAATATTTTCCTAACCACCGCCCCGGGCATAAACGATCAAAGCGACTACTATCCCCATCCGGAGCCTCACCTCCAAATTTATGATTTAAAAAGAAAAAAATAAGAATTATTGAACCCTGCAGAAATCATGGTCGCAACGACCATTTTTCCAGTGTTTGCTGAAGTATTCGCATGAGAAAGGCACAAAAAAAGCGCCGTACTCAAAGAGCAGGGCGCTTTTTTCAGTAAAGGCGGGCTTACGCTTTCGGCCCGGCCTCCACAATCGCGTCGGAAACATCAAACTTCTTGAAGTTTTCCACGAACTGGCCAATCAGTTCGGCGGCCTTGGCGTCGTAGTCTTCCTTGCTGGCCCAGGTATTGCGCGGGTTCAGCAGGTTGTTGTCTACGCCTGGCACGTCTACCGGCACGTTCAGGTTCAGGGTGGGCAGGTGCTCGGTTTCGGCGTTGTCCAGGTCGCCATTCTGGATGGCGGCGATGATGCCACGGGTGGTGGGGATGCTGAAGCGCTCGCCCTCGCCGTAGGCGCCGCCGGTCCAGCCGGTGTTAACCAGGAAGACCTTGCTGCCAAACTCGTCCATGCGCTTCATTAGCAGCTCGGCGTAAACGCCGGCCGGGCGCGGGAAGAAGGGGGCGCCGAAGCAGGTGGAGAAGGTGGCTTTCAGCTTGGAAGACGAGCCCATTTCAGTGGAGCCCACCAGTGCGGTGTAGCCACTGAGGAAGTGGTAGGCCGCGGCTTCCTTGCTGAGGATAGACACGGGCGGCAGTACGCCGGTCATGTCGCAGGTCAGGAAGACAATGTGAGACGGCTCGCCGGCGCGGTTTTCAATCACGCGCTTCTCAACGTGCTCCAGCGGGTAGGCGCAGCGGGAGTTTTCGGTGAGGGAAACGTCGGTGTAGTCCGGCTCGCGGGTTTCCGGGTCGATGGTGACGTTTTCAACGATGGCACCGAAGCGGATGGCGTCCCAGATGATGGGTTCGTTTTTCTGGCTCAGGTCGATGCACTTGGCGTAGCAGCCACCTTCGATGTTGAACACGGTACCGGGGCCCCAGCCGTGCTCGTCGTCGCCGATCAGGAAGCGATCCGGGTCGGCGGAGAGGGTGGTTTTACCGGTGCCGGAGAGGCCGAAGAACAGGCAGGTTTCGCCATCTTCGCCCACGTTGGCGGAGCAGTGCATGGGCAGCACGTCTTTTTCCGGCAGCAGGAAGTTCTGCACGGAGAACATGGCCTTTTTCATTTCGCCGGCGTAGTGCATGCCGGCCAGCAGTACTTTGCGCTTGGCAAAGTTGATGATTACGCAGCCGTTGCTGTTGGTGCCGTCACGCTCGGGCACGCACTCGAAGTTGGCGGCGTTGAGAATCTGCCACTCCTGCTTGTCGGCCGGGTTGTAGCTGTCCGGACGGATAAACAGGGTGCGGCCGAACAGGTTCTGCCAGGCGGTTTCCGTGGTCATTTTCACCGGCAGGTAGTGCTCGGGATCCGAGCCTACGTGAACCTGGGACACAAAACGGTCCTGTTCGGTGATGTAGGCTTCAACGCGATCCCAGAGGGCGTCGAACTTGTCGGCATCGAATGGACGGTTGATCGGCCCCCAGTGGATGTCGTCGACGGTGCTCGGTTCCTCGACGATAAAACGGTCCTTGGGTGACCGGCCGGTACGCTCGCCGGTCTTCACGACCAGTGATCCGTTGGAAGCCAGCTGGCCTTCGTTACGTGCCAGTGCCAGCTCGACCAGTCGTGCTGTACTCAGATCATTATAAGTGTTGCTCACTTCGACCTCGCCCTCAGGGTGTCTTCGTGACCATCCAGAGCCGCCCCCCAAAAATTGACGGAAATCTGAACAATCGGGTCAATTCAGGCGCGCTATTATGCCAGAGACGCCGGTAAAAAACGACTGCCCCGGAAGCCGCGCGGTGACTGGCTTCCGGGCGAATTAAGAACCTGTTCAGTGTAGCGTATGGCCGGTGAAAAGATGATCAATATCATTCCTATCGAAGCGATAGTGTGCGTGGCAGAACTGGCAGTCCATGTCGATGGGTCCCTGCTCATCCAGGATGCTGTAGCACTCGTCCCGGCCGATGGCTTCCAGGGCGCCCAGGGTTCGCTCCCGGGAACAGCTGCAGCGAAAGGCCACGGGTTCGGCGTCGAACAGGCGCACGGTTTCTTCGTGGAACAGCCGGTGCAGCACGGTTTCGCTGTCCAGTTCGAGCAACTCGGCGGCTTCCACGGTGCGGGCGAGGTGGTTAACCCGGTCCCACAGGTCGTCATCGGTCTCGGTGGCGCCAGGCAGGCGCTGTAGCATCAGGCCGGCCGCCCCCTGCTCATCGGCAAACAGGAACAGGCTGGTGGGAATCTGTTCTGAGCGTTCGAAGTACTCTTCCAGGCAGCCCGCCAGGGTGTTCTGTTCCCGGGGGACCACGCCCTGGTAACGATTGCCCCGGTTCGGTGTGATGGTGATGGCCATGCGGCCTTCGCCCAGCATGTCGTGGAAGAGCTCTTCGCTGACGGCGTGTTCATCGTACCGTGCCAGGCCGCGGATGAAGCGGTCGTGGCTGCACTCCGCCATCAGGGTGCGCAGTGATCCCTCGCCCTGGGCCTGCAATGACAGGGTGCCCTCGAATTTCAGCGTGCTGCTCATCAGTACGCTGGCCACCAGGGCCTCGCCCAGCAGGCCGCGAACGGAATCCGGGTAGGGCGCCTGGCCGCCGATTTCCTGGTAGCTTTCGCCCAGCTGTACCCAGGCTCCCCGCACCTGGCTGTGTTCGAAGATAAAGCGTTGAAACTGGTCACGGGATGCCATGGGTAATCTCCTGAAACTGACTTGGGTAATCGGTAGGCGCCGGCCTGTTGCGGGTGGCCGGTCGGATGCGTTTGGTTCAGAGGCCGTTCTGTTCCCGGAACCGCTGGATATCGCGGCGATCTTTCTTGGAAGGCCGTCGGGCCGGGGGCAACTGGGCGGCCTGCATGGTCTTGCGTTGCCAGGCCATCTCTTCCCGCTTTTTCACGCTGTCTTCGGTCTCGTGGTAGAGCTTTTGGGCTTCCGGCGCCCCACGGCGGCGATCGCTGATGTCGTCGACAATCACGATTTTTTCCTGCCAGCCCAGGCGCAGGGTCAGCCTGGCGCCGGTTTCCACCAGCCGACCGGGCTTACAGCGCTGGCTGTTGTAGTGCACTTTGCCACCTTCGATGGCTTCCTTGGCCAGGGAGCGGGTTTTGTAGAAACGCGCGGCCCAGAGCCATTTGTCGAGTCTTACACGTTGGTCGTCAGCGGTGGATGCCGTCATGTCTCCTCACCTGATGGGCGTATACCCGGATTATAGCGCTCTCAACCGGCGGATGGCAGGGGGCGCTGTTGTTGCAGCGTGGGCAGGATTTCATCGAAATGATGGATGCAGGGAATCTCGGGGTGCCGGTCGCGGGCGGTTTGCGTACTGTCTGGCGCCAGCACGCCGAGGCACTGGCCGATGCCGGCCTGGCGGGCACTTTCCAGCACCGGGAAGCTGTCGTCCACCATCAGTGTGGTGTCGGCACGGTAAGGCGCGAGGGTCTGTAAATCCTGCCAGAAGGCCGGTTCTTCCTTGGCCTTGCCAAGCTGGTGGCTGGAGACAATGCCGTCCACGTGCTGGTCCAGGCCGGTGCGCCGGAGTTTGAGGGCCAGCGGGTCCGGGTGGCAGTTGGTGACGATCACCGAGCGCAGCCCGGCCTGCCGCAGTGCGCCGAGGAACGCTGCCACATGGGGCCGGTAGCCAATGCGATCACTCACTTCCGCCTTGAGGCCGGTGATGTCCACTTGCAGCCGGTCGCTCCAGTAATCGGTGCAGTACCAGTTGAGTGAACCACGTTCGGCCATGATCATCGGGATCAGGGTGTTTTTGGCGTCTTCGGGGGTCAGGTCGAATTGCTCGGCGTAGCGCCGGGGCAGGTGCTCCAGCCAGAAATGGTTGTCGAAGTGCAGATCCAGCAGTGTTCCGTCCATATCCAGGAACACGGTATCGAGAGATGACCAATCAATCATAAACGCAAACAGCCCGGGTGAATTTCCCTCAGGCTGACGCAGTTTCGCGGCCTTGGCAAGCCGGGAAACTACGGAGGCCAGCCACCGGCGGAATCAGTTGCCGGTGGTCTGCACGGTCTCTGGTTTGCGACCGACCCGGGTGCAACCGAGGCACCGGACGAAGGTGGCCTTGGCCGGGCCCATAACCAGGACTTCACCGGCCTCGTCGGCATTGCCGCCCAGCAGCGAGAAGGGCAGCGAGACCAGATACACGGCACTGCCGACAATGGTGGTGGCCAGCAGTACCGGGCGCACAAAGATGGCGTCGCCGGTCATGGCGAGGGCAGTGGGGCTTTCATCGACGGCACGTGCGTGACCGACGGACGAAAACGCCAGCAGGCAGGCGGCCACAGTGGCTACCAGGGTGCGAGAAATCTTGCGGGTCATTGCTTTGTCTCCTGAGCTTCGTGGCCCTGTTGATACGGCTTTTGGAGGAAGCCGGTACCCGGATCGTCATCATTGGTGACGTCTTTATTGTATAGCCTGGGCATTAGTGCTCTGTTAACTATGAATCATATTTGCGCATTTTCAAACGATTTTTCGTTGCATTGTGTACCGGTTACCCGCCACTCAGCGCTGGCACCGGGGGCAGTAAACGGTGGATCGGTTGCTCATCCGTATCTCTTTCAGTACGGCGTTGCACGCCCGGCAGGGTTCGCCGGCTCGTCCGTACACCAGCAGGGACTGGGCGAAGTACCCGGGCTGGCCATCGCTGTTCACAAAATCCCGCAATGTGGTGCCGCCCATTAATATGGCGGCGCTGAGCGTTTCCACGATCGCTTCGGCCAGTCGGTGGTATCGGTCCAGGCTGATGCGTCCGGCCTTACGCCGTGGATGAATGCCGGCTTTGAACAGCGCTTCGTTGGCGTAGATGTTGCCAACACCCACCACCACGTGGTTATCCATAATGAAGGACTTTACCGGGGTGTTCCGGCCCCGGGAGAGCCGATACAGCCGGGGGCCGCTGAAGTCCGGAGACAGGGGTTCCGGGCCCAGGGCGTGGATCAGCGGGTGATCCGCCGCCGATTCGGACCACAGCCAGCATCCGAAACGGCGCGGATCATTGAAACGGACGCGGATACCGGATTCAAGGGCCAGTTCGATGTGATCGTGGGTCAGCAGCGGCGCATTGTCGGTTATAATCCGGAGGCTGCCAGACATGCCCAAGTGAATAATCACCGTGCCCTGATCAAGATTCAGGAACAGGTATTTCGCGCGCCGGTCAATACTGCGTATCACCTGGCCCTCGAGCCTGGCGGCCAGATCGTCCGGAACGGGCCAGCGCAGCTTGCCATTGCGCACCGTAACTCGCTGAATGGTCTGGCCCTCGCAGTGGGGAGCGATACCCCGGCGGGTGGTTTCAACTTCGGGTAGCTCAGGCACTCGGGGGCCTCCGGTAAAAAATAAGTGTAATCGGTAACAAAATTGCATCCAAAGGCGGTTGTTGTGGCTTACAGCTGTACGCTAAAGTGGCTGTGTTGGCCTTGCGCCATAGCTTATGATTTGAGGATTCCTTATGTGGTTTAACGGTCTTCTGGACCTGTCGGTGATGCAACTGATTCTGGTTGCCCTGGGTATGACCCACATCACTATTGTCAGTGTAACGCTCTACCTGCATCGCCATTCGGCCCACAATTCGCTGGACCTGCACCCGGTGCTCAAGCATTTCTTCCGGTTCTGGCTCTGGCTTACCACGGCCCAGAATACCAAGGAATGGACCGCAATCCATCGCAAGCACCACGCCAAATGCGAAACCGAGGAAGACCCTCACAGCCCGGTGATTCTCGGTATCCGGAAGGTCCTGTTCCAGGGCGCGGAGCTCTACGCGGAGTCGGCGACGCCGGAAACCCTGGAGCGTTATGGCCAGCGCACGCCGGAAGACTGGATTGAGCGCAACGTCTACAGCCGCTATAAAATGCTGGGTATTGCCCTGCTGGCGGTCATCGACCTGGCCCTGTTTGGCGTGCACGGTATCTGGATCTGGGCGGTCCAGATGATGTGGATCCCCGTTTGGGCGGCCGGCGTTGTCAACGGCATTGGCCACTGGTTTGGCTATCGCAACTTCGAGTGCGCCGATAATGCCCGCAATATTTCCCCGCTGGGCTTGCTGATCGGCGGTGAGGAGTTGCACAACAACCATCACACCTACCCGAATTCCTCGAAGCTGTCCCGGCGCTGGTTTGAAGTGGATATCGGCTGGGGTTATATCCGTCTGTTCCAGCTGTTCGGGCTGGCCAAGCCGAAAGGGTACCGCCCGATTGCCCATCACGTACCCGGCAAGCTCGATGTCGACGTGGAAACCGTTCAGGCCATCGCCAATAACCGGTTTGATATCATGCGCCAGTACCGGAAGCGGGTCATGGAGCCGGTGTTGCGCCAGCAGAAAGCGCTGATGGACGATGAAATCCGCCCCCGGTACCGCAATCTGAAGCAGTTGCTGTCCCGTGAGGTGACGTTGATTCAGCCCACCGAGAAGGAAACCCTGGAAACGGTGCTCGAGCGTCACGCCGTACTGCGTCAGATCTACGAGAAGAGCCATGAACTGCAGGCTCTCTGGCGCCAGCGGGGCCTCAAACCCCAGGATAAGCTCAACGCGCTGATGGACTGGTGCCGGGACGCGGAAGCCAGTGGCATTCGCTACCTGGAGGAGTTTGCCGCCCACCTGCGGGCGTATTCACTGCGGCCCTCGGCCTGACCGGAGATCGAATGCGGGGCCAGACGAATTTTCCATCTGGCCCCGTTTTCATTCGGCGACGCGGAACAGGCAATAGCTGACCTGCCCCGCGCTTTTCTGGCGGTGCAGGTGCCAGCTGGCCGGCACGGCCGGAGTCGGAATCTCGCTTTCGTGCTCCACGTAAACCCAACCCCCGGGTTTGATCCAGGCCTGCTGGTCCAGTAACGGAAACAAGCGCTCCAGCCAGCCCTGGCGGAACGGCGGGTCCATGAAGACCACGTCAAACGGCGGCCGGCTGCGCTGCGACAGGTAGCTTTCAGCGCCCGCGCACACGACATCCCCCCGTTCGGATTTCAGCAGCCTGAGATTATCCCGGAGGGCCCGGGCCAGGGCCGGCGTGTGGTCTACCAGGGTGGCGCTGGCCGCGCCCCGGGAGAGTGCCTCCAGGCCGAGCGCCCCGGAGCCGGCAAAGAGATCCAGGCAGTCGCGGCCGGCCAGGTGAAAGGAGAGCCAGTTGAACAGGGTCTCCCGGGTGCGGGCCGGTGTCGGGCGAACGTCGCCGGCGTCTGGAAAGCGCAGTTTCCGGCTGCGCCAGTCGCCGCCAATAATGCGCAGTTCGCCGGTGCCTTCCTGGCCCCGGGCCGGTCCGCTACCGGATGTTGGCCGGGCGTTACCGGATAGGCTCCGGCTTGCGGGTTTTCGGCGCGCCATGTCTGCAACTCCAGGAACGTGTCTGTTTCGGGGTGTCTGGCGGCATATTACCGGAAACCGCGGCTGGCGTGATAATCCGCACAGCCCTCACTTCATCGGGACAGTCTGCTAGAATGTCGGCTTTATTTGTCCCGCCCATTCAGACTGATGGTATGACTTTATGACGGCAGAGTGGATTTCAATCGGCCTACTGGCTCTTCTCGTGTTCCTGTTTGTGCTGGATATTGCCGGTAACCGGAGCCGCGCACCAAAGCCCCGACCGGTACCGCAACACAAACCGGAGATCGCGAAAGGGCCGGCACCGGAGCCGGACTCTGCCCCGAGCGAGGCGCCGGCTGCCGTCGAGCCCCCGGCCGCGCCAGCGCCCGAACCGGAAAAAACACCCGAGCCTGAGCCCGAGCCGCAAGTCAGCGTGTTCGAGCGCATCCGGCAGGGCCTGGGCAAAACCCGGGCGAGCCTGACCGGCGGCATGTCGGACCTGTTCTCCCTGAGCAAGAAAATCGATGAGGACCTGCTGGAAGATATCGAGACCGCCCTTCTCATGGCCGATGTCGGGGTGACTGCCACGTCCGAGATCATCAACTCCCTGACTGACAAGCTTGAACGCAACCAGCTCAAGGACGGCGAGGCGTTGCGCAAGGCTCTGAGAGAGAATTTGCACGGTCTGCTGAAAGACGTGACCAAACCCCTTGAGGTGGATGCCGGCAAGGCGCCCTATGTGATCCTGATGGTGGGGGTTAACGGCGTGGGCAAAACCACGACCATCGGCAAGCTCACCAAAAAGCTCCAGAATGAGGGCAAATCGGTCATGCTGGCGGCGGGTGATACCTTCCGTGCCGCCGCTGTGGAACAACTGCAGGTGTGGGGTGAACGGAATAACGTCCCCGTGGTGGCGCAGCATACCGGCGCGGACAGTGCCTCGGTGATTTTCGACGCCATCCAGTCGGCCCAGTCCCGTGGTGTGGACGTGGTGATCGCCGATACCGCGGGCCGGCTGCAGAACAAGGACAACCTGATGAACGAACTGGAGAAGGTTGTCCGGGTCATGAAAAAGCTGGATGACACCGCTCCCCACGAGGTGATGCTGGTGCTGGACGCTGGCACCGGCCAGAATGCCCTGAGCCAGGCCCAGGTGTTCCAGCAGGCGGTTGGCGTGAGCGGTATTACCTTAACGAAACTGGACGGCACCGCCAAAGGCGGTATTGTGTTTGCCATCGCCCGTCAGTTGCAGTTGCCCATTCGCTTTATTGGTGTCGGTGAGCAGGTGGATGATCTGCGCAGTTTCGATGCTGAAACCTTTGTGGATGCGTTGTTTGACTAATCACCGGCTTTACCGGAGCAGTTGCCGATCATGATCGAGTTCCGCCAGGTCACCAAGCGTTATGACAGTGATCATACCGCCCTGCGTCAGGTGAACTTTCACCTGAATCGCGGTGAACTGGCCTTCCTCACGGGGCATTCCGGCGCCGGCAAGAGTACCCTCCTGAAGCTGATCATGGTGATGGAACGGCCCAGTGCCGGCGAGGTCGTGGTGGGGGGCCAGGTTCTGAATCGTCTGCCCCGGCGGCAGATCCCTTACATTCGCCGTCATATTGGCGTGGTGTTCCAGAATCACCAGTTGCTGTTTGACCGCACGGTCTTCGATAACGTGGCCATGCCGCTTGAGGTGATGGGTGCTTCGCCGCGGGATGTGGGCCGGCGGGTGCGGGCGGCCCTGGACAAGGTGGGTCTGCTGCGCAAGGAAAAGATGAACCCGCTGCAGCTTTCCGGTGGTGAACAGCAACGGGTCGGCATTGCCCGCGCGGTGGTCAACAAGCCCCCGGTGCTGCTGGCTGATGAGCCGACGGGTAACCTGGATCCCGCCCTGTCCGCCGACATCATGAATCTGTTCGGGCAGTTCAGTCAGGTTGGGGTCACCGTGCTCATCGCCACTCACGACATTGCCCTGATCGACGAAATGGGGCGACGCACCCTGAATCTGGATCATGGCCGGCTGGTGGCGGGCGGAGGTACCGGTGGCCACTGACCCGTCCCGCAAACCCGACGCCGCCCGGGGCGCCAGAACCGCCCGCTCGCCGTGGCGTGAGCAGGCGGAATCCTGGCTTACCCATCACCGGAAGGTGGCCCGGGACAGCGCCCGGCGGTTGTGGCGCACCCCGGTTGCCAGCCTGATGACCTGGACGGTCATGGGTGTGGCCCTGGCGTTGCCGGTGGCGTTGCTCCTGTTGCTGACCAGTCTTCAGGGTGTCAGCGCCGGCTGGGAGAGCAGTGCCCGGGTGACTGCCTATCTGAACCTCGATGTGTCGCTGGAGAAGGCCAGGGGGCTGGCCGACGACATCCGCGCTGATGGCCGGGTGTCGGCCCTGGAGCTGGTGGATCGTGAGCAGGCACTGGCGGAGTTTCGGGCCTCGTCTGGCCTGGAGGATGCGCTGGACTACCTGCAAGGCAACCCGTTGCCCCACACGCTGTTGGTCACGCCCGAGGAGAGCGCCCGTTCGGCTGATGGCGTTCAGGGGCTGGTGCAGTTTGTCGGGGGCCTGGACGGCGTGGAACGGGTTCAGGTGGATCTGGGCTGGCTGCAGCGCCTGAACGCCATGACCGACCTGCTGGCCCGGGCGGTATGGGTGCTGGCCGTTCTGCTGGCCTCGGCGGTGGTGCTGGTGATTGGCAACACCGTTCGGCTGGCCATTGAAAGCCGGCGCGATGAAATACTGGTGGCGAAACTGGTGGGCGGTACGGATGCTTTCGTACGGCGGCCGTTTCTCTATACCGGTGCCTGGTTCGGTCTCGGCGGTGGCGTGGTGGCCTGGGTGTTGCTGCAGCTATCGCTGTGGTGGCTGAGCGGCCCCATTGAGCGGCTGGCAGGGTTGTATCGCAGCGACTTTTCGCTCAACGGATTGAGTGTGGATGGTGCCCTGGCGTTGATTATTGTCGCGATGCTGCTAGGCTGGCTGGGCGCCTGGGTAGCCGTCAAGCGTCATCTGGATGACATCGAGCCGGGTGACGTGGCGGGCGGATAATGATCCGGATTACGGAAAAACCGTATTGAAGGGCGGGCGTTGCTGACGTAGCTTCATTGCCAGTAACGTGCGCGATGGCGAATTGTTCAGATGGTTGATATTGAACGTTTTATTGAACATTTCGGGAATTTTTCAGGTACTTGGCGGTCTGAGAAGACGTTGGTATAGTTAACGACGGTCAGGTTCGGAGGTTAAAGCATGGGTACGAGTTTACAGCTGGTTGACAGACTGGTTCCGGGTGCCAATCTCGAGTCTTATATTCAGGCTGCGAGCCGCATTCCGGTACTCACCGTGGATGAAGAGCGGGAACTGGCTGAACGGCTTCACTACGACGGCGACGTGGATGCCGCCCGCCATCTGGTGTTGTCGCACCTGCGCTTTGTGATCCATATTGCCCGCAGTTATTCCGGGTATGGCCTGGCTCAGGCGGATCTGATCCAGGAAGGTAACGTCGGCCTGATGAAGGCCGTAAAGCGGTTCAATCCCGAGTATGGCGTGCGTCTGGTATCGTTCGCGGTGCACTGGATCAAGGCCGAGATTCACGAGTTCATCCTGCGCAACTGGCGCATTGTGAAGGTGGCCACCACCAAGGCCCAGCGCAAGCTGTTTTTCAATCTGCGCAGCCAGAAGAAGAAGCTGGCGTGGCTCAGCCATGACGAGCTGAACGCGGTGGCGGAGGATTTGGGTGTCGCGCCCAAGGTGGTCCGGGAGATGGAGGGCCGGCTGGCCTCCCAGGATACGGCGTTCGATGGTCCGATGGACGATGACGACGACAACGCCTATCAGGCGCCGTCGTATTATCTGGAAGACGCCCGCAGTAATCCGGCCACCCAGTTGGAAAATGCTGACTGGTCAGATGATTCCAATAGCCGTCTGATGCAGGCCCTGGAACAGCTGGATGAGCGTAGCCAGGATATCCTGCGCGAGCGCTGGTTGTCTGAAAGCAAGTCGACGCTGCATGAGCTGGCGGACCGGTATGGTGTGTCTGCTGAGCGCATTCGTCAGCTTGAGAAGAATGCGATGAAGAAGATTCGCTTGCAGATGTCTGAGGTCGCCTGATTTATCGGCTAGACTTTACTGACTACGCCATTAAGAACGCCACCACCGGTTCCGGTTGGTGGCGTTTTTGTTTGTACAATCGAAAGATCATACCTTGGGGGCAGAAGCGATTGGGTGGGCCTTTCCAAAACACGCTGTGAATACGTCCCTGTACGCTCGGCTCCGCCATCCATGGCTCCGCACGGTTTTGGAAAGAAGCTCTGACCACTCGCCCCCAAACATTGAGTCAGCCCGCTTGTAACCACTGCCGGTAATGACGGGCTTTCGGTGCCATCTGCCGTTTCTCGAATTCTTCCGCCAGCAGGCGGCAGGCTTCGGTGGTGAGCAACGGGTCACCGGCACTGCGAAGCCGTTCGAACGCCTTCTCCGCGACTTTGAGATCGTGCTGTTTCAGGCTGGCGAACAGAACCCGGTTGTGGTCGTCGGCGGTCAGCGGCTGGTGGCTCTCGCCTTTACCCAGGTACTCCTGCCAGACTGCGACCATCTGCTCCGGCTGCTGCCGGCTCAGTGCCTCCCTCATCAGTTCCCGGGCGCGCTCCCGGTACTCGGGCAACTCCGGTCGGAGCTTGGCGAGATGGTACAGGTGCTCAAGCAGAATCGGCCGGTCCGGGTAGTGCTCGCGCAGGGCTTCAAACTGGCGACGGGCGAGGTCGAATTCCATGCGGCCAAGGCTGGCCATGGCCTGGGCATAGCCGGTGGTGAAGCGGGCGTCCTGCTCACTTTCCTCGGGCTCGTAAAACTCCTCCCGCACCTGCAGCCAGCTTTTGCCCAACAGCCACACCAGCCCGGCGCCTGCCAGCAGGCCGCCGGCGTGGGCCATGTAGGCTATGCCGGTGGCGCCGGCAAACCAGTAGTCGTAGATTTCCTTGCCGAGCCAGACCGGCAGCAGCGCCAGCGCCGGAGCCCTGAAATAGTTGAAGTACACGCCCAGAAAATAGAAGAACCGGATTTTCTGCAACCCGTAGAGGGCCACATACATGCCCATCAGGCCGGAGATTGAACCGGAAGCACCCACCAGGGGGATAGGGCTGCCCTGGGAAAAGGCCGTGAACACCAGGCCGGACAGCGCACCACACACCAGGTAGGCAACCAGGAAGCGGCCGGGGCCCAGGGCTTTTTCAACGGTAAACCCGAGCAGGAACAGAAACACCAGGTTGCCGATAATGTGCCCCCAGCCCCCGTGCAGGAACTGGTAAGTAATCAGGGTGTACAGGGACAGTTCGGCGGGTATCAGGCCCAGTTGATGGGCACTCAGCTTCTGGATATAGGTTTCTTCGATGGCGCCCCTTTCGGATAACCAGAACGCCCGCTCCGCCGGTGTCCAGATCACCTCCTGGTTTTCTCTCAGGTACTGGTAGAACTCCCGGTCCATGAGCAGGCTGATGGCCAGCCAGAACGGTTCATCCTCCGCCTGTAGTTGCTGGAACTGCTGCAGGTCCAATGCGAGGTCGTCCCGGCCTTCAAACTGGATTTGCCGTTCCAGGTA
The DNA here is from genome assembly GCA_966210405.1 of uncultured Marinobacter sp. Classification (GTDB taxonomy): domain Bacteria; phylum Pseudomonadota; class Gammaproteobacteria; order Pseudomonadales; family Oleiphilaceae; genus Marinobacter. The sequence continues at coordinate 13,607 of CBIHLH010000044.1, forward strand.
ATCCTCGTAGGCCGGTGCTTCCAGCGCCTGCAGATCGGCTTCCAGGTACTGTGCCACGGCCTGTTCCAGCGTTTGGCTGTCGTCGCCCTGATAAAACAGGAAGACCAGCACACAGGCCAGCATCAATCCGAGGGTGACCCAGGGCGGGCGTTTCCAGTTAACGGTGTTTTCAGCAGGAATAATCAACATCGGCGGTCACACTTCATCACAATCTGTCCCTGAAATTCTGTTTTCTACCACAGCGGCGTCATCTTTTCGCGCTCAAATAGTCCCTGTGCGATGAGGGTCGGCAGAGGTTTTATCGACCATTCGCCAATTGTCGTTATTCCCGCTTCCGCCAATAGTGCGGGGGAATAACAAGAAAAACCGGACACTGGAAACAAGGATACCGAAAATGACCGTACTCGTACTGGATAACCCGGAGCTGATTGCCAGAGCCGCCGCCGGTTTGATCACCAGCCGCTCAACAACCCGAGGCAAGCCGCCTACCGGTTGGCCGCTTGGCCCGTCGACATCCCGGGACCCGATGCCCGGCCCGGAAGACGGCCCCACACCCATGGCTCCACCGATTCACCAACAGGCATGCTGACCCGTTCCGGAGCGGGGCCCACGGGCCTCGCTCCGGAACGCCCAGTCAGTAAGTGCCGTACACCTGCCAGAGATTCCATAACAGCAGTACCGCCGCGGCCAGTATCGCCAGCCAGGTCAGCAGAATACCGATCATCCGTGCCTTGTGCGGCCGGCCACGGCCATTGATCATGCCCCAGGCATGAAGAACGCGGCCGACCACCAGCGCCATACCCACCCAATAGATCAGGCCACCGGGTACCCCGTTCAGCTCGGCGATACCGATCATGATCAGGGCCAGCGGGGCGTACTCCACCAGGTTGGCGTGGGCCCGGACGGCGGCCTGGAAGTCCACGTCGTCCGTCACCCCCAACCCCTTCCTGTACTTCAGGCGGAACTTGACCACCTGCAGCGACAGGACCAGCAACAGAATGCCCGTGACGGCGGCAAATACACCGGTTACCGGTACGATCATCGTCAGCCCTTCTTGATCTTGGCGACAACAGCCAGCAACAACACCGCACCGACGGTGGCGGTTACCAACTCACCCACCGCACCCTGGGCGGCGAGGCCCAACAAGCGGAATATAAAGCCACCAATAAACGAACCAACAATACCAATACCGATGTTGGCCAGTACGCCAAACCCCCGGCCCTTCATGATCAGACCGGCCAGCCAGCCGGCAACACCACCAATTATCAGAAACAGAATCAGGTTCATCCTGGCTCTCCCTGTGGGTTATTGAACAAAGCGTCCAGACCCGCAAAGACTGCCCTGTTTTCGCTGGTGCTTCAAGCAGTTCCGGGAGACCTGGGGCAGCAGATCAAAGCTTCGCGATGGTTTCGGCCATCTGCTGATGGCACCGGGCCATCAACTCGGGGATGTCGGCACTGGTTAGCCCTTCGGTTTCCACGGGCGGGAGAATGCGTATGGCCACGGGTTCGCGGCGGCCGGTGTAACCCAGGGTTTTGTCCTGGTACTGGCTGGCACAGACCATGGTAATCGGGGCGCCGGCGGCAACGGCGGTATGGAAGGCGCCTTTTTTGAAACTCTGCAGACCCCGGCCCCGGCTTCGGGTACCTTCCGGGAACACCCACAGGCTTTTGCGATCCTGGCGGATGGCATTGCTGGTGGCCTGCATCGCCGCGACCGCCTTGTGCGAGCGCGCCCGGTTAAGAATCACGTTGCCACCCAGCCAGAACACCTGGCCAAATCCGGGTATCCAGACCAGCGACAATTTACCCACCGTGACGGTACGGGGTGGCAACAAGTCCCCCATCACGAACAAGTCGTCGTTGTGCTGGTGATTGGCGATCACCACCGTCGGCCGGTCGGTGGGCATGTTTTCACGGCCTTCCAGGGGGCGCTCCATGCCTAGAAGTGCCCGTCCGACCCTGGCGACACTCCGGCCCAGCAGGCGGTTGTTATCGGGATTGAACGGCCGAGCGATATACAATACCAAGATCAACAGACAGATCACCGGCACACTCAGCCAGGCCAGCAATTTTCGAACAGCACCCATGCAACACAATCCGGTAGTGAATCAATGGCGTACAAGTGTACGCCAACCCTATAGGCCGGCAACAGTGTCAATTTGTTCCACCCGGCGGGCGGGGCTGGCCGGCGTCTCAAGCCGCGCTTCCACGACATACCGCAACGGCCCGCCGGCATCGATGCTGTCGAAAGGGTAGCAAGTCACCAGCAGCAGGGTGCCATCCGCCAGGTTCCGGGTATCGATCATGGCAACCCGGCTGTCCACAACCCGCGTCGCCCGCACCTGATAGCGCCGCCACTGGCCATCGCGGCCCTGGAGCTGCAGCGGGCTTCCGGACCGGAGATTTCTCAGGGCGCGGAAGTGCGTGTCCCGATGACCGGCGATGATCACCGCGGCCTGGCGATCCTCACCTCCGGTCAACAGGCCGGGGCCGAAGGCCAGGCTCTCGCCGTGAGTGCCCGCCAGGACAATCATCGACTCATTCAGGCCCGGCAGCGCCAGCCGGGCCACCGGCCAGGTATCGGCCCAGGGCCAGGGGCGGGTGTCCACCTGCCGGGCCTGGCTCTCGGCCCAGGCCATGGCCAGAAGTTCCTGGGCCAGCACCGCCTTGAGCGGGATCCACAGGCCGAACACCAGCAGGGTGGCGGAACTGGTCAGTAGCAACGCCAACAGTCGGTTCATGACCACGCCCTCCGTTGCAGCAACACCATGGCCATGGAAAACATCAGCCCCACCAGCCCCAGCGCGGTCAGCAGTGGAGCGACGGTCGCCGTCTGCGGGTAACGCAGCATACCCGGCTGGCTGCCGGCTGGCAGCAGGGTGGGTACAGACTCGGTGTGCAGCCGGGTATCGGCGTTGCGGGCCGGCGCAGTATCCACCGCCACAAAACTGGTGTAAGGCGACATCAGGCCATGGCGTACCGCCAGCTCGGTTATCCGGGCCTTATCGACCGCCTCACCACCAACCGTTGCCTGGTCCAGCAGGCTGTCCATTTTCTCCCGTGCCCAGTGGCGATGCAGTCCGGTTCCGGCGCTGGCCTGCTGGAGATCCAGCGTTTGTTGCCAGGATTCGCCTCCGGGCAGGCGCCCAGACACCCGGAAGATTCCCATCGCTGGCACGCCCCGCACCACCTGAATCAGCGGCTCGCCCTGAAACAGGTCTCCCGGCCGGGCGGGAAAGCTTTCGGTTTCGGCAGCCTGCCCCGGCCAGCGCGCTTCAATGTCGGTCAACACAGGCGACTCCATGGCCCGAAACAGGGTATTCAGCGGCCCGCTGACGTCCGCCGGATCCTGTATGGCGGTGTAGGTGCCTCGTCCCCAACGGGCGGCTTCCCGCATGAAGTGGCGATTGGGTGCGGAACCAATGCCCACGGTAAACAGCCGCTGATCACCCAGCTGTTGCCGGATCTGCCCGAACAGTGCGGCTTCGTTGCCTACCGCTCCATCGGTAATAAACACCACCTGGTGCACTCTTGGCGAGGCTTCCTCCTCCTGACGGTTCGCCTCCAGTGCCAGGGCCAGAGCCGGGGCCATCTCGGTACCGCCATCGGCCTGTAACCCGGCCACATACCGCCGGGCACGGGCAAGGTTGTTGCCGCTGGCCGGGACTGGTGCCATGAACAGGGCGTGGGTCTGGCTGTTGAACTGAATCACGTTAAAACGGTCCTGCGGCGACAGAGTCTGCAACCCTCGCAGCAGCGCCTCCCGGGCCTGACGAATGGAGTCTCCGGCCATGGAGCCGGAGGTATCAATTACAAACACCAGTTCCCGGGGCAAATCCATCTTGCCGGCCTTGCCGGGCAACACCATCGCCATCAGGTAATCCTCACCCTGCCAGTTCTGGTGGAATACCGCCGCAGTGGGTTCCCGCCCGGCCAGGGGCTGCCAGCGGACCACCAGATCCCGGTTCATCAGGATGTCGCCATGCTCGGGCCGGACCGTGACAGTCTGGCCATTATGGGAAGTCTGCAGTTGATGGGTCGGGCTGGAAACCGTGGCCAGCGGCAACCCGGCATCAATGGCCAGAGTGATCGATGCCCGGTGGCTGCCCGCCGCGACGCCCCCTTCCGTAACCGTAAACGGGCTGATGGCACCGGCATCGGCGACCGCCGACGTCGGTATCGCCCACCCCGCCTGCCAACGGCCCGGCTCGTCCACCAACGGCGCACCGGGCATATACCGGGGCGTCAGCGTGGTTGGCAGGCTGAGCTCAAACACACCGGCCTGGTACCGCACCGGCTGCTGGTAATTCAGTTCCACCGACACCGTTTCCCCGGGCGGGATGTTTGCGACCCGGGTGGTGAACAGGTTTGGCCGCTGCTGCTCGACATTGACGGCGTGATGCCCGGCGTCCCGGGCCTTCTGATAGGTCTGCCTGGCTTCGGCTCTGGGCTGAACCTTACCGACGATGGTCCGCTCGCCTACTGTCAGCGTCAGGCCATAGACACTGGCCTTCTCAGGCAGTGGAAACACGAATACGCCCTCCTGCCACTGGTCGCTGGTGTTGCGGAACCGACGGACCAGCCGGGTGTCGGCGATCAGCCCGGTCACCCGGATATCGAACTCACTGTCCAGCGCCAGGGCCGGTGCCTGCCATTGCCCCTGGCCATCAACGAGGTGCAGCATGCCTGCGGTGTCGTCACTGGCGGGCATGGCCTCGGCGTACAGGGGATGGACAAACAGCATCAGCAAGACAGCCAGCCACAGGCTGACTCCTTCCATCAGGCGCCCGATCCGGGCATTCTGGTTCAGAGCACGGCGCCGGGAGCGCAGCCCCTTCGGCGAGGGCGCAAAAGCCGAGGCCTTGAGCCTCAATATCGACGTAGAAAGCATCATGACGGGTTCCTTTGGCTGCATGATCAAACGAAACGCCGCCATTTCAGCAACCCGAACAGGATCTCCCGTGTCAGAACCGGGCATTCCTGCCCTGAAAAATGATGAATTGTGGCAACACCCGCCACCGCCCTTGTTCTCAGAGCCCGCCGTGGTTAAATAGAGACTCACCGGCCACGGAATCCGCCGAACCCATGAAAAAGCACATTGTCCTGATCGAAGACGAGCCCGCCATTCGTGATAACTACCGCGCTGCCTTTGAGCGCCGTGGCTATCAGGTATCCGCCTATGGTGACCGGGCCGCAGCCTGGCAGGTACTGCGACAGGCCCTGCCCGATCTGGCGATTATTGACGTTGGCCTGGGCGACGAGCCGGAAGGCGGCTTCGCCCTGTGCCAGGACATCCGCTCACTGTCTCCCACGCTTCCGATCCTGTTCCTGACGGCCCGAGACAGCGACATTGATTCCGTGCACGGGCTGAGGCTGGGCGCCGACGACTATGTCACCAAGGACATGAGCATGGACCACCTGCTGGCCCGGGTAACCGCCCTGCTGCGCCGGGCCGACGCCTGGGCCGAGGCGCTTCAGAAGCCGGATGAGGTCCTGAAACGGGGCCGGCTCAGTCTCAATGTGGACCGGATGACCGCCGCCTGGAACGGGACGCCGGTGGATCTGACCGTGACCGAATTCTGGATGCTCCATGCCCTGGTCCGCCACCCGGGCCACGTCCGCAGCCGGGAACAGCTCATGGAATCCGCCAGCACCGTATTGGACGACAACACCGTGACTTCCCACATCAAGCGCCTGCGGCGTAAATTCAGCGAGCTGGACCCGGGCTTTGAGGGCATTCAGACCGCCTACGGCATGGGCTATCGCTGGAACGCCCATGAGGTGTGAGCCTTGACCCTCAAGCGGCAACTGTTTCTGGCCAGCCTGCTGATGCTGCTGATTCCCTGGGCCGGCCTGCAGTTTGTCCTGGAGCTGGACGACGCACTGCGCCAGCAGGCCCTGCAGCACCTGCGGGACCAGGCCGAACGGCTGGCGCAAACCGCTGGTGATCACCTGATCGGTCAGGCTCCGGTGACACCGGACACACCGGTCATGTTTGTCCAGAGCCTGGACGGCGCCATCAAACTCGACGGGTACCACGACGACTGGCCGGGTTACGATGAAGAGCATCAGTTCCAGCCCTGGCAAAGCACCGGCCAGCCCCCGGCACCCGGACAACCGGATCTGCTCTGGCAGGCGGCCTCGGACCGCCGCCACCTTTACCTGCTGATTCGGGTTACTCATCGCCAGGCCCGGTTCTACAACCCAGGCGATCCGGCCCAACCCCACGACCGGCTAACGCTCTGGCTGCAGCCAGACACTGGCCTGGGTGAGGCCAGCCCGACGCAATCCTGGCTGATCCGCACACCGGCACCAGGGCAGGTGTATGCCGTCACCGGACAGGCGCTGACGCCGGACTATCGGGTCAGCGGGTACTGGCAGTCGGTCGGTAACGGCTGGCAACTGGAGCTCCAGTTGCCCTACCCATCGGCCCACAACCGGCTGGGCTTCGGCGTTCAATGGCAGGAATCCGGCCCGATGTCGCTTGCCACCCCCACCGATCCGTTACCGGTTCTGGTCAGCACCCTGCCAACCCTGGAGCGGCAACTGTTGCCGGGCATGGACCAGGGCCAGCAGGTTCGGCTGATCGAACCTGCTGGCTGGGTCATCGCCCGGCAGGCCGCCCCCGACCATAGGCCGAATCTCGATTTTGACGACCTCAGCGCCCTGCAAGTCACCGAACAGATCAGCCTGAATGCCTTGCGGGCCCTGATCCAGTGGTATCAGCCGGAACCGACGGTGATCGACACCGGATCTCACCGGATTGACAGCGCAAGCCTGCCCCCGGATGGCCTGGTTCGCCATGACGATGACAGCATCTGGCTGATGACCACCGAACCGGTCTTCGGCGGCCGCACCCTGATCCTGGAACAGTCCCTGGACCAGTTGCTGACGCTGTCCGGCACAACCCTGGGTTCGGTCATCGCCCGCAGCGTCCTGATCATTGTGAGCCTGACCCTGGTGTTGCTGGGGTACGCCAGTTGGCTGTCCTGGCGCATCACCCGGCTGCAACGCGCGGTCAGTGCCAGCGTGGATGACGACGGCCGCATTGTGGCTGCCCTGCCGCCCGTGGGTGCCCGGGATGAACTGGGCCAGTTACACCGGCACTTCAGCCACATGACAGACCGGCTCCACGGCTATAACCGATACCTGGAAAGCTTCTCCCGGCGGCTCTCCCATGAACTGAAAACCCCGGTGGCCGTGGTGCGCTCCTCTCTGGAGAACCTGGCCCACAGCGCCAGTGAGGACGAACGGCGCCAGTACCTGGAGCGGGCAGCCACCGCCACCGACCGCCTGAGCCAGATTCTCAATGGCATGAGCGAAGCGGCCCGGCTTGAGCAGAGCTTCGATCACGCGGACAAGGAGCGCTTTGACCTGGCCGACGTGGTCGCCCAGGCGACCGCCGCCTATCAGGCCCTCGATAGCCACCACCGGATCCGCTACTCGGGCCCGGCGTCCGGACTGCTGGTAACGGGGTCGCCGGAACTGATGGTGCAGCTTCTGGACAAGCTGGTGGATAACGCCCGGGACTTCGCTCCCGACAACGGCCTGATCGAACTGAGCCTGGAAAAAAGCCCATCCGGGCTTTGCCTGAGCGTCTTCAACCAGGGCCCCGCCCTGCCGGCCCAGCCGGGCACGGATATATTCAGCCCGTTTGTGTCACTCCGTGAGGGCCGCGAAGAAGGCCATCTCGGCCAGGGCCTGCTGATTGTCAGACTGATTGCCGACTACCACGGCAGCCGGGTGGAGGCTGGCAATCACGCCCAAGGTGGCCTTGACGGCGTGCGGTTCCGCGTTATCATCCCGACAGCCGAACCCTAATGACAGGACACCCGACCCGTGACCGCACCGCTGGCCTCCCTGGACATCCATCCGCTCCGGAACGACCTCTATAACGAGCTGCACTCACGGCCGTTCCAGGTGCTGCCGACACCCGCCCGGGTCACCCAGATTGCGGTGCTCACCACGCCGGAGCAGCGCCGTCAGCAATTTCACCATTTGCAGTCCCTGCATCGGCGGCTGGGCTACCCCGAGCCGGAACAGGAAACCGGGTGCTTCGAACATACCTTCGGCAGCCTGCGGGTGCGGCGGGAGATGCACATGGAATTTGCCTCCTACACCTTCATCAACCTGGCAGCCAGCGACCAGGCGCCGTTTGCCGAGACCGGCCTGACGCCCCTGCCGGAGGGCTGGCTTGAGCAACTGGCGGGCACCGTGGTAGCGGCTTTTCACCTCGAAATCCGACCCTCGGCCAATGGCACCGATGGCGACCTGAACTACGTGCGCCGGCATTTCGAAGGTCTGAGGTTGGTGGGCAGCAGCCCCCAGGAAGGCGCCGCCCGGGTCTGGGGCACATTTCGCCTGCACAGCGACGGGTTCGGGCGATTCATGGTAATGAACCGGCACATGTCCGACAGCCAGCTTGGGCGGCTGACCCAGCGCCTGATGGAAATCGAGACCTACCGGCTGATGTCGCTGCTGGCCCTGCCCGTGGCCCGGGAAATCACTCCGGCGCTCAACGAGATGGACCAGAAACTGGCGATCATTACCCAGACGCTGGCCGATAACCAGGACGTGAACGAACCGGCCCTGCTGGCCCAGCTCACCGGCATTGCTTCCAGGATCGAAGCCTTCCGCGCTCACACCACCTTCCGGTTTTCGGCCACCCGGGCCTACCACCGCCTGGTGCTGAGCCGGCTGGAAGCGCTCCGGGAGGACGAATTGTCCGGCCACCTGACGCTGACCGAGTTCATGACCCGACGACTGACGCCGGCGGTGAAAACCTGCGAGTCGGTGAGTGATCGCCTCGAGGACCTGTCACGGCGGGTGGACCGGGCCTCGGACATGATGCGCACCCGGGTCGAGCTGGCCATCCAGAGCCAGAATCAGCAACTGCTCACCTCCATGGACCGGCGCTCCAAAATTCAATTGATGATGCAGCACACGGTGGAAGGCTTCTCGGTGGTGGCCATCACCTACTACCTGATCGGGCTACTCAAACTGGGCCTGGACTCGGTGTACCAGGCCGGTTTCGACTTCAACAAATCCCTGGTTCTGGGCGTGGCCATTCCGGTGGTGATGGTGCTGGTGTTTCTCGGCGTGCGCGTCGTGCACCACCACTTTATCCGGATGGCCAAGCGGCAGTAGGCCATTCACTCCGGGCCCTTGCCCGCATCGCCGGCAAACTGCCGGTAGAATTGCTGAGCAGTACGGCCATTGCGCACGCCCTTGCCGGTGGCAAAACGGATGGCCTCCTGGTGCAGGCTGTCCCGATCGGCCACCACGGGAAACAGGGCGTCTACCGCCTGCAGATACACCTGCTGGGAAAACGGGTAAAACGACAGCTGCAGACCGAAGCGATCCGCCAGCGACACCTGCTCTTCAATGGCTTCCGCCGGGTGCAGCTCGCCCTCCCGCATGTCGCTCTTGAGATTGTCCGACATGAATTCCGGCATCAGGTGGCGGCGGTTGGAGGTGGCGTATACCCGGACATTGTCCGGTGGCAACTCAAGGGAGCCTTCCAGCACACTCTTGAGCGCTTTGTAGCCCGACTCCCCGACATCGAACGACAGGTCGTCACAGAAGATCACGAACCGGTAGGGCAGATCGCAGATATCATCAACGATTTCCGGCAGGTTCACCAGATCGTCCTTGTCCACCTCGATCATCCGCAGGCCCTGATCCCGGTAGCGGTTCAGCAGCGCCTTGACCAGAGACGACTTGCCGGTGCCCCGGGAGCCCCAGAGCAGCGCGTTGTTGGAGGGCTCCGCCGCCAGAAAACGTTCGGTATTGCGGGCCAGGGCCTGTTGCTGACGTTCAATGCCGGTCAGTTGGTGCCATTGCACCGGATCCAGCCGCCGAATGGGCCTGAGCCCGGACCGGTGACGGCGCCAGAGCGCCGCCGGTGTTGCCTGCCAGTCTATCGATACCGCATCGGTCATAACCTTCTTCCCTATTCCGTCCTTTGCCAGCGTGTGAAACACTGATCGTTATTCATAACACCTTGATAGGGAGACTTTACCTCAGATGGCTGTGAAATCCGTTGCTTTGGTGGCCCACGACAACAAGAAAAAGGAACTGGTGGAGTGGGTTACCGACAATCGCACCCGTTTTGCCGCACTGACCCTCTACGCCACCGGCACCACCGGCCGGTTACTGCGCGAAAACCTGGAGCGGGACGATGTTCATTGCCTGCTCAGTGGTCCTCTGGGCGGTGACCAACAGATCGGCGCCAAGATCGCCGAGGGTGAAATCGACCTGCTGGTGTTCTTCTGGGATCCGCTGGAACCCCAGCCCCACGATCCCGACATCAAGGCGTTGCTACGGATTGCCGCCCTCTGGAACATCCCGGTGGCCTGCAACCGGGCCACAGCCGAATTCATCCTGACCTCGGCATACATGACCGACGACCAGCACCGCCCCACCAAACCGGATTTTTCCGACTACACAGGGCGCACCGTCAGCAACTAGACTGGAACCAGACTAAAAAGAAACGACAAGGAGACCACCATGGCACGAATTTACGAGGACAACTCTCTTTCAATCGGCAACACCCCACTGGTGCGGCTGAACCGGGTAAACGAGGGCGCCACCATCTGGGCCAAGATCGAGGGCCGGAACCCGGCGTACTCCGTGAAGTGCCGGATTGGCGCCGCGATGATCTGGGATGCCGAAAAGCGGGGCACCCTGAAGCCCGGCATGACCATCGTCGAACCCACCAGCGGTAACACCGGTATTGCACTTGCCTTTGTCGCTGCCGCACGGGGCTACAAACTGGTACTGACCATGCCCGCTTCCATGAGCCTGGAGCGGCGCAAGGTGCTGAAAGCCATGGGTGCGGAACTGGTGCTCACCGAGCCGGCGAAGGGTATGCCGGGCGCGATCGCCAAGGCCGAGGAAATCTTCGCCTCGGACCCGGACAACCACTTCCTGCCCCAGCAGTTCCAGAACCCTGCCAACCCGCGAATTCATGAAGACACCACGGGACCGGAGATCTGGAACGACACCGACGGCGCGGTGGATATCTTTGTCTCGGGGGTCGGCACCGGCGGCACCCTGACCGGCGTCTCGCGCTACATCAAGACCACCCGGGGCAAGGCCATCACCACCGTGGCGGTGGAGCCGACGGACTCGCCGGTGATCGCCCAGGTGATGCGGGGTGAAGACCCCAAGCCATCTCCGCACAAGATCCAGGGACTCGGCGCCGGCTTCGTGCCCAAGAACCTGGACCTGGATCTGGTGGACCAGGTGGAAGCGGTGTCCAATGACGATGCCATGGCCATGACTCACCGGCTGATGCAGGAGGAAGGGATTCTGTGCGGTATTTCCTGTGGGGCCGCCGTCGTCGCGGCGGTCAGGGTCAGCAAACAGCCGGAACACAAGGGCAAGAATATCGTTGTGGTGCTGCCGGACTCCGCCGAACGCTACCTGTCATCGGCACTGTTCGCGGACCGGTTCGGCGAGCTGGAAAACGTGCAGTAAGCGTACAGAAAGGAAGGGGGCGCAGCCTGTTGCTGCTGCGCCCTGTCTGGCTCCTCAGAACTGGTATTTCAGGCCCACCCGGCCGGTGTCGAACTCTGGCCCGCCGTTGGTCACCTGGCCGTTGAAGTCCTCCTCATCAACTTCGACGCTATAGCGGTTGTACTCCGCGAACGCCGTCAACTGCGGCGTTACCCGGAAATCCACGCCGGCGCCCACAAAAGGCGTCACCTCGTCATAGGTCTCGCTTTCATTGAACGCATCGACATCAAACGCCGAAGCGAAGGCACCGGCCTTGCCGTACACCCCGAAGCTGTCGGTCAGTGGCAGACGACCAACGGCGCCCAGGCCAACCCCTTTGAGCTGCCCGTCCACGTTATCTTCACCGAAATTGCCAAAATCGATGTATTCCGCTTCCAGGGCAAAGAAGGAGTTGAACTGGTAGCCAAGGGCCACCCCGAACAGATCGTTCTCATCCTCGAACTGGCCACCATGGGCCTTGTAGCCGCCATAGCTGCCGCTGATGTACGGGCCTGACTGATCACGGTCAACCGCATCCTGAGCCCAGACCGTGGGTGCCGTCATGGCAGTAGCCGTCAGAACCGTGGCACAGGCAAATCCAGCTTTGTAGTTCATAACGCGTTCCTCATCGTCCGTTAGGTGTCCATTGTTACCTTGGGCAATCGCCGGTAATGCATTGCGATTGCATGGACTCACCCTAACCGGAGAAACGCATCATGGGGGTTAAAACCGGACTACGATTTCGTCATCCCGCGTTCATGCAATGGGCGTAGAAAGTTGTCGTCGCCGGCCAGTCCGAGAAGATACCGATAACACCCACGTCCCGCGCCAGCACGTCAATGACCTTGAACACGTCACCGTCGTTATTGATCGCGTCGGTGACGGTCTGGTAATACCACCCGCCTCCGTTTGCCAGCGGGCCACTGCGCTCCACCGTCCACGCAATCATGTCGAGACCAGCGGTGCGGGCATTCTCCGCGTACTCTGACGGAACCATCTCGCCATAGCTGTCGAGGGTCAGCATTTTCCAGAGCGCCGGCGCCAGAATGTTCACGCCCCGGGCTTTCAGGCTTTCCATATACGCCAGCGACGAGTTCTCCGGCGTGATCTCGGCCTGATCAAGGAATACCGCCTGGCGACCGAAACGCGGTGTTTCGTTCACCCAGAAGAGCACATCATCCAGACTGAAGGACTGGGGCCAGACATCCCTCGGATTCACCCCGGCATCGATGTAATCCTGAATCATCTGGCGGGCATAGTCCTGCTGGCTGTAGTCGCCTTCAAACGGCATATCGACCACCGGTGATTTCAGCTCCGGGGTAAACTTCACGCCCAGCGCCCTGAACAGCTCAATACTCTCCCGATGGGTCAGCAGCGTGCCCCGGCTGGCGTAAAGATCCGTACGCCAGTCGGCGGTGCCGGCCAGATAGTCCTCCGGCGTGGTCGCCATTGGGTTGAACGCATCCATCTTGCCTTTCAGGGTCTTGAACTCAGCCAGAGTGATAT
>CBIHLH010000045.1:0-26513 GCA_966210405.1 uncultured Marinobacter sp.
CCAGACGACGTTCCGCGGCGGCAATGTCCGGGCGCCGGCGCAGCACCTCCCCGGGGCTGTCCACGGGAATCACCGGCAGTGTCTCCGGCAGTCCACGCCTGGGTGCCAGCGTGTCGACCAGCGCCATCGGTGGCTGGCCGGTCAGCACCGCAATGCGGTGCATGGCGGCCCGGATTCCGGCCTGCAGGGTGGGCAGTTCCGCACGGGTACGCTCCAGTTCAGCGCGGGCGCGCACCTGGTCAAAGTCGGTACCGCGACCGGCCTGAACCCGGGCCTGCACGATATCCAGGGACTGCTGTTGCAGGGCCACGCTCTGCCTGGCCACCTGGAGCTGTTGCTGCAGGCCCCGAAGCTCAAAGTAGCTACTGGCCAGTTGCCCGGCCAGGGCCACCTGCACGGCGCCGAGGTCTGCGCCGGCGGCTTCCAGCTCGGCCCGCTGCGCCTGGGTGGCGCGCCGCAGGCGCCCGAACAGGTCCAGCTCCCAGCTGGCGGCCAGGCCAGCCTGGTAACGCTGCACCCGCTCCGGCCCGGTCCCCGGGGGCGATTGCTCAATATCCGCCAGGGTCTGCTCGGCGGCGGAGGCACTGGCGGTCACACTGGGCCACTGCTCCCGTTCGGCGCCGTACAACAGGGCCGCCGCGCGCTCGTAGCGGGCAACCGCTGCTTCCAGGGTATGGTTGGCAGTCAGGGTCTGGTCGATCAGCTGCGCCAGCAGTGGATCATCAAACCCCTGCCAGAAACGTTGCTGGCCGAGGTCCCCTGCAACCATCTTCCGCCCTTCCGAGAAGGCCTCCGGTTCCGGCGTCGACGGGGGCTGGTAATCCGGACCCACGGCGCACCCCGTCAGCAGGGCCAGCGCCCCGGTCATGGTGATGACTTTAAGCATGGCTGGCTCCCGGTAATGCGTCTTCATCCTTTTCCTCATCGCAGTCAAGAGTGGAGGTATGGTGGCTCTTCAGGCGCTGGCCGCCAGAGAGTTTGCGCAGGGCCACGTAAAACACCGGCGTCAGGAACAGGCCAAACAGGGTGACCCCGACCATCCCGGCAAACACGGCGGTACCCAGGGCCTGGCGAACCTCGGCACCAGCCCCGGTGGCCAGTACCAGGGGTACCACCGCTGCGGTGAAGGTGATGGAGGTCATGATGATGGGCCGCAGCCGCAGCCGGCAGGCTTCCAGCGCGGCCTCCACAATGCTCCGCCCCTGAAGCTCCAGCTCGCGGGCGAATTCCACGATCAGGATGGCGTTCTTGCAGGCCAGGCCGATCAACACCACCAGGCCCACCTGGACGAAGATGTTGTTGTCGCCCTCGCCAAACCACACACCGATCAGCGCCGAGAGCATGCACATGGGCACGATGAGAATCACCGCCAGTGGCAGTGTCCAGCTTTCATACAGCGCCGCCAGCACCAGAAACACCAGCAGGATGGAGAGCGGGAAGACCACCAACGCGGCATTGCCCTGGGTCGCCTGCTGATAACTCAGGTCCGTCCACTCGAAATCCATGCCGGCGGGCAGTGTTTTTTCGGCCAGGGCGGTCAGCGTGTCCATGGCCTGGGCCGAGGACAACACCCGTGGGTCCGCCTCCCCGGCGATGTCCGCGGCCGGGTAACCGTTGTAGCGCAATACCGGGTCCGGCCCGAAACTCTGGGTGATGGTCACCATGGAACCGATGGACACCATCTCGCCCTGGTTATTGCGGGTGCGCAGGCGGGCGATGTCTTCAACGCTGTCCCGGTAGGGGGCATCGGCCTGGGCAATCACCTGCCAGGTGCGGCCAAACCGGTTGAAGTCGTTGACGTAGGTGGAGCCAAGATAGGTCTGCAGGGTATCGAACAGCTCGGTCAGCGGCACACCCTGGGCCTTGGCCTTGAGCCGGTCCACTTCGGCATCCAGTTGTGGCACGTTGGCCTGATAGCTGCTGATGGGGTACCCCATGCCCGGCGTCTGGCTGATGGCACCCTGGAACTGGTTGACTGCATCCTGCAGGGCACCGTAGCCCAGGTTGCCCCGGTCTTCGATGAACAACTGGTAGCCGGAGCCATTGCCCAGCCCCAGGATCGGGGGCGGCATGAAGGAGAACGCGAACCCCTCCTTCAGCCCGGCAATTTGCTGGCTGATGCGGGCGTTGATCTCTGCCGCGCTCAGGCTTCGCTCCTCAAACGGCTTGAGGGGGAAGAACACCACGCCGGTATTGGAGGTGTTGGTGAACTGCAAGGCGTTCAGGCCCGGGAAGGCCACGGCGTTGGCCACGCCTTCGGTGTTCATGGCGATGTCGGTTACCTGTTGCAGCATCTGGTCGGTGCGCTCCAGGGACGACCCCTCCGGCAGTTTTACCCCGGCGATCAGGTACAGTTTGTCCTGAATGGGGATAAAGCCCGGGGGCACGGCCTTGAACATCAGGCCGGTGCCTGTCAGCAGCAGCGCGTACACCACAAACACCGCGCCACGCCGGCGCAGGGAACGGGCAACCCCGCCCTGGTATTTCTCCGCGCTGGCGTTGAAGAAGCGGTTGAAGGGCCGGAACAGCCAGCCGAACAGGAAGTCGATCACTCGCTGCAGCCGGTCCCGGGGGGCACCATGGGGCTTCAGCAGCATGGCCGCCAGCGCGGGCGACAGGGTCAGCGAGTTGATGGTGGAGATCACCGTGGAAATGGCGATAGTCACCGCAAACTGCCGGTAGAACTGGCCGGTCACGCCGGACAGGAACGCCATAGGGATGAACACCGCGCACAGCACCAGGCCGATGGCAATGATGGGGCCGGAGACCTCCTTCATGGCCTGGTGGGCCGCCGCCAGCGGGCTCCGGCCTTCTTCGATATTACGCTCCACGTTCTCCACCACCACGATGGCATCGTCGACCACGATACCGATGGCCAGCACCAGCCCGAACAGGGTCAGGGTGTTGATGGAGTATCCCAGCAGGTAGAGGGCGCCGAAGGTGCCGATAACCGACACCGGTACCGCCAGCAGCGGGATAATGGACGCCCGCCAGGTCTGCAGGAACAGGGTAACCACCAGCACCACCAGCAGCACCGCTTCCAGCAGGGTGGCGATCACCGCCTTGATGGAATCGCTGACAAAAATGGTGGTGTCATAGACGGCTTCGTACTCGACCCCCGGGGGAAACCGGGTGGCCATGCTGTCCATGGTGGCGATCACTTCATCACGGATGTTCAGGGCGTTGGCACCAGGGGCCTGGAAGACGCCAATAGCGACCGCGTCCTTACCGTCCAGTTGAGACCGCAGGGTGTAGTTGCCGGCCCCCATCTCCAGCCGGGCCACGTCGCCCAGCCGCAGGAGTTCGCCGTTGTCACCGCGCTTGAGCACGATGTCGCCGAACTCTTCCACGGTTTCCAGCCGGCCCCGGGCATTGATCAGGGTCAGGAAGTCGCTGTCTGGCATGGGCTCGGCGCCGATCTGGCCGGCGGACACCTGCACGTTCTGTTCGCGCATGGCGCGGACCACGTCGCTGGCGGTCAGGCCCCGGGCCGCAATCCGTTCCGGATCCAGCCAGGCCCGCATGGCGTAGTCACCGCCCCCGAAGATCTGCGCATCCCCGACCCCCTGTATACGCGCCAGCCGGTCCCGCACGTGCAGCCGGGCATAGTTGCGCAGGTACAGGGTGTCGTAGGTGCCATTCGGCGACGTCAGGTGAACCACCATCAGGAAGGTGGGCGACTGCTTCTGGGTGGTCACACCCTGGCGCCGAACCTCCTCCGGCAGCCTCGCCAGCGCCTGGCTGACGCGGTTCTGCACCCGCACGGTGGCCTGCTCGGCGTCGGTGCCGGGGCGGAAGGTGACGGTCATCTGCAGCACGCCGTCCGAGCCGGCCACGGACTTGAAGTACATCATGTCTTCAACGCCGCTGATGGCTTCTTCCAGGGGCGTGGCCACGGTTTCCGCAATTTCCTTGGGGTTGGCCCCGGGATAGACGGTACGCACCACCACCGACGGCGGCACCACTTCCGGGTACTCGCTGACCGGCAGGTTGGGGATGGAAATCAACCCGATGGCAAAAATGATGATGGACAGAACGGCCGCGAATATCGGCCGGTCCACGAAGAAACGGGAGACATTCATTGCGGCATCTCCTGGGCAACGGCAACCCCGCCCTCATCCTGGCCAGGCTCCTTCATGGCGACCAGCTGCGGCTTGACTTCCATACCGGCGCCAAACACCTTCTGCACGCCGTTGATAATCACCAGGTCACCGTGGTTGAGCCCTTCGCGGATCACCAGTAAATCGTCCACCTGGTGACCGGTGGTGACCTGCCGTGGCGCCACCCGGTTGCTGGCATCCACCACATAGACGTAGCGGCGATCCTGGTCGGTCAATACCGCCTTGCGGCTCACCAACAGCGCACTGTCCAGCTCGGCCACGGGCATTTCCACACGGGCAAACTGGCCGGGTTTGATCAGGCCGTCCGGATTGCTGAGCACCGCACGGTACTGCAGGGTGCCGGTTCCCGGGTTCAGGTGGTTATCCACGAAGTCCAGCTGGCCCCGGTACTGACGGTCCTCGTTGCCACCCAGTGTGATACGCACACGCGGGGGCTGGCCCTCCGCCAGCAGTTGCTGGCTGCGGAAGGCCGACGCTTCATCGGCTTCGAAATAAACGTGCACCGGGTCCACCGAGACCACGGTGGTCAGCAGGCTCTGGTCCGCGTTGGCCAGGTTGCCACGGGTGACCATTGCCCGCCCGGCACGACCGCTGACCGGGGCGGTGACGCGGGTGTACTCCAGGTCCAGCTCAGCACTGTCCAGGGTCGCCTGGGCGGATTGCACCCTGGCCCGGGCACTCATCAGTGCGGCATTGCGCTGGTCGTATTCCTCACGGGAGATGGCCCGGCTTTCCAGCAGAGCCTTCGCCCGGCCGGCTTCACTCCGGGCCAGCTCCAACTGGCTGGTGGCCAGCGCCAGCCCGGCCAGGGCCGCCTGTTCCCGGGCCTGATACGGGCGGGGGTCGATCTGGAACAACAGGTCACCGGCCTGCACCAGTTCACCTTCCTCAAACGCCACCTGGTCAATGTAGCCGCTGACCCGGGGCCGCAGATCCACAGTTTCCGGCGACGCCACCCGACCGGTAAAGGACTCCCAGAGGGTGACCGGCTGCACGATCACTTCCGCGACATCCACTTCCGGCGGGGGCGGCATGGTCATCGCCTCGTCGCTCTGTGCCTCGCAGCCGGTCAACAAAACCGTTAATGCGACGGCCAGGCCCAGCACACGACTGGATCCGCTGAAATTCGTTACTGTCAGACTTTCCATGGTTTTTCACTCCGGTGTCGGGGCCGCCTTGTGGGCACCCCGTTTTGCCAAGTAATCGGTTGGATTGCTTGTTACGTCGTTTGGGTTATGATGAATTCGACAAGCTGCCTGCTACCTCAGCTGGTCAACCAAGATAAAGAGTGCGGGGCTGAAGGAGGTAGCGGGTTACTGCGGGAAGCTTGCCCAATTCTGCCGGTGTGTATGGAGCCGGGGGGGTGGGGTTGCCGGTTTCTGCTCGGTCATTGCCTGATCCTGCAGAACGACCTGAATACCCGTACGATTCAGAATGCAAAGGACTATACTGCGGCCAAAGGGAGACCCACGATGACGGCCACCATTCCCGAGATTTCCGGAAATTTCACACTCAACCTGCAGCAACAGCTCGCCCGGGTCGTCAGTCAATGGACGACACACCAGGGTATTCAGGGTTCTGCCATTGATGGGGTGGAACTGATTCGTTGCGACGAGCCTTCCAGCTGTGGTTCAAGTGTCTATGAACCTTCTCTGGGCTTCGTGATTCAGGGCACCAAGACGATTCAACTGGGTGACCGGGAAATCATCTACCAGCCAATGTCCTATCTGGCCAGTTCGGTCCATCTGCCGGTGCTGGCGCGGATTATCGACGCCTCTCCAGAGCAGCCCTACCTGGCGGCAAAGCTGAAAGTCGACCCCCAGGAAGTCGCGGAACTGGTGCTGGAGCTGGGCGACAAGGCACCACCCCTGGACCCGCACGGGCATTGCCCGGAACTGGTATGCGGCCTGTGCATGTCGCCCATGGATGAGCCTATGCAGAGTGCGCTTTACCGGCTGCTCAGCCTGCTGGATTCCCCCGGGGACATTGCCATCCTGGCCCCCCTGGCGCGCCGGGAAATCCTTTACCGGGCACTGATCGGTGAAATGGGGTCGCGGATGCGCAAATTTGCCGCTGCCGACTCCCAGTCGCACCGGATTTCCACGGTGATCTCAGCCTTGAAGGACCATTACGCGGAACCCCTGCGCATCAGCGAACTGGCCGAAGCGGCCAACATGAGCGAATCGACCCTATACCACAGCTTCAAGCAGGTCACCCGGATGTCGCCACTGCAGTTCCAGAAGAAGCTGCGCCTGCACGAAGCCCGGCGGCTGATGCTGACCGAGGGGCTGGAGGCGGCCACCGCCAGTTATCGGGTAGGGTACGAGAGCCCCTCCCACTTCAGCCGCGAGTACAGCCGCCTGTTCGGCGCGCCACCCAGGGCCGATGTGACGCTCCTGCGTGGAGAGCGGAGAGCGCCCGAGCCAGTCTGATCACTCCGGCTCAGGCGTAAAACAGCAGCGGCACAAACGCCACCAGCAGCAACGAGATACCCATGGCGATCAGCGGCATGATGATACGTTCGTGGCGCTGGTAGAAGGTGCCGCCCTCGGCATCGGCCGCGGCGATCTCCGCCTCACCCACCACTTGCCGGGTTAACAGGTGGTTCAGGGCCACCGGCGGGCTGAGGTAACCCAGCTCGAAGGCCACCAGCGTGACCATCCAGAAGTGCACCGGGTGGATACCACTGGCGTAGGCGATGTTGGCCACCGTGGCGGTCACCAGTATCACCGCCCCGAACGCGTCCATGATCATGCCGAGAATAACCAGAATCACCACCATCAGCAGCATGGCAGCGACGGCGCTGTCGAAGGCCTGCGGAAAACTCTGCATGATGTGGGAGCGTTCGATGACACCGCCAATACTCACCGACAGGCCGAGCAGTAACAACAGGGCGCCAATCTCCGCCGTGGTATCGTTGGTGGCCGCCCGCAAGCTGGGTTCCAGCCCCCGGTGTTGCCCATGCACTTCCGGCGCTTCCCCGCGTCGCTTCAGGCGGACGTGCTCATACAACAAAATGGCCAGCATGATCACCGGCAACAGGCGCGGTGCGGAGAATTCGTCCATCCTCACATCCAGGCCAAACCGGTACACCAGCACCACGGCGGCAATCACCAGAACGTAAGGTACCAGAGGGGTCAGCGCACGCAGCATGGCCGGCATAGCCTCGGACGACGGCGCCAGGTCAAACCGGGACTGGCGGTTGATGGTTACCGCCACCAGGCTGAACATCGACGCCGTCAGCACAAACACCCAGATGCCCCAGCCGAACAGCTCATCGGTGGTCACCTCCCGGTTCAGGTAGGCAATGATGACCACCAACAGGCAGGGCCGAAGCACCACCCCGAGGGAGCCGGACATGGCCGTGGCCGCCAGGGCCAGTTGCCGGCGGGCACCGGCGGCCCGTAGTTCACTGTAGATAACGGCACCGGCGGCGATCACGAAAATACCGGAAGCGCCGGTATAGGCGGTCGGCACCGCGGCCACCAGCACCGCGACCACGGCCAGCAGCTCCGGCGGCAGCCGCCAGGGCCGGAACACGTTGAACACCAAGGTCGCCAGGCGGGTTTGCTTGAGCATCATGCCCACCCACACGTACAGGCCGACATTCAGGAACATGTCGGCCAGCTCCATCATCTTGCCCAGATAAATGCCAATGCCCGAGGCGTGGCCGATCAACACGAAATAACTTCCGGAGATCAGACACATGACGGTATACAGGGGCACCGCAAGCAAGGCTTTGTTGAGGCGACCGCCGGGCTGTAAATCACCGGGCACCCGCAACAGCCGGTACAGGCTGGCGAGGGTCAGGCAGGCAAAGCCGGTGATCCAGAAATTGTGCAGCAGCAGTTCCTCCGCCGACACCTGGGTGCCCGAGCCCAGGCTGGACTGCCGAAAGATAACACTGGAGCCCAGCAGCATGGCGTTGGCGATGGTTTGCAGGGTGTGCGAGACCGTGTAATCAAGCCGGGTTTCCATGGCCCGCATGGCAATATGGTGGCGGGTCAGGGTCGCCGTCACCGCGCACAGCATCACCAGAATCACCAGGATGTAGCGTTGGGAAGCCAGCCCGAAGGCAATCAGGTCGGCGACGAACAGCTCAACGGCCCGGTACGCTTTGACACCCGATGTCATCTGCCCCTGGAGATTCTCATAGCTCTGGTGGGCCGCCCGGCAATCCGCCACCGAGCGCTCAAGGGCAAGGCGAATTTCCACCGGGTCTTTTTTCTCGGCGCCGAGCAGGGCGGCCATCGGATCCTTATCGGCGGGCGACTCGGCCAGTTCCGCGGCCACCGCCGCATCAATGTTCCGGGTCGGGTCGCAGGTCGGCGCCACCGGATCCATCCTCAGCTTGTAGTAGCCGCTCCACAGGTGCTCGCCACCGCGCAGCATCTGGTTGTGGATATCGCTGCTGGTGGAAAACACCACCACCACGAGCAACAGCAGGCAGGCCGGAAGCGAGGAAAACCACTCCAGTCCGTTACGACGAAAACCACCCTTGGACATAGGCACACACCCGGAAACGTTGAGGTTATTACAGGAGACCGTCCAGACTCATGGTCTCAACGTTTTCCGGCTGGTCGTCCCAGAAGGTGCCCAGTTGCCCCATGGGAGTGCGATGCCCGGTATGCTCAACCCAGAGGCGGTCGGAAATGGCCACAATCATGTTGGTGGCCATGGCATCCACGAACTGCCACTGATCGTTGGATGGCGTCTGCTCAAGGGATTCCGCATGCTCACGGATCACCGAGCGCACCAGATCGTTTCTGCCCTTGTTGGTGGCGGCGATGGCGTGGAAGACATGACTCAGGCGCACGCCGGCCGCTTCGCCCTGCTCATCGGCGATGTCGAGTCGCTCGAACGCGTCCTCACCCTGGGGCTGGGCGCCGGGAATCATCGCCCATACCGTGGCACGCAGGGCCATGGGCGCGCCCCACCACTTGTCGTTGTCCAGACAACTGGTGGCACGGGCAACCACAGACCCCACATTCTTCGGCACACCGATGGCCGAGGTCGACTGGATTTCGGCGTTCAGGGCCTGCAACCCGGACAACAGGCCGGCAAAGTAGATGAACTCGTCCATGTCATCGTCAAAATCCGGGCATTCCCCGGTACCGGGCTCACCGTAATGCGCGTTATGGTGCTTCCAGGCGCTGAAGTAGCGTTCGGCCGCCAGGGCGTAGGCCCGCTGCTGGCGGATCATGGCGTCTTCCGCGGCGTTGCCGTTCATGGCATGCATGGCCGCCAGCGCGGCCAGCCCGTGCTCCCGGGCCAGCTCCTCGGCGCAGCCACCCGCCGACAGGTACAGCATGACGGCAAGCTGGTCCGGCTCACTGGTCACCCGCCCAAACGACATCAGCAGCGGCGCGGTCGCCTCGCTCATGGCGCAGCCCATGGCGAGGTCGTCGTTGGCCATCAGGTAGGGCACGGTATGGTTCCGGGAAAAGCCCTGCATCACATCGCCGGTGGTCTTGTAGATCATCTTGTTGACCACACCACAGCCACTGAGCATTACCGTGGCCAGAAGCGCTGCCAGCAGCCCTTTGGCACGTATGCGGACAGGCAGGGCCTCACGGGCTGGCATCCGGACATAAGTCATAACATCTTTACCTTTTTCGTTGTTCTGATCTGCGTTGTTACAAACTGTTACCAGGCGGGCATTATGGCGTACGCCTTTCGGTTTTTATGAGACCGGGGCCGCAAATGACGCCAACGGCCACAGGTCCTGCCGGCCCCTGGGTTTGCACAAACGGCCGGAAACCACTATAGATGGATTCGACCGTGAGCCTCCGGGGTTGCGGTCAAATGGGATTATCACAATGACAATAAAAGGAGTATCCGATGCGCAAACCCGAACTTGCCGCCGCTATTGCCGAACGCACGGGCCTGAGCCGCGAAAAAGCCAGTGAGGTCATTGCCGCGTTCACCGACCAGGTATCCGCTGCCGCGGCCCGGGGCGAAGACACCACTCTGATCGGCTTTGGCACCTTCAATATCCGTGCCCGGGAAGCCCGGGACGGTCGCAACCCCCAGACCGGGGCCTCCATCCGTATTCCCGCCAGCAAGACCGTGGGTTTCAAGGCCGGCAAGGGCCTCAAGGATCAGTTCCGCTGAAACGGCAGGCCCGCGGCTACCCTGCGGGCCCAACCACCGCCCGGTTCCGGCCCCTGGTTCAGGAAGCGCACTCGGCGCGGGCGCCGTCCACCCGGCAGCGAATGGCCTTCATCAGCTTGATCGCCCGCTCGTCATAGACACCGTCTTCCAGTAGTGACAGGCGCACCTTGCGCAGCATCTTGTCGTACTCGGCGGTGTCTTCCCGGGGCAGGGTCATCCACACGTCATCCGGAATTCCGGCTTCTGCCTGGGCGATGATCTCGTAGGCTTCGTCGAGACGTTTGACGGACTCGTTCCGCATCATCTGCGCGGCCTCGTCGGGAAAGCGGTCCCGATGGATGATGATCTGGAAATTCATATACCCGAGTGCGTACTTCACCACCGCACCGTTGGGCTCCACGCCTTTGTAGAGCTCCAGCGGGGTGTAGGCAACCGCGGGCGCATAGGCCAGGTCGACACTGCCGTTATTGAACTTGCCGGCAAAGTTGGCGGAATTGGAACCCACCACGGAAGCGCCAACATGGCGAACCATGCGCACCGACGCCTTGTCGTAATCCAGGGTCGCGATGCGTTTACCCTGCAGTTTTTCCACCGAATCGATGCTGCGATCGCGGGTATGCAGGTAAATGGCACCGCCCGGAAATACACCGGCCACTTCATAAGGGCCATCAATCAGGAGCGGGCGGGCCTTGGGCTGGGCCAGGGTGTTGTACAGCAGACGCATTTCCGCTTCACCCGGTACCGCGCCCATGGCCTCCAGGCTGCCGGTGAACTTGTTGAACTCCCGGGCCCGGGTGCCGGTCAGCAACACGGCGTCGCACTGGCCGGCCTTGAAGTCTTCCGCCGCGACTTTTTCATCGGTGTAGGCCCTCAGATCCAGCTTGATGCCCTGCTTCAGGGCGACGGGCTGGAAGGTTTTGGTAATGGCGAACAACGGGCCATTGGCGCCGACCGGGTCAAACACGCAGAAACTGCGCTCGAGGATATCGGGATTGCTCTGGGCCTGGCCCAGGGCTGGCACTAACAGGCTGGCACAGAAGATGGCGGCCAAGGCCACCCTGTGCGGGATGGTTACTGATTTCACGGGATGACTCCTGATTTATTATTGTCTGGCGCGGGTACCTCCGACTGTACCGGCCAGGCCACGCTTTCCTTGGACGACGATAAGTCGACGCCTGCAAGAATACGTTGGCACGGGTGCCATTCATCAAGGGGTTTTCAGCAATAGCTCAGGAATCTGTGATGGTGTCGACAGGGGTACCGCTACCCCTGCCGCATTTCCGCCCGGGTAACCGGCTCAGGAGGCCGGCTGTTCCCAGGCCTTGAGGCCTTCGACCAGAGTCAGGCGTACCACGCCTGGCAGTTCCCGCCCGGTCACCGGCGCATGGCGGCCGAGCGACACCAGGGTGGCATCGCCCGGTGTCCAGAACGCGTCCGGATCGAACACGCACAGGTCCGCGGCCGCCCCCTCTGCCAGGCGGGCGGTGCGGCCGATGACCGACGCGGGGCCCGAGGTCAGGGCCCGGATCAGTTCAGGCAGGGCCAGTTCATTCAGTTCCACCAGCTCCAGGCCCAGGGACAGGACACTTTCCACGCTGGACAGACCCGGCTCCGTGGCCGCCAGCGGCGCCTGCTTGGCCGCCGTGTCCTGGGGCTGATGCTGGCTGACAATGGCATCGATCACGCCCTCCCGGACCCCGGCGATCAGGGCTTTGCGATCCTGTTCACTGCGCAGCGGAGGGCGAACATGAAACCGGCTGTCGAAGCCGGCCAGAGCCTCCTCGGTAAACACCAGCTGATGCATGGCAACATCGGCGGTAACGGCAATCCCCCGGCGCCGCGCCTCCGCGAGCATTTCGACACTGCGGGCGCAGGACAGCTGGCTCAGATGCAGGCGGACACCAGTTTCTTCCGCCAGCAGGAGCATTTCCATCACCGCCGCCGTTTCCGCAACTTCCGGAATGCCCAACAGCCCGAGGCGGGAGGTGACCAGGCCATCATGAGCGTAGCCGTCGGCCGCCAGGGCCTGATTTTCCGGGCTGAACATCACTGTCAGCCCAAAGGTCTGGGCGTAGGCCATGCACCGACGCAGAATGCGGGCATTGCGCACGCCACGGGAGCCATTGCCAACCGCGACACAGCCCGCCGCCGCCAAGCCCGCCATATCGCTGAGCATGTCACCCTCCAGCCCCCGGGTAATGGCACCGATGGGCAACACCCGGATCGGCGAACGAGTGGCGGCGCCGTCCCGGATCAGATTGGTGACCGCTCCCGAGTCATTGACCGGGGAGGTCTCGGGCGAGGCGCAAACGGTGGTGAAACCGCCGTGGGCCGCGGCCCGGCTTTCCGAGGCAATATTGCCTTTCTGGCCGTTGCCGGGTTCCCGCAGGTTGCAGCACAGGTCCACCAGCCCCGGGGCAATGACACAGCCTTCGGCATCGATGGTTTCATCGGCATCGGCCCGGCTGGCCGGCTCCCCCATCGCCGCAATACGACCCTCCCGGATCAGCAGGGCGACGTTGTCCGATACCCTGCCATCGCCGTCCAGCAAACGGCCACCCATCAGCTTCAGGCTGCCCTGCAAAGACTTTTTATCGACGCTCATGCCTGGCTCCTCCCGCTGAGTTTGTGCTGACGCTCGGCCACCTGGCCACCCATCGCCATGGACATCACCGCCATGCGAATTGCGATGCCATTGGTGACCTGGTTGAGAATCACCGACTGCGGCCCGTCCGCCACCGCGGACTCGATCTCCACGCCACGGTTGATGGGCCCCGGGTGCATCACAATGCATTCCGGATGGGCCAGCGCCAGCTTGTCCCGGCTCAGGCCGTACAGACGGTAGAATTCCCGCTCGCTGGGCAACAACGCGCCTTCCATACGTTCTTTCTGCAGCCGAAGCATGATCACCACGTCCAGGTCCTTCATGCCTTTGGCCATGTCGTATTCCACCGTGCAGCCCAGGCTCTCCACATCCCGGGGCAGCAGGGTACCCGGGGCAATCACCCGCACCTCGGCGGCCCCCAGCTCGTTCAACGCGCGAATCTGGGAACGGGCCACCCGGGAGTGCAGTACATCGCCGACAATGGCGACTTTCAGGCCTTCGAACCCACCCTTGTGCTGGCGGATGGTCAGCATGTCCAGCATGGCCTGGGTCGGATGGGCGTGGCGGCCGTCACCGGCATTGATGATCGCGACGCCGGGCGTAACGCTTTCGGCGATGAAGTGCGGCGCTCCGCTCTGGGAATGCCGGACCACGAACATGTCGCTGGCCATGGCTTCCAGGTTGAGCAGGGTATCGGACAGGGATTCGCCCTTGGACGTCGCCGAGGTGTTGATGTCGAGGTTGAGGACGTCTGCGGACAGCCGTTTGGCGGCCAGCTCAAAGGTGCTCCGGGTCCGGGTGCTGGATTCGAAGAACAGGTTGACCACCGTTCGTCCGCGCAACAGCGGCACTTTCTTGATGCTGCGCTCCCCCACCTCAATGAACGAGTCGGCGGTATCGAGAATGTCGGTCAGCAGGGCCCGGTTCAGGCCGTCGAGGGTGAGGAAATGCCGCAACTGACCGTCCCGGGTCAGTTGCAGAGGGTGCGGGGAAGGGTCGTGTGCGGTCATGGGTCGCCTGTTAGCTGGTTCGGAGATTTACTGCCCGGTTTCCTGGAGCTCGATGCGAAGCGGCTCGGGGCCACGGAGTTTTACCCGTTGATGGGATTCCAGCACCAGCGCCCTGCCGCTGACATCCGGTTGGATGGGTAGCTCCCGCGCCCCGAGGTCAATCAGGGTGGCCAGTATGATACTGGCTGGGCGGCCATAATCGAATATCTCATTCATCGCGGCGCGAATGGTCCGGCCACTCATGATGACGTCGTCGATCAGGATAATATCCCGGCCCTCGGTATCGAAAGGCAGGCTGGACGGCGTCACCCGGGGGTTCAGTCCGATCCGGCTGAAATCGTCCCGGTAAAAGGAGATGTCCAGTTCGCCATAGGGCTCATTCAGGCCGAGGCGTTTGCTCATAATGTCGGCCAGCCAGACACCGCCCGTGCGAATGCCGATCAGCGCCGGGGCGTCAACACCGCGCTCTTGCAGGATCCGGCGCAAACCGGCTTCCAGTTGATCAAGCAACTGGTCGATTTCAAGCTGTGCGGTCATTCCATCCTCGCATTGTCATCAGTCTGCTGCCGGCACCAGGTTTCGAGTATCAATACCGCGGCGCGATCATCCACCCCATGGCGGCCAAAATCCCGGCGACCACCCGCAGCCATCACATCACCCTTGGCCTCAAAGCTGGTCAGGCGCTCGTCAACCATCTCCACCGCCACGTGAAACCGGCCATGGAGACGTTTGCCGAACTTGCGGGCACGGGCACACATGTCGTTCTCGGTGTCGTCCATGTTCAGGGGCAAGCCGACCAGCACCAGATCCGGCTGCCATTCCCGCAGTATGCCGGCCACCTGGTCCCAGTCCGGCATGCCATCCCGGGCCGGAATCATCGCCAGCGGCTGGCCGGCACCGAGCATTTCCTGCCCGGTTGCCACACCGATGCGCCGGAGGCCGAAATCAAACGCGAGTAATCGCCGGCGGCCCGCCTCAGGCATGGCCAATGGACTCACTGAGCTGGTTCAGGTCGATGCCGATCAATTTCAGGACCGCCTGATAACGCTGGTCCCAGGGCGTCCGGAACAGGATATCGGAGGTCGCCGGGCAGGTCAGCCAGGCATTGCTGCCCAGCTCTTCCTCCAGTTGGCCCTCGCTCCAGCCGGCATAACCCAGCGCCACCAGGAACTCATCGGGGCCTTCGCCAGCGCCAATACCCACCAGAATATCCCGGGACGTGGTCAGGAGGACGTCGTCGCTGACCTCGGCGGTATTGTGCCAGGTGGACCCCGGAGAGTGCAGCACGAACCCCCGCTCGGGCTGCACCGGGCCGCCACTGAACACCGGCAGGTCCAGCTCGCCGCCGCTCAGGTCGAGCTGTTCCAGAATCTCTCCCAGGTGAATATCCAGCGGCTGGTTGGTCATCAGCCCCAGGGCGCCGTCACTGGAGTGCTCGCACAGGTAAATCACGGCGCCATGGAAACGCGGGTCCGCCAGATAGGGCGACGCCACCAGGAAATGATGCCTCAGGCTATCGGGAGAGTACTTTGACGCGGTCATCCGGATGTCAGCCCCCGTTGCTGGAAAGACCAGGTTCGTATGATCTCGAGTTCATCCACATTCTCCCGCATCTCTTCCGGGAAAGGTGCAAAGGGTGCCGCCATCCTCACAATCCGGATGGCGGCGTCATCCAGCACGGTGCTGCCGGATGACTGCAGAATCGCCACTTCCTTGATGGTGCCATCCTTGCGCAGGGACACCAGCAACCTCAGCGTACCGTAGATTCCTGCACGGCGTGCCTCTGTAGGGTAGTTGATATTCCCCACCCGGGTCACCTTGCTGACCCAGTTCTGCACGTACCACGCGTTGGTTGATTTCAGGGTCGACGCAGCCGTTACCCGCATCACCCTGGGCTTGCGCGCGTAGGCCTGCTGCTGGGCATCAAACCGGGCCTCAAGGCTGGCGATTTCCAGGCTGCGCTCCATCAGGCTTTTCTTTTGCCGCACCGGCAGCGGCTCATCCACGGGCTCCGTGCGTTCCTCGGGTTGTTGCACCTTCCGGCTGGAGGCGCCCTCGGTCTTCACCACGGACCGCTCCTGCTTCGGTTGAGGCCGGGTTTGCGCCGGCGGCTCAGGCTGCACCTTCGCCACTTCCGGCTGACTGACCTCCGCCGGCTGCGGTGTCGTCATTTCCCGGACATCTTCCTTGGTACCACTGCCCTGCTGGTTGGTCTGGGCCAGGAAGTCCGCCTTCTCCGGCGCCTGTTCATCATCAAACTGCGACAGCGTGATTTCCATGGTCTGGGCCGACGACCGGGGCGGCTCCGGTGCAAACGTGATCCCCAACACCACAATGGCGTGCACCGCCAGTGCCATGAAAAGGGTGAAAGAAAACCGGTCGAAATCGCTTACCTGAACTGCCATTCCTGCTCTCGATGCTGTCGTTTAGCTGATCCCGGACGGCGTCAGCCCTGCCCCAGACGCCTGGCGATGGCATCCATCAGCATGCCACCAATATCGATCCCGAAGGCACTGTCAAGTTCCCGGATGCAGGTCGGGCTGGTCACGTTGATCTCCGTCAGGTAATCGCCGATGACATCGAGCCCCACAAACATCAGCCCCTTCTCTTTTATGACCGGGGCAACCCGTTGACAGATTTCCCGGTCACGGGCGGTCAGCTCACGTCCTTCACCCCGGCCGCCGGCGGCGAGGTTGCCGCGATTCTCTCCCTGGGAGGGAATTCGTGCAAGGGCGTAGGGCACCGGCTCGCCCTCAATCAGCAGAATACGTTTGTCGCCATCCACGATTTCCGGGATGTATTTCTGCGCCATGGCCTGATGCGTGCCGTAATTGGTGAGGGTTTCGATGATCACACCCAGGTTGAAGTCGTTTTCCTTGATGCGGAAGATCGAATGCCCGCCCATACCGTCCACCGGCTTCATGATGACGTCCCCGTGGTCGGCGTAGAACTTCCGGAACCGGCTGGCGGACCGGCTCACCAGTAACGGAGGCGTCAGATCCTCAAACTGGGCCGCAAACAGCTTCTCGTTGCAGTCGCGCAGAGTCGCGGCGGGGTTGACCACCAGCGCACCCTGTTGCTCGGCAACCTCGAGAATATAGGTGGCCATCAGGAACTCCCGGTCCACGGGCGGATCCTTGCGCATCAGGATGACATCCAGATCGCCCAGCGCGCGATCCTGGGCCGGGCCGTAGCTGAACCAGTTCTCGGGATCCATGTGCACCGTCAGGTGGCGGGTATGGGCCATGGCCTGCCCCCCCTCCAGATACAGGTCCGGCAGCTCCATGTATTCGATGTCCCAGCCACGGTTTTGCGCCGCCAGCAGCATGGCCAGTGAACTGTCTTTCTTGAAGTGGATCTGCTCAATCGGATCCATCACGATCCCGAGTCGGACTGTCATAGTGTCTCTTGCGCTCCTGGGGGTTAAAAACACGAACCGGTCTGCAGAGCGAACCAGGTAATAGGTGCTATGCTGAGACATCAGATGGTATTGTACCCGAGCCGCGAATGCATCCGGAGAAATCCTCAGTGAAATACGTGACGCTCCGGGCAGAAGTACATTTGGTCACAAAGTAATACTTTTTATCGAGCCATCGATACTCTATAAATGAGCGGGGTTTATAGAAGAACCTTAAGGTTTGTGTTAAAACCCCTCGTTTGAAAATAATGACAGTCGCTGAGCGCAAGGCAGTTGGACAATGGATGACAACTTCGAGAACTTGAAGATCATGGTGATCGACGACAGTAAAACCATCCGTCGCACCGCGGAAACCCTTCTGAAAAAGGTCGGCTGTGAAGTCATTACAGCGACTGACGGCTTTGACGCTCTCGCCAAGATTGCCGATTCACAGCCGGACATCATTTTTGTTGATATCATGATGCCCCGCCTGGACGGCTACCAGACCTGCGCACTCATCAAGAACAATTCCTCCTTCAAAAAGACGCCGGTCATCATGCTCTCCAGCAAAGATGGTCTGTTCGACAAGGCCAAGGGCCGTATTGTCGGTTCCGACCAGTACCTGACCAAACCGTTC
This sequence comes from uncultured Marinobacter sp., assembly GCA_966210405.1. Classification (GTDB taxonomy): domain Bacteria; phylum Pseudomonadota; class Gammaproteobacteria; order Pseudomonadales; family Oleiphilaceae; genus Marinobacter. The sequence goes on from CBIHLH010000045.1 coordinate 17,885, forward strand.
AGCAAGGATGAGCTGCTCAACACGATCCGCCAATATGTACCCCAGGCGGAACAGTAAACCTGCTGACACCAAGAACCATCGAGGAAACCATGGCTCGCATTCTGATTGTTGACGACTCCCCTACCGAGGTTAAGAAGATCTCCAGCATCCTGGAGAAACACAAACACGACGTGCTGACCGCCGACAACGGTGCGGACGGTGTCGCCAAGGCCCGTGCGGAAACGCCGGACCTGGTCCTGATGGACGTTGTCATGCCTGGCCTGAACGGCTTCCAGGCAACCCGCCAGCTTACCCGGGCACCGGAAACCGCCTCCATCCCCGTGGTGATTGTCACCACCAAGGACCAGGAGACCGACCGCGTGTGGGGTACCCGTCAGGGCGCCAAGGGTTACCTGGTCAAACCGGTTAACGAAGACGATCTGATCAAGACAATCAACAGCCTGATTGCCTGATCCCTAACCGTGGAGTTCGCATGTCCGCCCAGGCCGCCCCTTTTGCTGTACTGACGGATATCGCCCAGCGCAGCCGGTCCATGGCCGCCGGTCTGCCGGAACAACAGCAAGCTGTTGAGCTGTGGAACGGTATCGGCTTCATTCTGGCGGGCGAGCGCTACGTGGCCCCCATGGGCGAAGTCACTGAAATCCTCCATGTCCCCCGGTTCACGCATATCCCCGGGGTCCGGCCGTTTCTGATGGGCGCCGCCAACGTGCGGGGTCGCCTCCTGCCGCTGGTCGACCTGGCCGGCTTTTTCAACATCCCCCGATCGTCCCGCAGCCAGCGTGAACGCCGGGTGCTGGTGGTGGAGCAAGGTGACATTTTCAGTGGCCTGGTGGTGGACAGCGTGCTGGGCATGCAGTATTTCGCAACCGACAGTTTCAAGGACGCACCAGGCGGTGTGCCCGACAACGTTCAGCCGTTTGTCTCAGGCGGTTATGAGCGCAACGAAGAAGTCTGGAAAGTGTTTTCCGCCGTCGACCTGCTCGAAGACGAACGCTTTCTGGACGTCGCACAGTGGTAAGGGTGGTGACAATGGCAGGAACACCCCCTGACCGCCTGACATCCGCTAAAACAAACTTGCCAATTTCTTGAAGAGGCCGGGAGCCAGAAAATGAAAAACAGAGCCGGAAGACTCAGCATGGGACAGGGGGGCAACAAACTGATTGCCGGCCTGATCGCTGCGCTGATTGCACTCACCGTCCTGCTCGTTGTGGTCCTGTTCATTATTAACAGGGACAGCCAGAACGATCAGGAATACATCGCCAACGCCGCCGAGTTGCGAGTGCTGTCACAGCAGATTGCAAAGAACGCGACGGAAGCCGCCGGCGGCACCGCCGAGGCCTTCGAGCAATTGCGCCGATCACGGGATGAATTCCAGCAGCTCTGGACCAACATCACCGAAGGTAACCCCCAGACCGGCCTGCCCCCGAGTGAACTGGCTCAGCAAAGCGGGGTTCAGGAAAACTGGAATTCGGTGCGGGAAAACGCCGACAGCATCCTGGCTACCCAGGCCGCGGTGCTTGGTTTGCACGAAGTGGCCCGGACCCTGAATGAAACCATTCCCCAGTTGCAGGTGGAGTACGACGACATCGTACAGATCCTGCTGGACAACAACGCCCCCGCCGAGCAGATCGCCCTGGCCCAGCGTCAGTCCCTGCTGGCGGAGCGGATTGTGCGTTCGGTCAACAACGTTCTGTCCGGTGACGAAGACGCGGTTATCGCCGCCGACCGGTTCGGGCGCGACGCCAGCCTGTTCGGGCGGGTTCTCGAAGGCCAGCTCAACGGCACCGAAGCCATGGGCATCTCCAAGGTCACCGATGAAGACGCCATCTACGGCCTTGAAGCCGTGGCCGAGCTGTTCGAATTCGTGTCCCAGAACGTCGACGCCATCCTTGAAGCCTCTCCCGACCTCTTCAAGGTACGTACCGCCGCCAGTGAAATTTTCCAGAATTCCGAAGTCCTGCTTTCTGAGCTTTCCGTACTGGCGGAGAACTTCCGCAACCAGTCCGGCTCCCGTCTGATCAGCCCGACCCTGGCCTTCGCCATCCTGGCAGCCATGGTGGCCATTGTTGTGTTCATCGGCCTGGCCCTTTACCGGGAAGCGCAAGCCCGCCTGGCCACCACCCAGGAACAGAACGAGCAGAACCAGAACGCGATCCTGCGACTGCTGGACGAACTGGCGGACCTGGCGGATGGTGACCTGACCACCGAGGCCACGGTTACCGAGGACTTCACCGGCGCGATTGCGGACTCCATCAACTACGCGATCGACCAGATGCGCGGGCTGGTACAGGCCATTCGTGGTACCGCCGTGCGGGTCGCATCTGCGGCCCAGGAAACCCAGGCCACGGCCATGCACCTGGCCGATGCGTCCGAACACCAGGCCCAGGAAATTGCCGGCGCCTCTGCCGCGGTTAACGAGATGGCGGTGTCCATCGACCAGGTATCTTCCAACGCGGCGGAATCGTCAGCGGTTGCGGAGCGGTCGGTTGCGATCGCGAAGAAAGGCGCGGAAGTGGTACAGAACACCATTCGCGGGATGGACAACATCCGGGAGCAGATCCAGGAAACCTCCAAGCGGATCAAACGTCTGGGTGAATCTTCCCAGGAAATCGGTGACATCGTATCGTTGATCAACGACATCGCCGACCAGACCAACATCCTGTCCCTGAACGCCGCCATCCAGGCCTCCATGGCCGGCGACGCGGGCCGGGGCTTCGCGGTGGTTGCGGACGAAGTTCAGCGCCTCGCGGAACGTTCCTCTGCGGCCACCAAGCAGATTGAAGCACTGGTTAAGACGATCCAGTCAGACACCAACGAAGCCGTTATCTCCATGGAACACACCACCGCCGAGGTGGTCCGTGGTGCCCGTCTGGCACAGGACGCGGGTATCGCCCTCGAGGAAATCGAGAACGTATCCATGAGCCTGGCGGAGCTGATCCAGAACATCTCCAACGCCGCGCGCCAGCAGTCGTCGTCTGCGTCGCACATCTCGACCACCATGAACGTTATCCAGGAAATCACGTCCCAGACCTCCTCCGGTACCAACGCAACCGCCAAGTCCATCGGTAACCTGGCGGAAATGGCGTCCGAACTGCGGTCGTCGGTGGCAGGCTTTACCCTGCCGGAAGAAGACGCGGTGGACCAGGAAGAAGAGGAAGACAGCGACGTTCCGGTGGTGGGCTGATTTCCGGCCCGGGGCTGTTGACGGTTTATGGCTGAAACCCACAGCAACCTGCCGCCTGCCGATGGTATCTGGTTCCTGCGCCGGCTTCCGGACATGGACGAGGCGCAGTTCCACCAGTGGCAGGCTTTACTGGAGCATCGGACCGGTATCACGCTGCCTGTCGAACGCCGTTCGTTTCTGGAGACCAACCTGGCGATCCGGATGCGAGAGATCGGCTGCAGCAGTTACCAGGCCTATTACGAGACCATCGTCTCCGGGCCCGATGCCATCCGAGAATGGTCAACGCTGGTTGACCGGCTGACCGTTCAGGAAACCCGTTTTTTTCGGGATCCGGACGCCTTCCGGCTGGTGTCGGACTACATTCTGACGCGCCCCAGGGAGCAGCTCCGGAAACGGGCCCTGGAAGCCTGGAGTGTGGGCTGCTCGACGGGCGAGGAACCCTACACGCTGGCCATGGTGCTGAACGAATGCATGAGCCAGCTGGCGCTTCAGCCTCTGTTCGGGGTGACCGGATCGGACATCAGCAAGCCGGCGATTGAAAAGGCCCGGCTCGGCCAGTTCAACGCCCGCAAACTGCTGGCCATGGATGAGGCGCTGAAAGCCCGATATTTCCGCCCCGCGGAACGGAACAGTGTAGAGATTGTGAACAGCATCCGTGACCGGGTGTGCTTTACCAGACTGAACGTGCTGGATCTCGATAAGGCACCCATGCACGGAATGAATATTATCTTCTGCCAGAATCTGCTGATTTATTTCCGTCGCTGGCGCCGACGGGACATTGTCAAGCGACTCGCAGAAAGGCTGGCGCCCGGGGGGTTGCTGGTGCTGGGCCAGGGGGAGCTGACCGATTGGCAGCCACCCGGCCTGCAGAAAGTCCCCTCGGAACATGTGCTGGCGTGGATCAAACGCCAGCCTGACGAAGAATGACCGGAGTGGTTATGGGCAATCACCATGACAGCATCGCCCTCGACTGGGTTCGGGGCGAAATACAGGACACGCTGACTCAGGGTCAGCATGCACTGGAAGCGTATGTCGAGAATCGTGACGACACCGCGCGCCTGCGCTTCTGCCTGAATTATCTCCATCAGGTGCACGGCACCCTGCAGATGGTTGAGCTTTACGGTGCGGCCCTGCTGACCGAGGAAATGGAAAAGCTGACCCAGGCGGTACTGAACGACGCCGTAGCCAGTGTTGATGAGGCGGTGAATGTTCTGATGCAGGCCATCCTGCAACTACCCCAGTACCTGGAACACCTGGCTTCCAGCCGGGACGATTTTCCGATGGTACTGTTGCCGCTCCTGAACGACCTGCGGGCGGCGCGGGGTGAATCCCTGCTGTCTGATACCTCGCTGTTCAAGCCAGACCTCAGCCCAGCCCGGATGGCGGTCACCGGCAAGGTATCCGAGCGGTTGCAGGACCCGACCGTACTTGGCCACGTCCGCAAGCTGCGGCAGATGTACCAGTTCGCCCTCGCCGGCATCGTCCGCGAAGCCGACCTGGACGCTCACTTCGATTACCTGCAGAAAGTGCTCCAGCGGCTGATCCGTTTATGCCAGAAGACGCCCCGTGGCGAGCTCTGGAAAGCCGCCAGTGCGTTTGTGGAAACCCTCCAGGCCCGCGCCAACCCGGTCAACGCCGCAGTCAAGTCCCTGCTCCGGGAACTGGATGCCGAAATCCGCCGGTTGACTGATGAACACGCCGATGTGCTGCGGCAACCGGCTCCGGAAGCGTTGCTTAAACACCTGCTGTACTACATTGCCAGGGCCCGGGATCTGGATTCCGAGCGCGTCCGGGAGCTGCGCGCCAGCTACCAGCTTGATCAGGCCCTGCCGTCCGACGACGACGTCGACGCCGCCCGTACCCGGGTTTCCGGGCCAGGACGGGAAGCCATTCACTCGGTGGTCAACGCCCTGAACGAAGAGCTGGCCAAGCTCAAGGATTACCTGGACCTGTTCGTGCGTTCGGAACTTCGCCAGAATAACGAGCTGGCGGAAATGCTGCCCGGCCTTCGCCAGGTCGCCAACACGCTGGCGGTTCTGGGCCTGGGCATTCCCCGCAAGGTGGTGACCGACCAGATCGAGCTGGTCGAGAATCTCAGTGCCCGGAGCGAGCAGGTCGACGACGGCACACTGATGGACATTGCCGGTGCCCTGCTCTACATAGAAGCCAGCCTGGCCGGGCTTGACAGTGATCGCCAGCGGGAGAGCGCAGGCCGGGACGGCACCGACCAACGCGTCGACCTGGGATCGAGGGAACTGGGCGAGGCCAGCAGTGCCCTGCTCCGGGAGTCCAGGAACACCCTGGAGCAGGTGAAGTCCTCCATCGTCAATTTTATTGCCTCCCAGTGGGATGTCCGGGAAATTGAACATGTCCCCGGCCTGCTCCACAGCATTCGCGGCGGCCTGGGCCTGATTCCGCTGGACCGTGTTGCCGATATGCTGGCCTCGGCGGAACGCTACGTATCCGACGTTCTGCTCGGTGGCAAGCAGGTACCGGACTGGAAGCAACTGGACACCCTGGCCGACGCCTTGACCAGCATCGAGTACTATCTGGAGCGCCTGGCCGACGGTATTGGCGAGAATGACAGCATCCTGAACGTGGCCGAACAAAGCCTCAGCTCGCTCGGCTTCCCGGTGGGCGCCGAACCCACCTGGTCGGCGAACAACGAGGACATCCCGGTCGTTGAACCGGACTTCTCCGGAAACAGCCCGGCGCCCGCCCCCACGGAAGCCGGCAAGGGTTCCGACAACGATCTGCTGGACGACGAAATCCTCGGCATCTTCGTGGAAGAAGCCGAGGAAGTGCTGGAAACCATCCACGAATTTTACCCGCGCTTGCGCCAGAACCATGATGACCACGAAGCCCTGACGGAAGTACGCCGGGCCTTCCACACGCTGAAGGGCAGTGGCAGGCTGGTGGGCGCGACCAGCCTTGGTGAACTGGCCTGGTCGATCGAGAACCTGCTCAACCGGGTCATCGATCAGACCATCAAGCCAACCGATGACCTGTTCACCCTGGTGGATGAAGTCAATGCCCGCATCCCGTCACTGATTCGTGAATTCCGCGACGGAGAGACGTCCGGCGATGTCGCCGAGCTGATCCAGCGTGGCGAAGCCATGGCCACCACCCGTCGCACGGACGACGGCATGCCCTCCGATCCGGAGCCGGAAGCACGGATGGAAGAGGCCACCGGGGCCGAGAGCCTGGTAGCCGGTCCCGACGCCGGGGAGGTGCCGGAAGCCACCGGCGCGGACAGCTCCGATGACGACCTGATTGACGACGAAATCCTTGAAATTTTCGTCGAGGAAGCCGGTGAAGTCCTCCAGACCATCCGCGACTACCTGCCCATGTTGCTGCGCCAGCACGATGATCGCAGTGCGCTGTCGGAAGTACGCCGCGCGTTCCACACCCTCAAGGGCAGTGGCCGCATGGTGGGCGCCCTGATGGTGGGCGAACTGGCCTGGTCGGTGGAAAACATGCTGAACCGGGTCATCGACGGCAGCATCTTCATGAATGACGACATCGCCAGGCTGCTGGGCGATGTGACCGGTGACATCCCGGTGCTGGTCGAGGATTTTGAAAAGCGCCGGGCGCCATCCATCGACACCTCGACACTGCAGGCCCGCGCCAACGCCCTGGCCAATGGCGAAATTCCCGACACCAGTTCGATGCCTACCGCTGAAACCGAGGCGGCCACCAGTGCCGAATCCGGCGCCGGAGAAGACGAGGCCGACGACGGTGGGGTCGATCCGGTGTTGCTCGATATCTTCGAGAGCGAAACCGAGACCCACCTGCAGACTCTGCGCGATTATCTCAATGCCGCCGGCGACAAGGGATCGGCGTCCTACACCGACGACCTGTCCCGGGCACTGCATACCCTCAAGGGCAGTGCCCACACCGCCGGCATTGCGCCAATCGCCGCGGTTATCACCCCGCTGGAGCGATTCGTCAAAGAATCCCGTGCCCGGAATGGGCGCGCGGATCGTGAGGTCCTGGCATTAATTGAGGACACTTGCGACTTCCTGACCCGCGGGCTGGCACAGATTCGTGAAAACCCGCAGGCCTCCTTGCCCGGCACCGAGGCGTTCCTGGACAAACTGGACCGCCTGACCGGCCACAGCCTGCGCAGCCAGACCGAAGACACCGTCGGTGCCGAGCACCAGCAGGCGCCCTCGCAACTGGTGCAACTGTTCCTCAGCGAAGGGCTCGATATTGTCCTCGACGCGGACCGGATTCTTGACCGGTGGGCCGATAACCCGACGGAAACCGCTGCCCTGGACCAGCTACGATCCGAGCTGGAACAACTGACCGACGCCGCTTCCGACGCCGGCCTGTCCAATGTTTCCTCACTTTCCGGTGCCCTGGGCGATGCCTATCGCGCCGCCGCCTCGGGCCTGGATGCCAGCGACCAGCAATTCCTGGAAACGGTCCGGGCCGGGCATGATCAACTGATCAACATGATGGACCAGGTAGCCGCCGGCCTCGCCACGGAATCCAGTGAAGACCTGGTCGCCCGCCTCGAAGCCCTGATCGAACAAAGCGGTGAACCGGAAACGTACACCCCAGACCCCTTCGAGCAGGAATTCACCAACGATCTGGAAGAAATTGATCTCAGTTTCGATCTTGATGAATCCGAAACTGGGCTCACCGAAGCAGAGCCCACCAAAGAGGTGCCCGCCAGCGAGCAACCGCCATTGCCCGAGCTGTCGGATTCCGACGGCATGGATGACGAACTCGCCGAGATCTTCCTGGAAGAGGCCCGGGATCTTGTCAGCAGTACCGCCGAGGCACTGCAGGACTGGAGTGAAAACACCCACAACCTGGACATCCTGCGCCTGCTGCAGCGAGACCTGCACACGTTGAAGGGCGGTGCACGCCTGGCCGACATTGCCGCCGTCGGTGATCTCTCCCACGAACTGGAAAACCTGTTTGAAGGGCTGACCGAACAGCGTTTGTCGATCAACGATCAGCTGTCTGATTTACTGTTCCGCAGCCACGACCGCCTCGCCGGCATGGTCGATAATCTGGAAACCGGCGAACCGCCACGTCCGGCACCGGACCTGATCAGCGAAATCCGCGCCTACATGGACAGCGCCACCGGGTCCCGGCCGGTCACCGATGTCCGTGACCACGAGGAATCGGACGACGAAACACCCCCGGTACTGGAGGTGGACGACGCCGACGATATCGCCGAAGCAGACGACATGGCCCCGGGCGAAGAGCCGCTGGAAGAAGGCGTCGCCGATCTGTCGCACCTGGATCCCGAGCTGGTGGGCATCTTCCTCGAAGAAGCCTACGACCTGATCAACTCCACCGGCAGTGCCCTGCACACCTGGAGTGAAGACCCCTCTGATCGTGGCGTGGCCGCAGAACTCCAGCGCGACGTACACACCCTCAAGGGCGGGGCCCGCATGGCCGGCGTGGATGCCATCGGTGATCTGACCC
>CBIHLH010000046.1:0-26490 GCA_966210405.1 uncultured Marinobacter sp.
CGGATCAGAGCTTAACTGCACCATCAAGCTGTCCAACTGATGGGGTCCACCTCAACTACCACCCTCCCCATCGTCTTCGCCTTTAGCGCCCAGAGTTTTTATAAAAGGAAAAACCTGGTCGCGCACCGTATTGAACATGTCTTCCGGAGCGAAGTCTTTAAAGCGGGACCAGCGCAGGTTGTCCTGGTCCGGCGGAAAAACCGGATCATCAATGGCTTGGCCAGTGCGCTGGGCCTTGCGCTCCTTGAGTGTATGCAGCTCATCCAGCCGCTTGATGAAAAGCAGATAGGTCAGCTGTTCAATCACGGACAGCGGGTTGGATACCCCGCCGGACCACATGGTGTCCCAGATTTTGTCGACTTTGGATTTAAGTTCGCCGGTTATCATCAGATTGCTGGTTCTCTCTTAAAGTGAAAAAAATGCTGGTGCTTCAGAATTCAGCTGAGCAGATCTCCTTGGGAAACCTCGGAACCTGCAACGATCTCCAGGATTTGTGCAAGGTACGTTTTCGCCTCCTTTGGCTCCGTGGACTTGCGGAGGTACTCCGGAATCAGCTCCACAAATTCAGACGACGAAACAGGCTCGTGCTCCACCAACGCCTCGATCATGGCGGGACGCAACAATCGTCTGTCTTTGGGCGTATTTGGGAATTGCTTCGCAATAATCGTTTCGCCAAACGCTTCCAATCGCCCGCGCAGATCAGACGAGTCCTCCAAAAGCTCAATCACTTCTGGAGTATCAAAATCCTGAGCGCTCTCCACTTCTTCGACAGGCTCAGCATCCAACTCAAACGATTCTTCTGCTTCAAGCTTTTCTGTTTTAAGGCTGTGCAGTTCACGAATGATGGGGTCCAGTTCGCCTTGGGGATTACTGTACCAGTCCGTTGACCAAATGCGTCGGATTCTCCACCCGAGTCGCTCTAATACCTCTTGTCGCAAGCGATCACGATCGCGTGCTGATTTAGCAGAGTGATAGGTTGCGCCATCGCACTCGATTCCCATTAAATAGCGGCCCGGCTTACCCGGGTCTTTCACGGCAATGTCGATAAAGAATCCGGCTACGCCCACCTGGGCTTCACTCTCAAACCCGGCTTGGTGAAGGGCCTCCATTACGGAAACTTCGAAATCGCTGTCGGGCGTTTTGCCGGTGTGCACCGGAGTTCCGTCCATGTTGCCTTTTTCGGCGTAATCGAGAAAATTGCGCAGGGCAATGACGCCACGTTTGGACGTCTCCGAAATCAGGATGTCGTCAGAGCGCATGGAGCTAAAGATGTGCATCCGTTTTTTGGAGCGGGTGAATAAGACGTTCAAACGCCGCCACCCTACGTCTGAGTTAATTGGGCCGAACCTTTGATAAACGCGCCCACCAATTTCGCTAGGGCCATAGGTGCAGGAAATGAAGATGACATCCCGCTCATCACCCTGAACGTTTTCCAGGTTTTTGATGAACAAGCCATCTTCCAAATTGCGAAGGTTTTCGACGGCCTCTGAAACGGCATCGTCTAGCTTGCACTCTTCTTCAACGGCACGCTCTATCTGCTCACGCTGTTTCGAACTCATGGCCACAATACCGAGAGATTCCTTCGGGTGCTGCTGCGCGTGCTTTACAACTGCTTTGGCAACAATCCGGGACTCTTCGACGTTGTACTGGTTTACGAATCGTCCGCCTTTGACGTAACTGAATTTCACGCCGAATTCTTTAGCCTTTGCGTGGGGCGATGGGAAAATGACGAGGTCGTTCTCGTAGAAGTTGCGGTTCGAGAAAGCGATCAGACTCTCGTGCTGAGAGCGGTAGTGCCAACGCAGCCGCCGCATTTTGAATAACGGCATGGATGCGTCGAGGATGCTGTCGGTCTGCGCGAGAGCGGCGCTTTCTTCATCGTCGTCGTTCATATCCTGACGGTCGAAGAAACTTGTAGGCGGAAGCTGCTTGGGATCGCCAACAACAACCAACTGTCCACCTCTTGCGATTACGCCGAGCGCGTCTTCAGGTTTTACCTGGGACGCCTCGTCCATGACCACCAGATCAAACTGAAGCTCACCGGGTTTTAAATAGTGTGCCGCCGACATAGGCCCCATCATGAAACACGGCTTCAAAGCCAACAGAGCGTCACCTGCGCGATTGATCAGCTGACGGATAGGAATGTGACGTGTCTTCTTGCCAAGCTCGTTATTGATCAGAGCCATGCCTGTGTATTCGGACTTTCTCCCTCCGGAACTTCCCTGTGGAACGTGGCGTTCGGCCAGTGCACTGGCAATTCGTTTTCTTTGAAGCGTCTTCAGTTTTTGATCGTATTCCCGGAATGTGCCTTGCAGAGCTTCCTGGTTCTTTCCGGAGACTCTTTGAAGGTGAGGACGCTTAGTGAGTATTTCTCTCGCCAACTGATCAAAAATTGCCAGATCTAACGCAGCCGCTGCATCAGAGACATTAAGCTTGCCATTGGTGACGATTCGCCAGATTGGCTCAAGGCCCTGAGCTTTCATTTCATTCCGAATACGCACGAAGTTGATCCAGTCGTTAAGCCATTCTGGTTTTTGAATCGCCAACTGGTTTCGCTCTCGAAGCTCTTCGATGTTCCATTCAGCATGATTAAACCACTGAGCCGGATTTGACTCTGCCTTGCTCTTGAACTGTTCATACGCCTCGTCTTGGGACTGCCAAACCGAAAAGTAGTCCCGGGCTTTGGCCTTAAGGACTTCATAATCCGCGTGAGTTTTCACGGAGAGAATCACATGTCTTAATGGCTCGAACCTGAGCTTGCGACGGACATAATAGGCAAAGTCCAATGTTTCACGAATGCTCTCAAGCGCTTCTTCGTTTTTCACATCTTGGCCAACTCGCAATTCAACCTCAGGAGCGAACAGCTCTCGAAGCAAATCTTTATCCTGGAACTTGGACTGCGCGTTTTGCAGAGCCTTGAGCTGCTCTGTGCTGGCTTGAAGATCGGCAATGGTGAATTCTTTGTCTTGAAACCACTGTTGAATCGCCTCCACGGCGGGCTGAAACCGACCATACTCAGATAATAACGTTCCCTGCTCTCCGGTTAGAGCCCGATTCCGACCTACTTCTTGCTCAAGACTCGGCATGACGGATTGGATTTCATCGAGCGCATCGAGAATGGCCTGGAGCTCCGAGTTGAAGCCTTTTTCTTCGAACTGCTGAACACCTCTGAACAATTTTTTATCAAGAGAGAGGATGCTGTCCCCGATGTCGACTTTCGGACCAAAACCAATCCCATAGGTTTCACGGACTTTTTTATACCACTCGCGCAAACGAAAGAGATCTTCGACCGACGTATCCAAGCCATCAAATTCAGGCCCTAACGCTCGCTGATAACGCTTCGTGTCGAATTCTGCCAGGCCCTGCGAGTATTCGACTGCTTCATTCAGGACTGTGCCTATCTGTTTGACGTTCAAGGCAGGATTAACAGCCACTTCTTTTAAACGCTTACGAGCCCGCCACCAGTTGCCCGAAAACCACTTTCCGATTCCCGTGCGTACTGCTTGAACCTGCAATGCCTGAAGCTCTGCAGACTCTGGTAGCTTCTCCAGATCCATGAGCTGGCCCACCGCCTCTCTCAATGGCCGAAGGTGGCGCACTTGTTGGTCAAGATCCTGCAAAGCAGAATCAGCATCTTCTTCATCAAAGAGTTCAGAACGAAGATTAATCAGGGAACTATCCAGAGCCCCAATCACTTCGATCATTTCGATTGAGGCGCCTAGATCGTCCACAGTCGGCTTAAAGGTTTCACGCAGTGGCGAGGGTAGCGCCGATTCAAGCTGCTCCAACTGGGCAGCAAGCGGCTGCATCTCAGCTTCCAACTTTTTCAGCCTCAAAGTGGCGCGGACAATGTCGTTAAAACTGGTGGACTGATCCGCCCCCGTCAGCCGGCTTAAGTTTGGAAAGGCTGGAATGACCTCTCCACCTGCCAGACTGGTGAGCTTTTGTTTCGATACGTCTTTTGAAAGATCTTCGTAGCTTTCCTGAACGTTCCGATGGAGACGAAGCAACTCTTCGACCTCTGAAGATGTCTGCTCGTCGAGACGATCCAAAGCTTGGAAAAGCTCCTTTTTCGAAAGCTCTGGCAGGTCTCGCAAATCAAGCGCAAGCGCTTCGCAAGCTTCCAGCGTGGAAAGCAAAGATATGTCGACCTGAATGGCTTCTGCCAATTCCATGGTCCGTGTCTGAAGCTGCTCGAGAGCGCGCTGCCATTCCTCGACAACAGAAACAACCTGTTGGGACTCGAACATCTGAATACTGGTATTTTCAACGCCAGACCAGGGGTGGTCGTGAAGATCAGCGTCCACTCCCACCTGCTCCCGCATGGCAGAAAATATCTTCTGGAATTCGTTAACCTTATCGACCAGTTCTAAGCGCTTTAGATCGGTAAGTGCCTCTCCGGAGAGACCATCGACGTGAACATCTGCCGGACTGACCTCTAGCTCTTGTCGATATCGAGATGCGCCGCTGAGGATTTCATGAATTGTCCGGTTTGTATTTGCCCATGGTTCGTTGATTTCCTGAGCGTACTGATTGAGGCTTTCCTTGAGTTGTTCATAACGCGTGATTTCAGCGTCGATATTCTGTGTAGACCGAAGGTGCTTTTCTCGAACAACCCTCGAATTTATATCCTCAAGCACTTTTCGCTTCTGGGACTTGTGGCTGTGAAGCTCTAAACAAAAGTGTCCGAGATCTGCCTTATCGAGACGCGTTTTAACGACATCGAGCGCGGCCATTTTCTCGGCAACAAACAGGACTTTCTTACCGCTGAGCATGGCAGCGGCAATCAAGTTGGTGATGGTCTGTGACTTCCCGGTTCCCGGCGGACCTTCTATGACCAGGTTTTCACCATTTACGGCATCAATAAGTGCGCTGTGTTGGGAGCTATCAGCGTCGTCAATAAGTGGAAAGAAATAATGAACGTCTTCAACTTGATCAATGTAGTGTTCGGCAGAATTGCCGCCGCCCTCTCCGGATTTATTCTCTGAACTCTTAAAAAAACGTTGAACAATCGGATGTTGAATCAAGTTGCGCTCGTCTAGGGGCCAGCGCCTCGGGTCTAGGTCGAGATACATCAGCATCTTGCCAAAGTTTAAAAGAGCAAGGGCACCGTATCTGCGCACAGACCAACCCGGTTTCGTGCTTTTGATTAACTTGGAAACTTTATCCAAGTATTCTTCAGGAGACAGCTCTTCCTCGACCTCTGGAAGTGCCAATCCGAAATCCAGAGCGAGCTTCTCCTTGAGGGATAGATTCGGGAGGATGTCTTCGCCTGTGTAACTCAGCGTGTACTGATAGGTTCCAGTTCGATGATCCAGCTTTCCGCGGCTAAGGTGCACAGGCACCGTAAACAATGGTGCGAGCCGTGTCTTTGAGGAGTCATCCTTTTCAGTCCACTCCAAAAAGCCAAGAGCCAAATACAAAATGCTAGCGCCCATCTCTTCGATAGCAGTTTGCGCTTTGCCTCGGATGGCCCTCAGTCTCGATTCCATCTCGGGCGGATAAAGGAGCACTTGAATGGCGTCGTCCTGGTGCTTTTCATCACCAGGGGTCTCTTCCTTCCTTGGAAGGTCGTACCCGATGTCGAAACCTAGCACCTTAGCCCATTCTCGAGCGTCGGGATTGGGTTTGAGGCGGTTTTCTTCCCCTGTTTCCTCATCGATCTCTATGTAACCGTGCTCAATCAGCTGTCTTCGCGTCGGCGAAGGAATTGGCTTAAATCTAAGTTCGCGGTCAGCGAGCAGCTCTTCGCAAAGCTGATTGGGTACTTCGTCAATAATTCTTAGTGCTGCGCTTTTTTGGTGAAGAGGAAAGTTCAGCAGTCGATTCCGTGCTGTCAGGTCTAGGAGCTTCTTCCGCATGAGCTCTAGCGACTCGAGTACAAACGGATCAGAAGATTTCAAAAAAACATCTGCAGCCTGGTCATTTTGCTCGTTAGACATAGGTTCGCTCTTTTCTGTTTTTGAAGGCCGCGCAGCGCAGCTCTCACGTTCCTTTTCAGACTCGGTGGTTCTTGATTGTTTATGCTTAGGAGCGCGACTCGGCTGTTCTTTAAGGAGATCTTCAACACGTTTCTGCAACTGTCGTGCAGCGCCTGTCTTCCGATAGCTTAATTCGAAGAGAACATCTTCTAAGAAAGATGTATTACTCGCATTTCGATTAACTACTTTGCTTAACCGACTGAAATCTAACGCAAGGTAAGGCCGCCTTTCCATACTGCCCCTGAGACTAGATTATTAGTATTTTTAACGCATCAAGGTGCCACTTTTTTCTGTTATATGAAAGAGATGAACTGACTTTCTTTTCTTTCAACCAGTGGCAAGAATGTGGTTCGCCTTTTACAAGAAGCCGAAGGACTCGTTCCCTGATTTGTGTCACAGCCATTTGCTACACCTCAAAAGCAAAAACTCAAGCCCAACATCAAAGGCGTTGATGTCTATCTCGCGGAGCTCATCATAGTCAGCAAAAGCCCGGAGTGTGTTCCGCTTGCGTTTCCCAGGCCCGTGGTGACGCGGTTCAGGGAATATGCCCTGGCCGGTTTCCAGCCCGTTATTAGCCGGGCGAGCGCGGTGCACCGAGCAAAGTATAAATCATTAGAAGCAGTGCGTGCTCCAGGCACTAAAGTGAAGTCATTTACAGCCAGTGCTTCCGGAGGTGGCCGAGCGGATTTACAGGGCTGGAGAACCGGCACGTCCCAAAACACGATATCCGGTCACACCGCAGACCCATGTCGCCGCCCTTATCACTCGAATTCTGCCCCACTATTTCCAGTGGAGAATATTGAGGTAGTTTAACCATCCCATTGGAATCAGTGCATGCTTGATTGGGGTTATCCATCTTCAAACAACGCGAGCGGTAATGTCCCGCATTAAAACCGAGCTTTGTATTTTCGCAGCCTCGGCGCCCTACCTTGTTTCACCCCGGCGACTCCACACCACGCTCCTTCGATGCCTGAATATCCACAGGCGGCACCCCCAGGTCCTGCCACTTCTCCGGATGGCAGGTAAACAGCAGTATCTGATGCCGGCTGGCCGCATCAAACAGGATGCGTTTCATGTCTTCGAGGCGCTCGCTGTCACTGTGCACCAGGGTGTCGTCCAGTATCACCAGGGTTGGCCTTCCGGCTTCCCGCAGCAGATCGGCATAGGCCAGTCGGCTGATCAGTCCCATCTGTTCCCGCGCACCAAAACTCAGTTCGGTGATCTGCCCCAGTTCGCTGCCCCGGCTGAAGGTGCCGGGCCGTAGCTGTTCGTCGACTTCCAGGGAGGCTTCCGGGAAAAGCACCGACAGGTAATGGTTGAGGTGCTTTTGCAGCGGTGCCTGCAGGCGCCGTGTGAGGGCCTGGCGTTTTTCCGTGAGCAGGGTCAGCAGCAGATCCAGTGCCTGGGCACGGCGGTGCAATTCCTGATAGCGGCGGTTGCATTGGTCGAGCTCGGCTTCTTTTTCGTTGAGCTGTTCTTCCAGCCCTTCCGCACCCCAGGCCTCCAACCTGACTTTGATATCCCTGAGCTCACGCCCCCGGTTTTCCTGGGTCTGGCGCAGGTTATTAACTGCGTTCTGGTACCGCTCGATGTCCTGTTTGAGAAAGTCCGGTCGGGCTTCGCGGATTTCCCGTTCGCGGCGTTCGAGGCTGGCTTGCAGTTCGGTTTGTTGTTTTTCGATGTTCGCCAGGTCGGTGGTTAACTGTTGAAGTTGCTGCTGTCGTTCCGGGCTCTTTTCTTCATCGGCCAGTCGCTGCCATTCGGCTTTGGCGTTGTCCCGGGCCTGTTTCAGGGCCGACAGGGTGGCCTGATGCTCGCGGTCATCAGCTTCGGCCTTATCCAGCGCGGTGCCTGCCTGAACGAAAATGGCCTCCGCTTCTTTCAGAGCGGGTACCTGCTCTTTCGGGTCCGGTTCTGGCGTGGCCTGCAATTGGCTTTTGGCTTTCTCCAGTTCGCTTTCTGATTCGCTCTGTTCGGCGACAAGTTGCTCAATGCCGGCCGGGGCCACGGATTTGAGTAAGTCTTCGGCGTGCTTCAGGGTTCTTCCGGCACTTTCAAAGGCTGAAAGGCGGTCCTCTGCCTGTTCCACCGATGTCACACTCAGGGTCTTCAGCTGTTCTGCAAAGCTGTCCTCGAGGGTTTTGAGCTTCCTGCGGGTGCTGGCCAGCTCTTCGCCACCGGGCGTTATGCCCAGGGTACCCACGCCGGGGATCACCAGGGTGGATTCTTCCAGTAGCTGTTGCTCGCCTTGTCCCGTGAGTTGCTCGTTGTTCAGTGTTAATGACGCGCCTGCTTCCAGCTGCCAGTTCAACCGGGTGGCGATGGTTCGTGAACGGATGGTTTCCTCGTTCAGCTGGTTCGCGGTCGTTTTCAGGTTTTTGACCGCGGTTGAATCAATCCGGTTGTCTCTGGCCTGCTGCCTGGCCTGCTCCAGCTGCTGGTGGTAGTCCTTGGCTTTGGCGAGGTTCTGGGTCAGCACCTGTTTGTGCTGCTCAAGCCGCCGGACATCCTGTTCCAGCCGTTCCCGGGTTTGCAGCAAACCGGCAAGCTTGCGTTGCTTCTCCGCCTGCTCATAGGCGGTTCTGGCTTCGGCCAACCGACCGGTAATGGCCGGGGTCTGAGCTTCCGCCAATCGAACGTCACGCTCGGCCCGTTCCAGTTCGGCTTTTCGGCCCTCCAACTGGCGGCTCAGCCCTTCCAGGTGTTCTTTGTTCTGCTGCAACAATCGGTGGTTCTGCTGCAGCTGGGCGAGCGTGGCTTTTTCCTGGTTTTGCTGTTGTTCCAGGCGCTCTACCTGCTGATACCGTGTGCGGGCTTCTTCCAGCTGTCGCTGGGCCTCTTCCCAGGGGCGCTCGGCTTCCGCCTGATCGTAATCCTGGGCGAGTTTGCCGAGTCGGTCGACCTGGTCCTGGTATTGGTGCACTCGCTCCTTCAGCTCTTCGATGTCACGCTCATACAGGGCTCGGTCTTTTTCCAGTTGCAGGTAGTCTCCACGGGGCTTGCCGGTCCCCGTCAGCAGGGTGTCCCGCTGGCTGCGGACGGTGTCAATCAGGTCGTCGCCCCCGGAACTGGCCACCTCTCCGACCATGGAATTCAGGGCGGACTTCAGGTGATCCCCGGCATGCTCGATGGCCTGTTCGATGTCCTGCCCGGTGCCCTGCTCCACCCACAGCAGGCCCGGTATGCCCCAGTGTTCGGCCTTGCTGGCGCCGCGTTTCGGGTACTGGTAGCCCAGCAACTCGGCCAGTTTTTCTTCCGCGTCGTCTTCGCTGTAGGTCTCGGTGCCGACGGTCAGGTCGCAGCGTTTGCGCTGCAGAAAGCTCTTGGTGAGATGCCAATTGCGGTTGTCGTGCTCAAAATCCAGTTCAATGGTGGGCGCCGCGGCGGAATCGCCCCAGGGGCGAAGGTCGTCAACGGCGGTTGAGCGATAGCGCTCGAAAAAAGCCGCCCGGATCGAACGCACCAGGGTGCTTTTGCCGGACTCATTGGGGCCGTGAATCAGGTTGAGGCCGGGTTGCAGGTTGTCCAGCACAAAGGGTTTGCGGAACTGGCGGAGCTGCTCAATGCGCATGCGCTGCAGTTTCATTGGCTGGCCTCCTGTTCCCGCTCTCTGAGCAACCCGGCCAGAATCGCCAGCGCATCCCGGGCGGCATCATCCTGCGCGCCTTCCTGTTCTTGTCCTTCTCCTTGCCCTTGACGCTGCCGCAGGCTCTCGATCACCTCGCCTACATACCCATCGGCTTTCAGGGCGGCAATGTCTTCATCGGTGGGGGCAAGCTGTAAGCCGCTGCGCTCACAGCGAAGGCTGCGAAATCGGGCTTCCGCGACGGACAGAGCCTTCAACAGGGTTTCCTCGCCGGCCAGGGTGACCGAGCCTTCAAGTCGCAGGTCGACCACGGCGGATTCGGGCAAGGCGTCCAGACGCTCCAGCAGTTGCTCAAGATCGGACTGGACGGCCAGGGTTTCCCGCCACTGGTGCCATTGGTAACGCCCGGTTGGTAATTGGGTGACTTTGGGTGTTGCTTCGGGTTCGGCAACCTCAACAATCAGGATATTGCCCGCCTCGTTGTTCCGGAACCGTTCCGGCTCGGGGGTGCCGCTGTACCAGGTGCGGTCATTGATCTGTTTGGTGCCGTGCCAGTCACCCAGTGCGAGGTAATCGAGCCGGCTGGCTTCGGCACGGTCTGGCGCGATGGGATTGGTGGAGTCTATCTCGTCCGGCAACAGGCCCTGGACACTGCCGTGGGCCAGGCCGACCCTCAGGAAACCTTCCGGCGACTCGTAGCCGCTGAACGGCTCGGTCAGATCGCCGTAGGTATGGCGCTGAGTCAGGGGCGCGCAGAGTATGCTCAGGCGCTGAGGTTCCAGATCAATGACGCCAGGCTGAAGCGCAAGGTGGACATTCCCGGGCACCGCACCCAGGCGCTGGGCTCGCGTCCAGACGCTCTCCGCCAGGGCGGCATCGTGGTTGCCGGGCAACATGACCCAGGGGCCGGTGAACCCCTTTGTGGCGTTGAATACCCGGCGGATGGTGCGGTCGGACACCGTTTGAGCATCAAACACGTCACCGGCCACAAATACCGCATCGCACTGATGTTCATTGGCCAGTTGAGCCAGCGTTTCAATGGCCTCGAACCGGGCCTCGACCAGGGCGGCACCGTCTTCGGTTTCAAAACGGGTAAACGCCCGGCCCATCTGCCAGTCTGCGGTGTGCAAAAATTTTGGCATTTCAGGTTCCTGAAGGATCTGGGAATTTTCGCGACATTCTAGACTACCCGCGAACCGGTTACTGCAGCCAGCCACCGCGCCGAATTTCCGGTGAACCTGCAACCTCATGGTTATACAGATAGATCCAGGCCGGGCCAAACGGCGTTTGAAGCTGGCGACGATTGTAATCGCCGGAGGGCCGCGACCCTTACGGACGGGCTCTGATCATGACTTGTCAAAATGCTCCCCCATCAATTCTCTTGCTGACGCGGGAACGCCATTGAAAGCTCATGTATCAAGGCTTGCCCGCCAGCACTCACTCTGTGTACATTGATTGAGTACACTTAAAGGATCAAATCATGCAAACAATCAATGTTCGTGAAACCCGGGAAAAGCTCTCACATATCCTGGACGCTGTGGCGGCCGGCGAAGATATTGTTATCCTTCGCCACGGCAAGCCTGCTGCACGTCTGACTGCCGCTTTCCCAGAAAAAATCCAGTTTCCGAACCGTTCAGGACTCAGGGCATCACTGCCCGCCTGCCAGGAAAGCTCTGCTCAAGCAGTTCGGGAACTCAGAGATGAAGAGCGTTATTGATGCTGTACTTCGATACAAGCGCCGTTCTTCCCTACTATCGCCAGGAACAGGCCAGCGACAGAGTCCAGGCTTTGCTTGATTCGCAGGCCAAGCCTGTTCTTATCAGTCACCTGACTGAAGTTGAGGTGTCAAGCGCATTGGCGCGCTGGGTTCGCATGGGTGAACTCAGTGAACCCCAGGCGAACCGAATAGAAAGTGCCTTCCATGACGATGTGAGTCATGGCCGCTTCGGCCTCTGCCCAATAGAAGCAGCCTACTACCAAAGAGTCAGCCACTGGATTGGAACACGGAAGACAAGCCTGAGGACACTGGATGCGCTTCACCTGGCATGCGCAGAAAGTCACCAAGCTCATTTGATCAGTGAAGATGAAGCTTTGGTGAACGCCGCAATTTTCTTCGGCATTGACGCCAGTTTTGCACCTGAAAAAATCTAGAGAGTGTGTCGATTGTGCTGCCGGGGCCAGTGAAGACGAAGTTCAGAGAACAGGCCCTGGCGGCTTCAAAGCCGGTGATTAACAAAGTCGGGCAAGACCGGCAGGCAAGGTAGTATCGCTTCGAAAGCTACGCCGGGCTGAGCCGACACGCCGCATACTTGAACTCCGGAATCTTCCCAAACGGGTCCAACGCCGGGTTGGTGAGCAGGTTGGCCGCCGCCTCAGCAAAGGCAAACGGTATAAACACCATGCCCTCAGGCATGGCCTGGTCGGCCCGCGCTGTCAGGGTGATGCTGCCACGCCGGGTGGCAACCTGGATGGCCTCACCCGGTGCGATGCCCAGACGAGCCAACTCCGCGGGTGCCAGGTAGGCCGCAGCCTCGTGCTCCCTTTCGTCCAGTACCCGGCTGCGACGGGTCATGGCGCCGGTGTGCCAGTGTTCCAGCAAACGCCCGGTGGTTAAAACGATGGGATAGGCTTCATCCACCGGCTCGTCAGGCGGAAGCGGCCGGGTTGGCGACAATTTGGCCCGGCCACCGGCGCGGGGGAAGGCATCGGAAAAGACAACATCGTGCCCTGGCGCATCGTCGGCTGGGCATGGGTAGGTCACCGAACCTTCGCGCTCCAGGCGTGACCAGGAGATGTGATCCAGCGAGTGCATGCCCTGTTTCATCTCGGCGAATACCTGCTCGGGGCCGGTATAGTCCCATGCCAGTCCGAAACGGCGAGCCATTTCCTGAATGGTCCACCAGTCGGGCTTGGCCTGCCCCGGCGGCGCCAGCGCGGCGCGGCCCATTTGCACCTGGCGATTGGTGTTGGTGACGGTGCCGGACTTTTCCGACCAGGCGGCCGCAGGCAGGATGACATCGGCAAACTGGGCGGTTTCGGTGACGAAGAGGTCCTGCACCACCAGGTGTTCCAGCGCGCCCAGTGCGGCTCGGGCGTGGGTCAGATTCGGGTCGGACATGGCGGGGTTTTCGCCGAGGATGTACATGCCCTTGATCGTCCCCGCCGTAATGGCGTCCATGATCTCCACCACGGTGAGCCCGGGTTCCGGATCCAGCTCGGTGTTCCAGAGTTCTTCAAAGGCGGCGCGCAACTGGGTGTCGCCCACCGGTTGGTAGTCGGGCAGTACCATTGGGATCAGGCCGGCGTCGGAGGCGCCCTGAACGTTGTTTTGGCCACGCAATGGATGCAGACCAGTGCCTGGCCGACCGGTATGGCCACAGGTCAGCGCCAACGAAATCAGGCAGCGGGCGTTGTCGGTGCCGTGTACGTGCTGGGAGATGCCCATGCCCCAGAAGATCATCGCGCTTTCGGCACCGGCATAGGCCCGGGCCACTTCGCGAATGGTGTCTGGCTCAACGCCGCAGATCGGGCTCATGGCCTCCGGGGTCATATCCGAAATACTGGCTGCCAGAGCCTCGAAGCCCTCGGTGTGGGCATCGATGTAGGCCTGATCGTAAAGCCCTTCGCTGATGATCACGTTGAGCATGGCGTTGAAGAGCGACACGTCGCCACCCGGCGAGAAACGCAGGCTGCGCCAGGCATAAGCGTCCAGTGCCTGGCCCCGGGGATCGATGATGATCAGCTTGGTGCCGTTACGGGCCGCCTGCTTGAAGTAGGTGGCGGCGACCGGATGGTTCACGGCCGGGTTGCAGCCGGTGAGAATCACCACATCCGACTGGAGCGCCTGCATAAAGGAGGCGGTCACGGCGCCGGAGCCCAGGCACTCCATCAGTGCTGCGACAGAGCTGGCGTGGCAGAGCCGCGTGCAGTGATCCACGTGGTTGGAACCGAAGCCGGTGCGAACCAGCTTCTGGAACAGCCAGGCTTCTTCGTTGGAGCATTTGGCACTGCCGAAACCGGCGAGTGCGCTGGGGCCGTGTTGGCCTTTGAGTTGCGTCAGCCCGGTGGCCGCGAATTCCAGAGCCTCTTCCCAGCTCGCCTCCCGGAAATGCGTCAAAGGATTGGCCGGGTCAAAGTCCGGGTCGACGCCTTTGGGCGCGCTCTCCCGGCGGATCAACGGCTGGGTGAGCCGTGCCGGGTGCGAGGGATAATCGAAGCCGAAGCGGCCTTTGACGCACAGCCGGCCCTGGTTGGAGGGGCCGTCTTTGCCTTCTACAAACAGGATGCGACCCTGCTGCTCGCCCGCCCCGTTTTGGGCTGGCTCGTCTTTGACGTGATAGGTGAGCTGGCAACCCACGCCGCAATAGGGGCAAACGGAATCCACGGTGCGGTCGGCCTCGGCGGAATCGCCACGACCTTCCGCATCGATCAGGGTGGCGGGCATCAGCGCCCCTGTGGGGCAGGCCTGCACGCATTCGCCGCAGGCAACACAGGTGCTGTCCCCCATGGGGTCGTCGAAGTCGAAGATGACTTTGGACGCGGCGCCCCGGTGCGCCAGACCGATCACATCATTGCCCTGCACTTCCCGGCAGGCGCGCTCGCACAGGCCGCAGGTGATGCAGGCGTCCAGATTGACGTTCATGGCAGAGTGACTGGCGTCGTGGCCCCGGGCGTGGGACAGCGAGTCAGACCGTGGCTCGACATGGTGAACCGTGGGTTCATTGCGCTCTGAATGGGCCGGGATACGCTGGCGCACAGCACTGGCATCAATGGCCAGTTGATCCGCCGTTTGCCACAGATGACTGGACCGATCCGGGCTTTGCGCTCGCTCGGGCTGATCCGCCAGCAGCAATTCGAGCACGCCTTTGCGGGCTGCCTGAACACGTGACGAACCTGCGCTGCGAACCACCATACCGGGCGCTGCCTCGCGAATGCAGCTTGCGGCGAGCACCCGCTCGCCCTCCACTTCCACCATGCAGGCCCGGCAATTGCCATCGGCGCGGTAACCCGGGGCGTCTTTGAAGCACAGATGCGGGATGGTCTCGCCGGCGCGCTTGGCGACCTGCCACAGGGTTTCGCCGGGGTGGGCCTGAACTTCGACGTCGTCCAGGGTCAGGGTAAAGCTGGTGGTCGCATCGTTCATGGCTCTTTTTGAATGGCTCATGGCTGCCTCCCTACCCTTTGGCGATCAGGTTTTGGCTGGCAAGTTCGCTGCGGAAGTCTCGCAGCAGGCTCAGCACCGGATTGGGTGCAGCCTGGCCCAGGCCGCAGATGGAGGCATCCGCCATCACACCCGCTAGCTGTTGGAGCGTGTCCTCATCCCAGGTATTGCGCTCCAGCAACGTCAGCATTTTCTCGGTGCCGACACGGCAGGGGGTGCACTGCCCGCAGGACTCATCCGCGAAGAAGCCCAAAAGGTTGGCGGCGGCGGCTTGCAAATCGTCCTGATCGGACAGAACGATCACTGCGGCGGAGCCGATAAAACAGCCGTGCTCCTGTAGGGTGTCGAAGTCCAGGGGGATATCGGCTTTGCTGGCCGGCAGTATCCCGCCCGAGGCCCCGCCAGGCAGATAGGCGA
The DNA here is from genome assembly GCA_966210405.1 of uncultured Marinobacter sp. Classification (GTDB taxonomy): domain Bacteria; phylum Pseudomonadota; class Gammaproteobacteria; order Pseudomonadales; family Oleiphilaceae; genus Marinobacter. The sequence goes on from CBIHLH010000046.1 coordinate 15,146, forward strand.
GCAGGCGATGCCCTTCGGCCATGCCACCGCAGTATTCCTCAATTAGCTCATTGAGGGTGATGCCCGCAGGCGCAACGTGCACACCGGGCCGCGCGACCCGTCCGGACACCGAAAAGCTGCGAAGCCCCTTACGACCATGCCGCCCCTGGCTGGCGAACCATTCGGCACCCTGGGCGTGGATGCGCGGAATCCAGTAAACCGTCTCGACGTTGTTAACCAGGGTGGGCTGACCAAACAGCCCTTTCTGGGCAACAAACGGCGGGCGATGCCGTGGTTTGCCGGGTTTGCCCTCCAGGGATTCGATCAGGGCGGATTCCTCACCGCAGATATAGGCGCCGGCGCCACGGCGCAGGATGATAAAACCGGGCTCGACGATGTCGGCTGCTTCCAGCTCAGCCATGGCCTCTTTCAGAACACCGTGCAGGCCGGGATACTCGTCCCGCAGATAGATGTACAGGGCCTTCGCCTCAACCGCCCAGGCACTGACCAGAGCCCCCTCCAGGAAACCATGGGGTTCGCGTTCCAGGTAGTAACGGTCCTTGAAGGTGCCCGGCTCGCCTTCGTCGGCGTTGATCACGGCATAGCGTGGCCCCGGCTCGGCGCGCACGGCCTGCCATTTGCGGTAGGTGGGGAATCCGGCACCGCCGAGACCCCGCAGGCCGGCGTGCTCGAGTTCCTTGGCCAGCGATTCGACGCTCACCCGGCCTTCACGGCAATCTGCCAGCAACCCATAACCGCCCTTCGAGCGATAATCCGCCAGTCGTTGCCAGTGAATCTCTTCCGGCTCAATCTGCCCGTTTTCTACTGCAGCACCCACATTCCGGGCGTTGGCATGGCACACATGATGGTGCCCAACGGCCACCACCGGTGCTGTCTCACAGCGTCCCATGCAGGGTGCGCGCAGCACCCGAACCCGGGCCGGATCAGCCCCGTCAACCAACGCCTCGTGCAACGCCTCCGCTCCGGCCAGCTGACAGGAAAGCGAGTCACACACCCTCAGGGTTATCTCTGGCGGCGGCGCCTGTTCGTCGTGGATGACATCGAAATGGGCGTAAAAGGTGGCCGTTTCATAAATAGCAGCCATCGGCAGATTCATGAAAGCAGCCAGGGCCCGGAGGCGGGGCATGGAGAGGTAACCGTAGGCGTCCTGCAGTGCGTGCAGGTGCTCGATCAGACGATCACGGTGGCGCAATGACGAATTAACACGTTCGTCACCGATCAGGTCCCGCAGGTCCGACAATAGAGTCGGTTCCAGTTGACGGCCCCGAAGCGCAGAGCGCCGGCGTTTGACCATCTTATCGTCTGTGCTCATTGTTGTTGTCCAGGCGCCGAGGAGCAGAAGACAGCCTTGTTGGCTGGCCCGACTATGTAACAGTCATTGAAGCATACCTGGCAGGATTGCGGCCAGCAGCCTGTCGGATCTGCATCGAACAACGTCGTTTTTAGTTGGCCTGTTCATGCTCTGAACGTTGCAACACGGCTCAAAGCTGCCGCTTCCTGTGTCGTAAGCGCGGTGCGAGATACGTTGTTTTTGAATTAATACATTGACACCACATTCTCACCCTTCTGTCTGAGCAAGTTCCACAGCTTCAAGGCATTGCTCAAAAGGAAGCCAGAGAGCCAAAGGGTTCCCATGGACATCATTGATGGGAATAAAGCCAAATTTCTCATAGAACCGTTTTGCGTCGTCGTCTTTGGCATCTACTGCGCAGCCTATCCCCCCAACAGACAAAGAGGCCTCAACGACACGCTTCAAGCACTCAATGAGAAGGTACGCGCCTAAGCCGTATCCTTTTGCAGAGTTATCGATAGCCAGGCGCGCCAAACGGTAGACTGGAGGATCGGACGGATACCTTTTTTGAAGGGGGTGCCCTGCGGGAAAGGCAACCGTACTGGGAAGAAGTGTGTAGTACCCGAGCATCTCACTTGGGTCTACCTCGTCTTCAATCAGAACATAGGTGCGCGTTGCCATCTTCTGACTACTCTGCCGAGCAATCTTTTTCAGGAACTCGTTAAGAACAGGTTTCCCACAATCAAACTTTCGGCGGTTATGTTTTTTATTGATCTCTTCGGTTTTTAAAGCCACCGGCCAGTTTCCCGTGGTTAAGCGCAGCTGCTCGGAGTTTCGGGTTAATCGGCTCAGGGTTATCCAGGAGTTCCAGCATTCGATCCGCACTCTGTCGCGAAACCTGGATTTGAAGAGCCTTACGCTCGGCCTCCTGGGCTTCTTTTTTTGCAGCATAAATCAGGAACTGACTCAAGCTTCGCCCCGTTAATTCTGCCGCATGCGCAATGAGTCTTTGCGTTTCTTCATCAACGCGCGCGACCAAGCGAGTGTCTTTACTTTGTGTATTCATCATATTTTTCATTCTTCCTGCCCTTAGTGTGCCATCTTGGCATACACCAGCACGGACGTCAATTCGTGGTGTCAAATTGGCACACGCAGTATGGTTTGGAATGAATGCAGTATTCTCGAAGTCAAGAAACGGGTATTTTCAGGGGGAGGAACTCAACTAACACCAGATATGGTATCGTTTTGACTTTCAAGGATAAAAATGGAGGCGCGGGTCGGAATCGAACCGGCGTACACGGAGTTGCAGTCCGCTGCATAACCACTCTGCCACCGCGCCGGGAAAGACCGAAGGAGTCGGACTTTGTGCTCTCAGGTGGGCATTGAGAGACTTGAAAACTGGAGCGGGAAACGAGATTCGAACTCGCGACCCCAACCTTGGCAAGGTTGTGCTCTACCAACTGAGCTATTCCCGCTTTTTTCCGATAACGAGGCATTGCCCCGTCAACGGCTGCGTATTCTACGGATTCGGTCGTTTGCGTCAACCTCTTTTTTCAACTTTCTGTTTTATAGGGATTTCCGGACATTTTTTGGGCAGTCCTGCGGTCTCTGCAAGTTGGCTTACATTGCCACACGATGACGAATACGCCCGGGCGCTGGCGGTTACGCCGGGGAGTCTCTAAGCTAGTGAAAAACCAACTGAAACATGCCATGGACACCAGACACCTGTGCCGATAGCCGACACGCCCCAGACAGCAAACGGATCGAGCCGGATGGCGGGTACACCCGGCAGCGCTGTGGAGGAACAGAACACCCTGAGCATTCGCGGCGACTGGACCCTCGCCCACTACCGCAGCCTCAAGGCCATCGTCACGAAACGGACCGGCCAGGGCGAGGTGCCCGGCACTGTCGAACTGGCGGGCCTGGGCCGGCTGGATACCGCCGGCGCCTCGTTGCTGGTGACGCTGCTGGGGCCCGAGAAAGCCCGGGATATCGCCTCAAGCCGGGGCACACTGGCCGAAGAGCAGTCGGCGTTGCTCCAGGCCGTTGCCGAGGCGATGGCAGACCGGTCCCAACCCAAAGTCACCACGGCCTCCCCTGTCACGATGTTGCTGGCGAATACCGGGGAAAAAACCATTGAGCTTTATCGTTTGCTGTGGCGGCTTTCGGGCTTTATTGGCCAGACGCTGGCGACCCTCTTTACCACCCTGCCCCGGCCCGGCCGCTGGCGAATAACGCCTTTCGTTGCCGCCATCCAGGATACCGGCCTGAATGCCCTGCCCATCGTGGCCCTGCTCACCTTTCTGGTGGGCGCGGTGGTGGCGTTTCTGGGTGCGACGGTGCTGGATAATTTCGGTGCCACCATTTACACGGTCAACCTGGTTGCGTTTTCCTTTCTCCGGGAGTTCGGCGTATTACTGGCGGCCATTCTTCTGGCCGGCCGCACTGCCAGCGCTTTTACCGCCCAGATCGGGGCCATGAAGGTGAACGAGGAAATTGACGCCCTGCGCACACTGGGGCTGAACCCGGTGGAGCTGCTGGTGATTCCCAGGGTGCTGGCGATGATGGTCAGTCTGCCGATCCTGACCTTTGTCGGCATGGTGGCCGGTATGCTGGGCGGTGGCATGGTGTGCGCCCTGGTTCTGGACATCTCACCCACGCAATTCCTTGCCATTGTGGAGCGCGACCTGCAGCTGCGGCATTTTCTGGTCGGCATCTCCAAGGCGCCGGTGTTTGCCTTCCTGATTGCCGTTATTGGTTGTCTTGAGGGTTTCAAGGTGGAAGGCAGTGCCCAGTCAGTGGGCGAACACACAACCTCGTCCGTGGTTCAATCGATTTTCATGGTCATTCTGCTGGATTCCATTGCTGCGCTGTTTTTCATGGAGATGGGATGGTGACGCCATGGTGACAGAAGTCGGAAACACCGGCAGCGGAGAACGGACACCGGTTATCCAGGTTCACAAGCTGGACAACCGGTTTGGCGAGCACGTGGTTCATCAGGGGCTGGACCTGGATCTGTTCCGGGGGGAAATTCTCGGCGTTGTCGGTGGCTCCGGCACCGGTAAAACGGTGTTGCTGCGCAGTATCGTGGGCCTGCACAGTCCCTCTGGCGGACACGTACGGGTGTTTGGCACCGACCTTGACGAGCTGAGCCCCCGCGCACGCTCGGAGACGGAGCAGCGCTTCGGCGTCCTGTTCCAGGGCGGCGCGTTATTCACCTCCCTGAACCTGCAGGAAAATATCGCGGTACCACTGATCGAACACGCGGGCCTTATCCGCACCGACGCCGAAGAGCTGGCCCGCATGAAGCTTGCGCTAACAGGACTGCCACCGGAGGCTGCGCTCAAATACCCAGCGGAGCTGTCGGGCGGTATGGTCAAGCGCGCCGCCCTGGCCCGGGCCCTGGCGCTGGACCCGGAAATCCTGTTTCTGGATGAACCCACCGCCGGCCTCGACCCCATTGGCGCCGCCGCTTTTGACCGGCTGATCGTCACCTTGCGGGATGCCCTGGGCCTGACCGTCTTTATGGTGACCCACGATCTGGATACCCTGTACGCCACCTGTGATCGCGTTGCTGTGCTCTCCCAGCGAAAAGTGCTGGTGGCAGACACCCTCGATCGGGTCGCCAGTACAGACGACGACTGGATTCAGGACTATTTTCAGGGCCCTCGTGGGCGGGCGGCCCATTCCGCTTCCCGGGCAAATTCAACCGACCGCTGACAGGAGTAAGGCACCATGGAACCCAAAGCGCACCATGTGATTATCGGGCTGTTTACCCTGGCCGCCGTTGCGGCGGCGCTGGGGTTCGCGCTCTGGCTCGGTAAATCCTCGGCGGATCGGGAGTGGGCCTGGTATGAGATCGGCTTTGACCAGGCCGTCACTGGCCTCTCTCAGGGAAATCCGGTGCTCTACAGCGGCGTGGAGGTGGGTAATGTGGTCAACCTCCGGCTGGATCCGGACGACCCCAGCCACGTGCGGGTACTGGTGCGGGTGGACGAAAAGATTCCCATCCGTGAGAACACCAGCGTCGGCCTGGTGCTGGCCAACATCACCGGCAGTATGAGCGTGCAATTCAGCGGCGGCACGCCCGACAGCCCCAGGCTCCAGGGCGACCGCGGCGATCCGCCGCTGATCATGGCGGAACCCTCAGCCTTCACCAGCCTGTTAACCAACGGCGAACAGTTGCTGAAGAAAGCGGACCGCCTGCTGACCAATGCCAATGCCCTGTTCTCCGACCAGAACACCGACAACCTGACCACCATACTCGCCAACACCCGCGAGGCCACGGACGGGCTGATGGCCCGCCGGGACGAGCTCGTGGCGCTGCTGGCACGCATGAGTGCCGCCGCTGCCCGGGCGGAAGAAGCCGCCATCAAGGTATCCAGGGTCTCCGATAATGCCAATGCGCTTTTGCAGAATCACGGCCGGGAGGTTCTGGAATCCATGGACCAGGCGCTGAACACCATCCAGACCACCGTCGCCCGCATAGACCAGTTGACCCGTCGCAATGAAGGCGCGCTGGATGCCGGCCTGCAGGGCATGGGTGAGCTGGCGCCGGCACTCCGCGAGTTGCGGAGCACCCTGCGGAATCTGAATCAGTTTACCCGTCGACTCGAAGCCAACCCCGCCGGAACCTTGTGGGGTGGCGGCAGCATCAAGGAGATTTCCCAGTGAACTCAGCTTTTGCCAGTGCCCTTAGGGCTCTGACCATCACCCTGCCACTGATCCTGTCCCTTGGCGGCTGTACGGTTTTTCCGACACCGGAACCCCCCAGGCTGATGGACTTCCCGGTACCTGCGGAGGTCACTCCCTTGCCGTCCACCCAGCCGCTGACCCTCCGGGTGGACACCCCGTTCGCCTCGGAACCTTTTAACAGCAGCCGTATTCTGGCCATGCCCAATGCCTACGAATTCCGGGCCTACGGCGGGGTTCGCTGGCGCGATACGGCACCGGTGATTCTGCGTGACATGCTGGTGGAAGCCTTGCGTGGCAGCGGAGCATTTGCCTCGGTCATCAGCGAAACCAACCCCGCCAATGCCAGCGCTACCCTGGTGACGGACGTTCGGGCCTTCCACACCAGAACCCGGGCGGGCCAGGTTCGCGCCATTATGGGTCTTCACAGCCTGATTATCGATAACCGGTCCCGAGAGACCCTGTGCGCCCGGGAATTCCGGGCAGAACAGGCAGCCGCCAGCGACGGCATTGAAGACGTGGTGGTCGCGTTCGGGAAACTGGCCGAAACAGTGGCCGGGGAACTGGTTCCTTGGGCGAGCGCCTGCCTGCGCCCGCAGGGCTAGTCCGCCTCTGGAAACAGGTCGGCCCAGGCCGCTTTCAGGTAAAGCCCCATGGACCAGAGCGTGAGCCCGGCCGCCACGTAGAGCAGGCCAATCGCCACATAGGACCAGGTGACGCCCGGCGGGAAGGCCAGCAGGCCCACAATAGCCGCCATCTGGGCGGTGGTTTTGATCTTGCCAATGTAGGAAACCGCAACGCTGGCCCGGCTGCCGATTTCCGCCATCCACTCACGCAGGGCGGAAATCACGATTTCCCGGCCAATAATCACGGTGGCCGGGATCGTCAGCAGAATGGCCGCGTATTCCTGAATCAGTACCGCCAGCGCCACCGCCACCATCAGTTTGTCGGCCACCGGGTCCAGAAAGGCGCCAAACGGTGTGCTCTGGTCCAGTTTTCTGGCCAGGTAGCCGTCTAGCCAGTCCGTGGCGGCCGCAAGGGCGAACAAAGCCGCGCTGACCAGGTAACTCCACTGCACGGGGAGGTAGAAAATCACCACAAATACCGGAATCATGAGGATTCGGGAGAGTGTGAGTATGTTGGGTAAATTCATGCTGTCCTTACTCGTCGTGCAGAGCTGCGTAAATGGTTTCAGCCAGTGCCTTGCTGATGCCCTGGACTTTGGTCATCTCGTCAATACCGGCCTTGCGAAGTTCCTGTATGCCGCCAAAATAGCGGATCAGATCGCGCCGGCGCTTGGGGCCGACACCCTCAATACCTTCCAGTGTAGACTGCCGCCGCTTCTTGTCCCGCCGGGCCCGGTGGCCGGTGATGGCAAACCGGTGTGACTCGTCCCGTATATGCTGGATCAGGTGCAGGGCCGGCGAATCCGCCGGTACCCGGAAGACATCGCCGGTCATGGCGTCAATCAGTTGCTCCATGCCCGCGCGGCGGGCTACGCCTTTGGCGACACCGATCAGCGGTATATCAGAAATTTCAAGCTCATCAAACACTTCCCGGGCAATGTTCAACTGCCCCTTACCACCATCAATAAACACCAGGTCCGGGCGTTTGCCTTCGCCCGCCACCATCCGGCGATAGCGCCGGGTCAGCACCTGGCGCATGGCGGCATAGTCATCGCCGGCGGTCACGCCTTCAATGTTGTACAGGCGATAATCGCTTTTCAGTGGCCCATTCTCATCGAAAACCACACAGGATGCGACGGTATTTTCCCCGTGGCTGTGGCTGATATCGAAACATTCCATTCGCCCCGGGGTCTCCGCCAGTTCCAGCAGATCCCGGAGTGCCAGCAGCCGACGATACACGGTTTCCTTGCTCGCCAGATGTGTGAGCAGGGTTTGTTGGGCGTTGGTCATGGCCAGTTCCAGCCAGCGCCGCCGTTCTCCGCGCACGTTGCCGCGAATACGGGTGTCCCGGCCCGCGGCTTCTGTCAAGGCCTGGGCCAGCAGTGCCTGGCCCTCTACTTCCCCCGGGACCAGAACATCCCGGGGGATCTCCCTTCGCGTGTTGCCACCAAAATAATACTGCCCGAGAAAGGCGCTGAGCAGTTCGCCTTCGGACTGCTCAATGGAGTAACGGGGGAAGTAATCCTTGGTGCCCAGCACCCGGCCGCCCCGCACGATGATCACCACAATACAGACCACGCCGGCGTCTTGCGCGATGGCGACAACGTCGGCATCGCCGCCCTCACCGTCAACCGACTGTTGTTCCTGCACATGGCGCAGGTGGTTGATCTGGTCCCGATAGGCCGCCGCTTTCTCGAATTCCAGCTGCGTCGAGGCGGCCTCCATGGCGTTCATCAGGTCGTGGATGATGGCGGGGTTCTTGCCCTCCAGGAACATGGACGCGTGGCGTACATCCTGCTGGTAGTCCTCCGGTGAGATGTAGCCAACACAAGGCGCCGTGCACCGGTTGATCTGATACTGCAGACAGGGTCGCGCTCTGTTCCTGAAAAAGCTTTCAGTGCAGGACCTTATGCGGAAAACTTTCTGTAAAATATTAAGACTTTCCTTGACCGCGCCAGAGCTCGGAAAAGGCCCGAACCAGGTACCGCCGCCTTTTTTGGTGCGCCCGCGGCGAAAGGTCAGTGACGGATAATCACTGTGGGAAGACAGGTAGATATAGGGATAGGATTTGTCGTCCCGGAGCAGGATGTTGTAGGGCGGTCGGAGCGACTTGATCAGGTTCTGTTCCAGCAGCAGGGCTTCGGTTTCGCTGCCGGTGATGGTCACTTCAATGGAGTCGATCCTGGCAACCAGGGCCTCGGTTTTCGGCGCGAGACCGGTTTTCCGAAAATAACTGCCGACCCGCTTCTTCAGGTTCCGGGCTTTGCCCACATACAACACCGAGCCGCCGCTGCCGTACATTCGGTAGACGCCAGGGCGCTCGGTCAATTGCTTCAGGAAGTGTTTGCTGTCGAACTCCCTGGCCGCTTCCTTGTCCGGGTCAGACCTTGTCGGCATCAAGCAGTCCGAGCCGAACGGCCATCAGGGCCAGTTCCACATCGCTGGCAATTTCCAGCTTTTCAAAAATCCGGTAGCGGTAACTGTTCACCGTTTTCGGGCTCAGGCAGAGCTTGTCGGAGATGTCCTGAACCTTCTGGCAGTCGACGACCATCATGGCAATCTGCATTTCCCGTTCTGACAGCCGTTCGAACAGCGAAAGCTCGCCATCGTCATCGCGATCACCACCCAACTGCTTGAGGGCCATTTTCTGGGCAATTTCAGGGCTGATGTAGCGCTGGCCGGAATGGGCCATGCGAATGGCCCGGAGCATCTCCTTGATATCCGCGCCCTTGGTGATGTAGGCGGTCGCCCCACTCTGCATGACGCGGGCCGGATAGGGGTCATCGGCGCAGGCCGTTACCACGATGACACGGATGGAGTCGTCCACCCGAAGGATGCGGCGGGTCGCTTCGAGGCCACCAATACCCGGCATACGAATGTCCATCAGGACGATGTCGGGCCGCTCACGGCGGACAAACTCGATCGCGTCTTCTCCGGACGACGCCTGACCAATGACATCAATATCGGGGTTATCGGCCAACATCCGGGTAATCCCGGAGCGCACCAGCTCATGGTCATCAACCACCAGTACCCTGATCAAAATTCACCTCGCAAACGGCTTTCGGGGAAACAGCGCGATTGTACCGGTTACCGATACGCCGGGGTAGGTGCAATCGGAAATACCCGGCCGTCACCGGCCATCAGGCCGGCACACCCAGCCCCGCCGTATTCTCCACCGGATCAAACCAGACCACCAGGTCACCCCGCCGGACTGCCGCCATTACCCGGCCGCGCTCCGCCATCGGGTTTTCAGTATCATTCAGCCCGTGGTAGCGGGTGCAGTACTCATCCACCAGGCCATCGAGCTGATCATCACTCAACAGCTCGCGATCAACAACGAATTTCTCCTGCCGGGGATCGGCCTGCGCCGGACGGGTGGTTTCCTCGCTCATGGTGTCTCCTCTTCTCCTGACCATGGTAAGGATTATTGCGGGCCGGGAGAACCCTCGCTGATGCGAAAACGGGCGATCAGTTCTCGTATGGACACCGATTCACTTCACAGGGCCTCGCTGATTGCCCGGTTGCCCTGGACACTTTGTGCCAGCACGTCGGCACTGTCGTCCAGTGCCGCTGAGCGTCGTTCGACCCGGCCGATTTCGTCCCGCTGTACGATCACCGCCGAGCTGATCTGGCTGCTGCGTTGTTCCAGCTCCACAAACTGATGCCGCAACCGGTCAACGTGCTGTTTCAATGTGAGCAGTTGCTCCCGGTTGCGATGACCGGCATCACGCATGACCTCCAGCATGCCGTCCAGCTCACTCACGCCTTCCACCAGATCTTTGACCCACTGCCGAATATCCTGGGTGGATTCAGACGTGCGCCGCGACAGCGTCCTGACTTCATCGGCAACCACCGCGAAACCACGGCCATGGTTGCCCTCACGGGCAGCTTCAATAGCAGCGTTAAGGGCCAGCAGGTTGGTCTGGTCAGCAATATCGGCGATTACGCCGATCACCTGTTCGATTTTACCCGTGGACGCCGTTAGCAGTTCAATCGACCCAGACACCCGACCAATCACTTTCACGGTATGTTCGGCTGCCCGCTCACTGGTGGTCAGGCCCTGCTGCACTTCTTCGTTGGCGGCAACCGCTTCAAGCACCGTCTGATCGGATTGCGACGTTGCCTGCTCAATCGCGGACGCCTGGTCCGATATGGCCGTCATGGAGCGGGTGACATCGCCGATTAATGCCCGAGTCCTGCCCGAGGCGGCGTGCAGCGACCCGGCCCCGTCATCCAGTGCCTGCGAGCGCTCATTGAGCCCGGCGGCGGCGGTACGGATGTCACCGATAAACTGTTCAAAGCGCTGGACCAGCCCACCCAACGCCATACTGACACCAGCGACTTCATCCCGGCCCGTCAGATGGGGCAAACGGGTCAGATCCGCATCCTCCTCCATGGCCTGGAGGTGCCGCTGCATGGTTTGCAATCGCAGAATCACCGTCTGTCTCAGCCATCCGGTCATCAACACCACGATGACCAGAAAACCAAGCGCACCGGCTATCAGATAACGTTGCTGATCGGAAAGGAACGTCAGCAACTCACTGGCGCCAGCGGCCACCGAGGCACGGCTTTGCTTCTGCCGTTCGGCGATGGCACCCAGCATGGGCTCCAGTGCCGGGAAAAGATCGAAATCAACCACCTTGCCGACCTGATAGTAACTTTTCTCTGAAATGCCGTCGTTCATGGCGTCCATCAACGCCAGAACACGATCAAAGTCCGCCTGGTGAGCCGCGGCC
>CBIHLH010000047.1:0-26286 GCA_966210405.1 uncultured Marinobacter sp.
CCTGAGGGAGCATCCGCTCTCAACCAATATTGTGATGGTTGTGACCGTGATTGTGGTGGTGGCTACCCACAACCTGGCTTTCGGAGTGCTGGCCGGCGTACTGCTGGCGGCCCTGTTCTTCGCCAACAAAGTGGGGCACTACATGCTGGTGACCTCGGAGCTGGATGAGTCAACCAACACCCGCACCTATCGGGTGGTTGGCCAGGTGTTCTTCAGTTCCTCGGAAAAATTCACAGAATCCTTTGATTTCAAGGAAGCAGTGGATAATGTGGTGATTGACCTGAGTCGGGCGCATTTCTGGGATATTACCGCCGTCGGTGCGCTGGACAAGGCAGTGATCAAGTTCCGTCGTGAGGGTTCGGAAGTCGACGTCATCGGGCTGAACGAAGCCAGTGCCACGATTGTTGACCGCTTTGGCGTACACGACAAGCCAGACGCCGTTGACCAGCTGATGGGGCACTGACATGACACAGACCAGGGCATTCAACCACGATCACAGTCAGAATCATCATCCCAAGGATCATCAGGGCGAGGTCGAGATGTTACGAGTAGTTGCCTGTATTGACGGCTCCCGGGCCGCCCCGGCGGTGTGCGATTACGCCGCCTGGGCCAGCAAGCACATGGAAACCCCAATGATGCTGTTGCACGTACTGGACGAGGAGCGCTACCCGGCGGAGCCGGATCTGGCCGGAAACATTGGCCTTGGCAGCCGTGAACAGCTGCTGGACGATCTGGCGGAGCTTGATCGAAAACGGGCCAAGCTGGCCCTGGAGCACGGCCACCACATGCTGGATGACGCACAAAGGCGGGTTGCTGAAGCCGGTATTGGTGAGGTGATCCAGCGTCAGCGCCACGGAGATCTCACCGAATCCCTGCTGGCCCTGGAAGACCAGACCCGCCTGCTGGTCATGGGCCTGCACGGTGAAAGCAGCTCGGAGCGCGACACCCACATTGGCAGCCAGCTGGAAACGGTGATCCGCAGCATGCACCGGCCAATTCTGCTGGTGCCGGACGAATACACCCAGCCCCGCAGCGCCATGCTGGCCTTTGATGGCAGCGCCACCGCATTCAAGGGTGTTGAGTTGCTGGCCGGCAGCCCGGTGCTGAAGGGCATGCCCCTGCATCTGGTTATGGTTGGTCCGGACACTAACGATCGCTGGGAGCAGCTCAAAAAGGCAGAAAACATGCTGGCGGGCCTGGAATCCGAGATCACCCTGGCCATTCGCGCCGGCGATGTGGAGCCAGCCTTGCACGAGTACCAGGAAGAACATGACATCGACATCCTGGTGATGGGCGCCTACGGTCACTCCCGCATCCGACAGTTTCTGGTGGGCAGCACAACCACCACCATGCTGAAAACGGCCAGGAAACCGCTGGTGGTGCTTCGCTAGGCGTCGTTCCCCGCCGCCACACCAGACGCCCAGGCCCACTGGAAATTGTGGCCGCCCAGGTGCCCGGTGACATCCACCACCTCGCCGATGAAATACAGGTTCGGCCGCTCCAGAACCGCCATGGTTCTGGAGGAAAGCTGGCGGGTGTCGACGCCACCGAGGGTGACTTCCGCCGTCCGGTAACCTTCCGTCCCCGCGGGTTTGATCGACCATCGGCCGAGCGTATCCGCCACCTGTTCGATATCGCTGTTCTTGTATCCCTGCAAGGGGCCGGTCCAGCCCTGTAAGTCGTTGAAGGCTTGGGCAAACCGCTTGGGCAGGTGCTGGGCCAGATACTGGCCAACGGTCGCCTGCGGGCGGTGTTTGCGCAGGCTCAGCAGATCCTCGTTGATGCGGCAGGCGGGCAGGAGATTGATGGCCAGGCTGTCGCCGGGCGCCCAGAAGCTGGAAATTTGCAGCATGGCCGGGCCACTGAGGCCCCGGTGGGTCACCAGCATGGGTTCCCGGAAATGCTGGTTATGGCACTGAACGTCCACCGGACAGCTGACACCGGACAGGGGGGCAAGCTGATCCTTGAGCTCCGGATGCAGGGTGAACGGCACCAGCCCGGCCCGGGTGGGCAGTATGTCGAGCCCGAACTGCTGCGCCACCTGGTACCCGAAGCCGCTGGCGCCCATGGTGGGAATAGAAAGGCCGCCCGCCGCAATGACCAGGGATTCGCAGGTCAGATCACCGGAACCGGTGCGCAGGCGGTAGCCCGAGTCGGTTTCGTTGATGCGCTCAACCGTTGTCTTCAGTCGTACTTCTGCGCCCGCCCATTCGCACTCGGTCAGCAGCAGGTTGAGGATGTCTTTTGCGCTGTCCTTGCAGAACAGTTGGCCGGCCGCTTTCTCCTCATGCTCAATGCCGTGGCGTTCCACCAGTTCCAGAAAATCCTGGGGCGTGTAGCGCTTCAGTGCCGAGATGCAGAAGTGGGGGTTATCCGACAGGAAGTTGGCGGGCGTGCTGTTCAGGTTGGTGAAGTTGCAGCGACCGCCACCGGACATCAGGATCTTCTTGCCCGGCTTGTTGGCGTGGTCCAGCACCAGCACCCGGCGGCCCCGGTAGCTGGCGGTGGCCGCGCACATCAGGCCCGCCGCGCCGGCGCCGATGATGATTACGTCGTACTGTGGTGCTGAATCTGCCGCCATGGTGCCCGCCCGTCGTAGGAAAACGGCGGGCAGTATACCAGTCTCAGGGCAGGTGAACGGAGCCTTCCATGTAGAACGTTGCCTGGCCGGCAATGTCTACCCGGTCGCCCTTCAGTTCACAGCGCAACACGCCGCCCCGGGCCGAGACCTGCCATGCCTCAAGCCGGTTCTTTCCGAGCTTTTCGGCCCAGTAGGGCACCAGTGCGCTGTGAATGGAACCGGTGACCGGGTCTTCATCAATGCCTCCTCCCGGGGCAAAATAGCGGCTGACAAAGTCACAGGCTGTGCCGGGGGCGGTCACAATCAGGCCCAGATTGCCCAGCTGTTTCAGTTTCCGGATATCCGGCTGAACAGCCCGCACGGCGGCTTCGTCGTCCAGAACCAGCATGTAGTTGGTGTCGTTGGGGACAAAAAAGGCAGTTGCGGGAGCGCCTTCCAGTGCTTCCTGAATCAGTGTCGGTGTTGGCTGCGCCTCGACGGCATAGTTTGGAAAATCCAGTACCAGCCAGCCATCGTCGGTTTGTTTCACGGAGAGCGGGCCGCTTTTCGAGTGGAAACGGATGTGCTCCCGGTCCCAGTCAAGCTTGTTGAAAATGACCCAGGCGCTGGCCAGGGTGGCGTGGCCGCAAAGCGGAACTTCAATGCCGGGGGTAAACCAGCGGATGTGGAAGTCGGCCTCGTCGTCTTCCGGCAGGCGCACGAAAAAGGCGGTCTCCGACAGGTTGTTCTCCAGGGCGACCGCAAGCATGGTCTTGTCCGTAAGCCAGCTCTCCAGCGGCATGACGGCCGCCGGATTGCCGCCGAAGAGTGTGCCGGTAAAAGCATCGACCTGATAGATCGGCTGTTTCATGGTCTGTTCTCCTTGAATGATCGTTTAGCGTAGTGGTGCGCCCGGTGCCTGGCGAACTGTTCCAGTTCCAGGGTGCTGTAGAAATGCAGTTCCGGCAGTGGCGCCAGATGCGTGAGCACCCAGTGTTCCGGAGAGGGTTCATTGATCGCAAAACCCAGATCATCAAGCCATTGCCGGGTGACGTCTATTCCTTTTATGAGGGGCATGGTGCAGGCCTGCAGTGCGAACAGGTCGTTGCGGGTTGCAGCCGGTGTGTGCAGGTGCGTGGTGGCGATTCCCATGGTGAAACTCCTTCTTCGGTTTTCGATGTTGTTATTGTCCGCCTCCGCTGACAGCCATAACAGATTCAGATAATCTGTTTTTGAACCGGTACAGGGCCGGTGCAGCGGCATCTGTATTGGTCAGATTCGGCCCTATCTGTACTGCCCGGACCGGCTTCATGTCTGGTGCAATAGGCTGGTGATCCACGAAGGACGCAAAGACGAGGGACGTGTGATGGGCATTCTCTACAACCAGGTGGCCGATCAGCTCCAGGCGCTGATTCGGGAAGGGGTGTACCGGGACGGGGACCGGCTGCCGGGGGTTCGGGTACTGAGCCGCCAGCTCGGTGTGAGTATTTCCACCGTGCTGCAGGCCCACCAGACCCTGGAAGCACGGGGCTATCTCCAGGCCCGGGAGCGAAGTGGCTATTTTGTCCGGTTACCGGTGCTGGATGCGCCGGAGCCGGTGATGCACAAACACCGCAGCCGGCCGGTGCCGGTGACGGCCCGGGAGATGACGCTGGATCTGTGCGCGGACGAACAAAAGCGCATGGTGCCCCTGGCCACGGCGGTGGCCCATCCGGATTACCTGCCCCTGCGCCAGATCCAGCACAGCACCCTCTGGGCCGCCCGTCGTGGCCTCGAAACCCTGGATTACGCGTTTCCGGGCAAGGAATCCTTTCGTCGTCAGATTGCCCAGCGTATGGCCACGATCGGCGTGCCGGTGACCCCGGATGACGTGCTGGCTACCAATGGGGCGCAGGAGGCGATTATTCTGGCGTTACGGGCGGTGACCCAGCCCGGGGATATCGTCGCGGTGGAGTCACCGTCGTTCCCCGGCATTCTCCAGGCTCTGGAAGTGGTGGGCCTGCGGGTGATTGAAATCCCGACGCATCCGTCCGAAGGCCTCAGCCTGGAGGGGCTGCAGTTGGCCCTGGAACAGTGGCCGCTGAAGGCCTGCGTGGTGGTCACCAATCACAGCAACCCGATGGGCGCACGGATGTCTGATGACCGTAAGAAGCAACTGGTGTCCATGCTGGCGGCATCCGGGGTGCCACTGGTTGAGGACGACATCTACGGAGACCTCTACCACGCTGGTGAGCGGCCCCGGCCGGCCAAGGCGTTCGACCGCGCCGGCAATGTGATTTACTGCAGCTCTTTTTCGAAAACCATATCGCCGGGGCTGAGGTTGGGCTGGATGCTGCCCGGTCGCTATATGGCCAGTGCCAGGCAGCACAAGTACTTCATGAATCTGGCAACGTCCTCCATTCCCCAACTGGCGGTGGCGCATTTCCTGGAGCAGGGCGGGTATGACCGCTATCTGCGATCGGCCCGCCAGCATTACCGGGAAGCGACCGAACGGATGCGCTCCGCCGTGGCCCGCTCGTTCCCCGAGGGCACGGCGATTAGTCGCCCCCAGGGCGGCTTTGTACTCTGGGTGCAGTTGCCGGACGGTATTTCCGGAACCCGGGTGTTCCAGCGGGCCCGGGCGGAAAATATCAATGTGGCGCCGGGGCTGATGTTCTCCACCGCCAACAAATATGAAAACTGCCTCCGGCTGAATTGTGGCAACCCCTGGAGTGAGCGCATTGAACAGGCGGTCGCCCGGCTCGGGGCCCTGACCGGCGAGGTCGCCCGGGAAGCTCCCTGAACGGCGCTTCATACGTTGGTGCAATGTCTGCGTTTTGCCCTGTGGCCTACTATCCTTACACGGACCACAACAACAGCGCGGACAAAGGACCACACCATGACTTCTATTTTCGACCAGGGCCTGGCGCCCGTTGACGCCAACTACGCGGTACAGTCCCCCCTCGATTTCCTGGAACGCACCGCCAGTGTGTATCCGGAATTCCCCGCCGTGGTTCACGGCGGGCTCCGATACACCTGGGCACAGACCTATGAGCGCTGTCGTCGGCTGGCTTCGGCACTGAAAGCGCGGGGGATCGGGCCGGGAGATACCGTGGCGGCGATGCTGCCGAACATTCCGGCTATGGTGGAGTGCCATTTCGGGGTACCTATGATTGGCGCGGTGCTCAACGCCCTCAACATTCGCCTGGATGCGGACTCCATCGCGTTTATGCTGGAGCACGGCGAAGCGAAGGTGGTGATCGCCGACCGGGAATTCGGTGCGGTGATCCGTGAGGCGGTGGCCCGCCTGGACAAGGCCCCACTGGTGATCGACGTGGACGATCCCGAGTTCGAGGCCGGGCAGGGCGAAGCCGTCCAGGTGAGTGACCTGGATTACGAGGCGTTTCTGAACGAAGGCGACCCCGGCTTCCAGTGGCAGCTTCCGGACAACGAGTGGGATGCGATCTCCCTGAACTACACCTCCGGCACCACCGGCAACCCGAAGGGCGTGGTGTATCATCACCGGGGCGCTTACCTCAATGCCCTGGGCAACCAGGCGGTCTGGTCCATGGACATGCACCCGGTGTATCTCTGGACCCTGCCCATGTTCCACTGCAACGGCTGGTGTTTCCCGTGGACCATCACCGCCATGGCGGGCACCCATGTGTGTCTGCGCCGGGTCGACCCGGTGATAATCCTGAACCTGATCGCCGAGCATCAGGTCACCCATATGTGCGGCGCGCCGATTGTCCTCAACGCCTTGCTGAATGTGCCCGAAGCGGATCGGACCCCGATTGACCATGTGGTGAAATCCATGACCGCCGGCGCGGCACCGCCCGCCCAGGTCATCGGGGCCATCGAGGAGATGGGCATCCAGGTGACCCATGTGTACGGGCTCACGGAGGTCTATGGGCCGGTCACCGTCTGCGCCTGGAAGTCGGAATGGGATCAACTGCCACTGCACGACCGGGCCCGGAAAAAGGCGCGGCAGGGCGTACGCTATCACACGCTGGCAGGCACCATGGTGGGCGACCCCAACACCATGGAACCCGTGCCCCGGGATGGCCAGACCATCGGCGAGATCTTCCTGCGTGGCAACACCGTGATGAAGGGCTATCTGAAGAATCCGAAAGCGACGGAAGAGGCCTTCCGTGGCGGCTGGTTCCACACCGGCGATCTGGCGGTCTGGCATGAGGATGGCTATCTGGAGATCAAGGACCGGCTCAAGGACATCATCATTTCCGGTGGTGAGAACATCTCCACCATTGAGGTGGAAGACACGCTCTACCGGCACCCCGGTGTGCTGGAGGCGGCCGTGGTGGCACGCCCCGATGAGAAATGGGGTGAAACGCCCTGTGCTTTTGTCACCCTGAAGCCGGATGCCGGCGACGTCAGCGAGGCCGACATCATCGAGTTTTGCCGGCAGCATCTGGCGAAGTTCAAGGTGCCGAAGACCGTGGTGTTCTCGGAGCTGCCGAAAACCTCCACCGGCAAGATCCAGAAATTTGTGCTCAGGGATCAGGCCAAAGACCTGGACTGACAAAATGTCATTTCGTGACAATTTGTCGGATTTGACGCGGATTCCCTTCCCTGTTTCCGGTTGATCGGTTTACACTTTTCGGGCTGATGAAATTTTGTACGCCGTTCACAAGCGATAACAATACCGGAAACAGGAGGCCGTCATGTCCATCAGTTCCACGCCCGAGGGCGTCTCCGTTGAGCCGAGGCACCTGCGCTTTGAGGTCAGTGACGATCTGAAAACGCTCTGGCACGGCAACGATGCCTTCCGTACCGCCTTTTTCAATGCGCTTTCCCTGCAGTTTCCCGACGGCGAGCAGCAGTTCATCAATGCGGTACGGCTCTACCGTGACCGCATTGAAGATCCCAAACTGAAGGCGGAGATTCGCGGCTTTATTGGCCAGGAAGCCCTGCACAGCCGGGAGCACAAGACCTACAACGAAGGCCTCAGGGCCCGGGGTTACGATATCGATGCCATTGATGCCCGGTTTCGCCGGCACATGGCGTGGGTCAGCCGCCTGCCGCCGAGCCGCCAACTGGCCGGCACCTGTGGCGCGGAGCATTACACCGCCGTGCTGGCCAACGCCATTCTGAGCCATCCGGAATGGATGCAGGGTGCCTCGCCCGCCATGGCCCGGCTCTGGCGCTGGCACGCCATTGAGGAGACCGAACACAAGTCGGTGGCGTTCGATGTTTACCGGGAATGCGTGGGCGATGAGCGCCTGCGTCGAATCGTGTTCCTGTTTGTCACCTGGAACTTCTTCAAGTACACCTTCCTGAATACCTGCAGCCTGCTGAAAACCGATGGCAAGCTCTGGAGCCTCGGCACCTGGCTGGGCGGCTTCAACTTCCTTTGGGGCAAACCCGGGGTTCTGCGCCAGTGCCTGCCGGACTTCCTGGCCTATTTCCGTAAGGGTTTCCATCCCTGGCAGCAGGATAACCGGGCCTTGTTGGAAGAAAACCTCCGGACACTGGATACCGGGCCGAAAGCCGGTTGACCTCCGGGTGCTGAAATCCCGGAGCCTTTATGTAAGACTGGGCGTCATAACAACGATGACAAGAAAGGGCGCCCCCGTTCGAGGGGTGGCCCGCAGCTGGAGGCCCCGCCATGCGTGTTGGTTTGATCGTCGATTCCGCGTGTGATTTACCCTACGAGTTCAGCCGCAAGCACGACTTGTTTATTCTCCCGGTCACCGCGGTTATCGATGGCCAGACCTACACCGACGAGCATGATCCCGTTCGTACCCAGGAATTTTACCAGAGCGGCCTGCTGCAGAAGGGCCATCAGGCGGAGACCCGGGCCTACACGGCCGGGCAGATTCACGACCTGTTCATGGAAAAAATCGTCACCCAGTTCGATGTGGCAATTTGCGAAACGGTCACCCGCAGCCGCAGTCTGATTTATCAGAACGCTTCTGAGGCCATGAACAGTGTGATGGCCCACTACGAAACCGCCCGCAAGGCCGCTGGCCGCGAAGGCAAGTTTTCGATGCGGGTGATCGACAGCAAACAGATTTTCGCCGGTCAGGGTCTGCTGGCGGCGCACACGCTCAGGCTGATTCACCAGAAGGTTTCCAAGAATGCCCTGCGGCACGAGGTGGAAACCTTTGCCGACAAGATCTACACCTGCGTCATTCCCCGGGACCTCCACTACATTCGGGAGCGCGCCCGCCGCCGGGGCGACAAAAGCGTGTCGGCCCTGGTGGCGTTCCTGGGCAAGGCCCTGAACATTACCCCGGTTATCTTCGGGCTGGGCGTGGAGGGGCAGCCGGTTGCCAAGACCCGCAGCTTCGACATGGCGGTGGAAAAGGTGATGAACTATGCCGCCGCCCGGGTCGACGCTGGCCTGTTAACGCCCTATGTGAGCCTGTCCTGCGGCCTGACCTGGACCGAAATAGAAGACCTGCCGGGCCTGAATCGCCTGCGGGATGCCTGTGAACGGCAGGGGGTGGAGCTTTTGCTGTCACAGATGGGCATCACCAGCAGTATCTACGTGGGGCCTGGCAGCCTGTGCCTGGCACTCGCGGCAGACCCTCACAGCTTCAGCGATTTCCAGTAGCGTTTCCGGGGCGGGCGGCCCCAGCGCCACTGGCCCGGCTGCGGCCCCACGCCTGACATTTTGGCAAACCCCTCACGCGGCCCTTCGTGTTAGCCTTCGGTTTTACGTTCCATTCCACCGACAGGACACCCGACACCATGGCACAAGGCAACACGGACCTCGCCAACCGACTGCTTGAGCAGCACGTCAAGCATGAGATGGCGGCGCTGAAAGGCGCAAAGTTGCGGAAATTTCTGGTCAGTGAAGTCACCGAGCTGCTCGATTACGCCGGTGACATTACGCTGGGCCGGTTGACATCCGAGGCACAGGTGATGGGCGTCATCCAGCGCGTGGTGGTGGATATGGAGCTGGACGCCGGCATTCCCGAGCTGGCCGCGGAGATGGCGACCGAAGTGCTGAATGCACCGGTTCAGGCCAGCACCACGCTGGGTGAAATCATTACCCGGGAGCAGGCCACAGGGTTTCTGGAAGAGGCGCTGGAGCTGAAGCACCAGCGGGAGCGGGTGATCAGTGAAATCATGGCCCACCCGGTATACCAGGAGTTGGTGTCCAACGTGGTGTACCACGGCCTGGTCAATTACCTGTATGAAGATAACCTGATTACCAAATCCGTGCCTGGCGTCGGGTCGGTGATGAAGTTCGGCAAGCGCATGGCCAACCGGGCGGTGCCGGGTCTGGACGAAACCTTTGAGCGACGCATCAAGGCCTGGCTGTCGGACAGCCTGCCAGGGCTGATCAGCCGCAGTGAGCAATTCCTGCACCGGGCCCTGAGTGATGACGAGTTGCGGGACAGCGTGATGGCTGCCTGGGTGTCCCTGGAGGGCCGAACGATTGCCGAACTGCATGAGGGCCTGGGCGATATCGAGCTGCAGGAATTCGTGGTGCTCGGTTACGAGTTCTGGTTGCAGTTCCGCAAGACGGCGTATTTCGAGGGCTGTGTCCGGGCGGTGGTGTCGCATCTGTTTGCGAAGTACGGTGACCGGCCGGTGATTGATCTGCTCAATGATGTGGGTGTGACCCGGGAGGTCATCGTGGCCGAAATTGATGCCTACGCGCTGCCGGTGATAGACGTGCTCCGGGAGGCCGGTTATGTTGAGGCACTGCTTCGTCGCCGGCTGGCCCCTTTCTATCAGTCCGCGGCTGTGCGTAAGATGTTGCAACCGGAGGCGTGAATCCGTCCACCTCCGGGTATTCTGAGTGGAGGTGTGAGTTGTCCGAATTGTTCTGGGCCTATCTGGTTGCCATTACCCTGCTTACCGTGACGCCCGGCGTCGATACACTGCTGGTGATGCGCAACACCGGCCGGGGTGGCTTGCGGGATGGCTGTCTGACCAGTGTGGGCATCTGCAGCGGCCTGTTTATTCACGCGGGGTTGTCTGCACTCGGCATTTCGGTGTTGCTGGTGGAGACTGCCTGGGCGTTTTCAGCACTGAAATGGGCCGGTGCCTGCTACCTGGTCTGGCTGGGGATCGGTTCATTGCGGGCGGCGTTCAGGCGGGGTGGTGCGGCCCAGACCCTGGCGCCAGCGGCCATCCATGGGCGGGTGTCCTCCAGTGTGTCGCTCCGGGAAGGCCTGTTGTCCAACGTGCTGAACCCGAAAACCGCCCTGTTTTATATGGCATTGCTACCGCAATTCATTGACCCGTCGGGCGATGCCTTCCGGCAATCGCTGATCCTCGCGGGTGTGCATTTCCTGTTGGCCATGCTGTGGCAGTGCGGCCTGGCCTGGGCCGTTGTCCGGTTCCGTGGGCTGGGCGTCAGCGGGCGGATGAAGCGCCTGCTGAATGGCGTGACGGGCGGGTTTTTCGTGGCCATGGGGGGTAAGCTTGCCAGCAGCGGGTAGCGCGCGAGGCTGGCAAAGAAAGCGTCAGGCAAAGAAAAAGGGAAGCGGTTGCTTCCCTTTTTCGGTATGACTGGCAGCGCCAATGGGGCGTTACTTCTCCAGGTACTGGAGCTTGTCGGGCTTGCCGTCCCACTCCTCGGCGTCTGGCAGCGGGTCTTTCTTTTCGGTGATGTTTGGCCATTTTCCGGCCAGATCAGCGTTGAGTTCCACAAACTGAACCTGATCCGCAGGCAACTCGTCTTCCGAAAAAATCGCCTCGGCGGGGCATTCCGGCTCGCACAGGGCACAGTCAATGCACTCGTCCGGGTCGATGACCAGAAAGTTCGGGCCTTCGTAGAAGCAGTCCACCGGGCATACTTCCACGCAGTCTGTGTATTTACACTTGATGCAGTTATCAGTAACGATAAACGCCATAGTCAGATCCCTGGTCCAGTGGTCGGTCAGTCTCATCAGGAGCGCCTGCGGGCGCCACCGTTATATTTTAGTGCGCGACATTGTAGGGAGCGACCCGCGCAGCCGCAAGCGTCTGACGGCTATATCCTTATTACCCAGGTCAATTCCGCGCTATTTATCCAGTAATGCCTTCAGTTCATAAAGCCGGTTCATCGCTTCACGGGGTGTCAGGTCATCCAGGTCCAGTGTTTTCAGTGCCTCCTCAACCACGCTGGGTTCCAGGCTGGCGAACATGTCGCCCTGATGCACCGCTTCGCTGACCTCGTGCCCGGCCTTTGGCCGGGGTTCGGCCGGGGCCTGGCTGGCCGCGGAGCTCACCGGCGCCGCTGGCGTCGCCGAGCCTTCCAGGTGGGACAGCTGGATCTTGGCGTTGCGGATCACCTCCTGGGGCACACCCGCCAGCTTGGCGACCTGCAGGCCATAGCTCTGGCTGGCGGGTCCGTCGTGAACATTGTGAAGGAAAACAATACTGTCGTCGTGTTCGGTGGCGGTCAGGTGAACGTTGACGGCGTGTTCAAGCTCGTCCGCCAGTTGAGTCAGCTCGAAATAGTGGGTGGCGAACAGGGTATAGCAGCGGATGTGCTTTGCCAGGTTTTCCGCGGTGGCCCAGGCCAGGGACAGGCCGTCGAAGGTGCTGGTGCCGCGCCCGACCTCGTCCATCAGTACCAGGCTGTGTTCGGTGGCGTTGTGCAGGATGTTGGCGGTTTCCGTCATCTCCACCATAAAGGTTGACCGGCCGCCGGCAATGTCATCGGAAGAACCCATGCGCGTGAAGATACGATCCACTGGCCCCAGTACGGCGCGGTTGGCCGGGACAAAACTGCCGGTATAGGCGAGCAGGGCGATCAGGGCCGCCTGGCGCATGTAGGTGGACTTACCGCCCATGTTGGGACCGGTGATCACCAGCATCCGGCGCTGGTGATCCATCAGCAGGTTGTTGGGCACGAAGGGTTCATCAAGCAGCTGTTCCACCACGGGATGGCGACCCTCCTCAATGTCGAAGCCGGGCGAGTCGGTAAATTCCGGGGGCGCAAACCTCAGGCTGGTGGCGCGCTCGGCGAAGTTGCTCAGCACATCGAGTTCCGCCAGGGCCTGGGCGGCATCCTGCAGAGGTGCCAGTTGCCCCGCCACCTGTTCCAGAACCTCGTCGTACAGCGCTTTCTCCCGGAACAGGGCCCGGCTCTTGGCGCTCAGCGCCTTGTCTTCGAATTCCTTCAGTTCCGGGGTAATGAAACGCTCGGCATTTTTCAGGGTCTGGCGACGAATATAGTCTGCCGGGGCCTGGGCGGACTGGGCCCGGGTGATTTCAATGTAGTAGCCATGAACCCGGTTATAACCCACTTTCAGGGTGCTGATGCCGGTGCGCTCGCGTTCACGGGTTTCCACGTCCAGCAGGTACTGACCGGCGTTTTCGCTGATGTTGCGCAGCTCGTCCAGTTCGTTGTCAAAGCCTTCTCGGATCACGCCACCTTCACGGATCACCACCGGCGGGTTATCGATGATGGCCCGTTCCAGCAGGTCCGCCAGTTCCGGGTATTCGCTGATGGTGGTGGCCAGCTTGACGATATGCTGGGAGTTCACCGGCGCCAGGGCCTGTTGCAGATCCGGCAGGGCCTGGAAGGCGTCCCGCAGTCGCGCCAGATCCCGGGGGCGTGCTGAACGCAGGGCCACGCGGGCCAGGACGCGCTCGATATCACCAATGGCTTTCAGCAGGTCGTGCACGGGCTCATAGTGAAACCCGTCCAGCAGGGCTGAAACCGCCTGCTGGCGCTGGCGGACAATGCTGACATCCCGCAGTGGCCGGTTCAGCCAGCGGCGCAGTTCCCGGCCGCCCATGGCGGTGGCGGTGCGATCCATTACCCAGGCCAGGGTATGCAGATGGCCGCCCATCAGGTTGGTGTCGATTTCCAGGTTGCGTCGGCTGGCGGCGTCCAGAATGACCGCCTCGTCGCGCCGCTCCCGGGTCAGCTTGCGGATGTGGGGCAGGGCGGTGCGCTGGGTCTCGCGGGCATATTGCAACAGACAGCCGGCGGCGCAAACCGCCAGGGTCAGGTCCTCGCAGCCAAAGCCGGTCAGATCCCGCACCTGCAACTGCTGGGTGATCACCCGGCGGGCGGTGTCCGGTTCAAACAGCCAGGGGCCCTGGCGCCGAATGCCGGTGTAGCCGTCCAGCACCTCCTGGTAGGGAAAATCCTCGCTGACCAGGAGTTCCGCCGGTCTCAGCCGTTGCAGCTCGCCTTGCAGAGCGTCGACATCCGCCAGTTCCGAGACCGCGAAACGGCCGCTGGAAATGTCCAGGGAGGCAAACCCGAACTGCTCCTTGTGGCTGTAGATGGCAACCAGAAGATTGTCTCGCCGGTCTTCCAGATAGGCGTCGTCGCTCAGGGTCCCGGGTGTGACAATCCGCACCACCTGGCGATCAACCGGGCCCTTGCTGGTGGCCGGGTCGCCGATCTGTTCGCAAATGGCGATGGATTGACCGGCACGAACCAGCCGGGCAATGTAGCCTTCAGACGAGTGGTAAGGAATGCCCGCCATGGGAATCGGATTGCCTCCGGACTGCCCTCGGGCGGTCAGGGTGATGTCCATCAGCTCGGCGGCCCGTTTGGCATCTTCGTAAAACAGCTCGTAGAAATCCCCCATGCGGTAGAACACCAGCTCGTTGGGATGCTGGCCCTTGATTTTCAGGTACTGTTGCATCATGGGGGTGTGCTGGGAGAGATCGGTCTGGGCTGCTGACATGAACGGGTCCGGATTGCCTGGCGTTGGGTGAAAGCGTGAATTGTAAGAAAATAACGCCCGTGATGAAACGAAGGAGATGATTATGGATGCCAGTGATCCGCAATTGGAAGCGGCCGGTCATGAACTGGCTGACCGGCTGCTTGCCCGTAGGCACACGATTGCCACGGCTGAGAGCTGCACCGGTGGCTGGGTGGCGAAAGTGCTGACGGACCGGGCCGGCTCGTCAGCCTACATGGTCGGCGGGCTGGTTACCTACAGCAATGAGGCAAAACAGCAATTGCTGGGCGTGACGCCGGGGTCACTGGCAGCGCACGGGGCGGTGAGCGAACCGGTGGTGCGGGAAATGGTTGCGGGGGCACTCGCCACCACCGGAGCCAACATCGCCGTGGCCATCAGTGGCGTGGCGGGCCCGGGCGGCGGTAGTGAAGACAAGCCGGTGGGCACCGTATGGTTCGCCTGGGGCAGCAGCACCACCAACACCGAGGCGGTTATCCAGCGTTTTGATGGAGACCGGGATCAGGTGCGCAGACAGGCGGTCTGCTTTGCCCTGCGGGGAGTCAGTGAATTTCTTGGCGAACCCTGACGGTTTTCACAGGTTGGGGGGTTGGTCTCTCTTTCGGGTTGTGTTTTAATACTGTTCAAATATACAGGCATGAGGGTTTGCACTGATGGATGACAGCCGCAAGAAAGCATTGAACGCAGCACTGAGCCAGATCGAACGTCAGTTCGGTAAAGGCGCCGTGATGAAAATGGGCGACCAGCCCCGTGAAGCCATTCCTGCGGTGTCCACCGGTTCCCTTGGCCTGGACGTGGCGCTGGGCATCGGTGGCCTGCCTTATGGCCGTGTCTGTGAAATCTACGGGCCAGAAAGCTCCGGCAAGACCACGCTGACGCTGCAGGTGATTGCCGAAGCGCAGAAAGCCGGAAAAACCTGTGCCTTTGTTGATGCCGAGCATGCCCTGGACCCGGTCTACGCCGAAAAACTGGGTGTGAACGTGGATGACCTGCTGGTGTCGCAGCCGGATACCGGCGAGCAGGCCCTGGAAATTGTTGACATGCTGGTACGCTCCAACGCAGTGGACGTCATCATTGTGGATTCCGTGGCAGCGCTGACCCCGAAAGCGGAAATTGAGGGTGAGATGGGCGACAGCCACGTGGGCCTGCAAGCGCGATTGATGTCGCAGGCGCTGCGTAAACTGACGGGTAACGTCAAGCATGCCAACTGCCTGCTGATCTTCATCAATCAGATCCGCATGAAAATTGGCGTTATGTTCGGCAGCCCGGAAACCACCACCGGCGGTAACGCGCTGAAATTCTACTGCTCTGTCCGCCTCGACATTCGCCGCATTGGCTCGGTGAAAGACGGCGATGAAGTGGTGGGTAACGAAACCCGGGTGAAGGTGGTCAAGAACAAGGTCTCCCCGCCGTTCAAACAGGCCGAGTTCCAGATCATGTACGGCAAGGGCATCTACCACATGGCGGAAGTGCTCGACATGGGTGTGAAAGAAGGCTTCGTGGACAAGTCCGGCGCCTGGTACGCCTACAAGGGCGACAAGATCGGCCAGGGTAAGGCGAATGCCTGCAAATTCCTCGAAGAAAACCTGGATATTGCCAACGAAATCGAAGCTGCGGTGCGCGACAAGCTGATGCCGAAGCCGGTCTCCAAAAAAGAGGCTGCTGAGGCCCCGGCGGAAGCCAGCGGCGAGTTGCTTTAAGTATTGCCGGGAGAGGGCCCATGGACAGCAAAAAGAAGTTGCTCATTGTTGCCCATGCGCCTTCCCCGAACACCCTCAGGTTACGGGATGCCGTAGCGCAGGGTGCCTGCCATAGCGATATCGAAAACGTTGAAGTCACCGTGCTGGCCCCTCTGGATGCCGGGCCTGACGACATTCTGGCCTGCGACGCCATTATTCTCGGCACCACGGAAAATCTCGGTTATATGAGTGGCGCCCTGAAGGACTTCTTCGACCGCAGCTACTACCCGTGCCTGGAGCAAACCCAGGGCTTGCCCTTTGCTTACTACATCCGCGCCGGCCATGACGGCACGGGTACCCGCCGGGCCATCGACAGCATCACTACCGGGCTGCGCTGGAAGCGGATTCAGGACCCCCTGATCTGTCGGGGAGATTACCGGGATGAGTTTGAAACGCAGTGCCGGGAACTGGGGATGTATGTGGCCGCCAGCCTGGATGCCGGGTTGTTCTGACGGCGCAACAGGGCTCAGCTGGCGAAACGGTTGTAGAAACCTTCTATCCGCGACAGGGCATTGTCCACCGTCCGGGAATACCCTTTCTTGTCCAGGCAATAGCTGAACTGCACACTGATGCGGTAGCCAGCCTGGAATGGCTGGCAATTGACCACCCGGGCGCCGACCCTCGACTCATTGATGTATTTGCCCGCGAAGTCCATGAACAGACGGGCGCCCGGCTCCACTGGCCGGGGGCACCAGACCGCCATGCCATAGCGGTTCAGACCCAGACAACTCACTGGCAGGGCCGGCCGGCTTCGGCCAAAGAAGCCTCGCTCCCGGAGTTGAACCTTCAGGCAGGAGGCCGGATAGCGATCCTTGATTCTGCGATCTGCGGAATCATTCGTCATACGGTGCGTCCATTGCTGTATTGTCGTTGTTGTCTGCCGGCCTGGGGCAGGTATTTCGCCCGCCGGGGGATGAAGTGTAGTTCCAGGACTTCTGGGTGAAAAATGATCGCCTGTAAAAGTGTGAACTGCACAGCAAAATGGCGGCGACTTTCCCGTATCCCGGAAATCTTCGTCACGAACGCGACAGACCGGTGCGCAGAATCTACAATGACCGGCCAATGCGTCAACTGTTACAGGACCGAACCTTGAAGTCACTGTCTCTGCACCAGCTTTATAAAGCCTGTGTTCTGAAAGATCTGCCATTCAAAACCACCAGGCAACTGGAGCCGTTGGCCGAAATCGTCGGTCAGAACCGTGCCCAGGAAGCCGTCCGGTTTGCTCTGGCCATGCCCCACGGGGGCTATAACGTCTACGCTGTGGGCCGGAATGGCCTTGGCAAGCGCACCATGATGCTGCGTTACCTGGAACACCATGTGGACAGTGGCCAGGCCAGTCATGACTGGTGCTATGTGGCCAATTTCGAAGAGCCTCGCATCCCCAAACTGCTCAAGCTGCCGGCCGGTAAGGGTACCGAGCTCAAGCAGGATCTGGAAAAGCTGATGAGCCGCCTGGTGAAGGTGATTCCGCAGACGTTTGACAGTGACAGCTTTCTGGAGCGCTCCGAACAGCTCAAGAATGAGTATGGCAAGAAGCAGGAAGATGAACTGGAGCGGGTCGCTGCCCAGGCCCGGCGCAAAAAAGTGAGCCTGACCGTCACCACACCCGGCGGCTATCGCCTGGTGGCCATGAACGGTAAAGAGCCTCACACGGCGGAGTCTTTCCAGGCGCTGACCGAGGAGCAGCGGGACAAGTTTGAAGAGGTGATCAACCGGCTGGAGAAGAAGCTTCGGCAGGCGCTGAGAAAGCTGGCGGACTGGGAGCAGGAATACGCCGACAAGCAGCAGGCGCTGAACCAGGAAACCCTGGAGGGCATTTCCGGCCACCAAATTGACGAGTTGACGGAAAAGTACAAGGATTTACCCGATGTGGTGTCGTACCTGAAGCAGATTCGCGCCGATCTGATTGAAAATCTGGACATCTTCCTGGACGACAACGAGGAGCAGGCCGCCATTGCCTACGCTTCCCTGGACAAGAAGATGCCTCGCCGTTACCTGGTGAACCTGCTGGTGCACCAGAAGACCAATGAGGTTCCGGTGGTGGTGGAGGACAACCCGACCTACCACAACCTGTTTGGGTATGTGGAAAATGTGACCTACAAGGGCACGGTGTTTACCGATTTTTCCCTGATTCGCCCGGGCAGCCTGCATCGTGCCAATGGTGGCTATCTGCTGATGGATGCCATCAAGGTGCTGGAGCAGCCGTTTGTCTGGGATGGGCTCAAGCGCGCCTTGCGGTCCCGGTCCATCCAGATCAATTCCCTGGAGCGGGAGCTGACGCTTTCCGGCACCATATCCATCGAGCCGGAAGCGGTGCCACTGGACGTCAAGATTGTGTTGTTCGGTGACCGTGAGACCTGGATGCTGTTGCAGGAGTACGACCCCGAATTTGCCGAGCTGTTCCGGGTAACGGCGGACTTCGAGAACGAGATGTACCGCTCCGATGACAGCCAGTTGCTGTACGCCAAGTTCATTGCCAGCCTGGTGAGTGAAAAGAACCTCCTGCATTGTTCCAGCAAGGCGGTTGCCCGGGTGATCGAGCACAGCGCCCGTATGGCCGAGCACCAGGATCGGTTGTCGCTGCATGCGGCGGATATTGCCAACCTGCTTCGGGAGTCGGATTTCTGGGCCCGGCAGGCCGGTGCCCGGCTGATTCAGGATGTGCATGTCGAACGCGCGCTGGAGAGCGCCAAATACCGCAGCAGCCGGATTCGTGATCAGTTCTACGATTCCATCCGTGACGGCTCGACACTCGTATCGACCACCGGCACCTGTATTGGTCAGGTGAATGCGCTGTCGGTGCTGTCCACCGGTGGTTTTGAGTTCGGGCTTTCGAACCGGGTGACCGCGACCTGCTATTATGGGGATGGTGCGGTGATCGACATCGAGCGGGATGTGAAACTCGGTGGCAATATTCACTCCAAGGGGGTGATGATTCTCAGCTCCTGGCTGGCATCCCACTTTGCGGTGAATGACCCCATGCACCTGTCTGCGAGCCTCACCTTTGAGCAGAACTACGGGGAAGTGGATGGTGACAGCGCTTCCCTGGCGGAGTTGTGCGCGCTGGTGTCGTCGCTATCCGGTATCCCGGTGCGACAGGACCTGGCCATCACCGGATCCGTAAACCAGTTTGGTGAGGTGCAGCCTATTGGTGGCGTGAATGAGAAGGTGGAAGGGTTTTTCACGACCTGCCAGTTGAAGGGCGGGCTCACCGGAACCCACGGCGTTATCGTGCCGGCCACCAATGTCCAGAATCTGATGCTGGACAGCGAAGTGGTGCAGGCGGTGCGCCGGGGAGGCTTCTCGGTGTATTCGGTGTCCCGGGTAGAAGAGGCCATCACGCTGCTGTTGGGCAAACCGGCGGGCAAGGCGGATGACAAGGGCAGGTACCCGAAGCAGAGCGTTTTTGGCATTATCCAGCAACGGCTCGAAAAAATGCGGGAACACGAACGCCAGGAACATGCCCGTGACGAACACAAGGACCCGTCAATTCACTGACCGGCCCGATAAGAAAACGGACAGGAGAGAACACACCCATGACTGATATCCAGCAAACCGTATTTGTAGTAGAGGATGACGAGGCGGTTCGTGATTCCCTGGAGCTGCTGCTGAAATCCGACGGCAAGCCGGTCAAGACCTACGACAGCGCTAACGCCTTCCTGAAGGATTATTCCGACAAGATGGCGGGTTGTATTGTGCTGGATATCCGCATGCCCGGCATGGATGGCATGGAGCTGCAGAAAAAGCTGAACGACAAGCACTCCATCCTTCCCATCATTTTCGTGACGGGCCACGGTGACGTGCCCATGGCCGTGGACGCCATGAAAGAGGGCGCCGTGGACTTCATTCAGAAGCCTTACCGTGAAGAGGCCCTGCTGGAGAAAATTGAGGCGGCCCTGGAACAGGATCTGGAGCAGCGGAAATCCCTGGACGAAAAGCAGGAGATTATCCGGCGCATCAAGAGCCTGACGCCCCGGGAGCATGAAATCATGGATCGGATGATCGCCGGCCAGGCCAACAAGGTGATCGCCATTGAGCTGGAAATCAGCCAGCGAACGGTGGAAATCCACCGCTCCCGGGTGATGCACAAGATGGGCACCCACTCGCTTGCTCACCTGGTGCGCATGGTCCTGTCAGTAAAGGACCTTATCGACGCCCGGTAATGCCAGCGGCATTATACGGTGACGTTTTCAACCGGCTCTGTTTCTATGACTGAAGTTGTCAGTGAGAATTCCGAGGTGACGGTTCTGCTGGTGGACGATAATCCGCAGAACCTGAAAGTCCTCTACGAGACCCTGAAAGACAAAGGTTACCGGCTGCTGATTGCCAATGAAGGTGAAAAAGCCCTGGACCTTGCCCAACGCCACCAGCCTGAAGTGATCCTGCTCGATATCATGATGCCCGAGATGGACGGCTATGAGGTGTGCCAGCGCCTGAAAGCCAATCCCGGGACGGCGGATTGCGCCGTGGTGTTCCTTTCGGCACTGGATGATCTGCAGGCCAAGGTAAAAGGTTTTTCACTGGGTGGCGCCGACTATATCTCGAAGCCGTTCCAGTCCCAGGAAGTGATTGCGCGGGTGAAAACGCACGCCAGCGTTATCCGCCTGGAGCGTGAGTTGCAGGCCCGGAACCGGGAGCTGCAAGGTGACCAGGCTCGCATTCTCAACGCCATCACCGAGGGCATTTACGGTCTCGACGAAAACGGGGTGATTGAGTTTGCCAATCCTGCCGCGGCCCGGATCACCGGGTGTCCGGTCGAGGATCTGGTGGGCCGCGATTTCTTCCAGACCCACTTCGCTACGGCATCGGCCTGTCCCGACTCGCTGCCGGTCCGGGCAACCTGTCGCCAGGGTGCAGCCGAGAACCAGCGGGATATTCGCATGTTGCGGGCCGATGGTACCGGCTTCCCGGCGGAGTATCGGTCAACGCCCAAGCTGGATGGTGAGGAATTGCACGGCGCCGTGGTGGTGTTTCGCGACATCACCGCCGAGCTGGAGAGCGAGCGGGCGCTGGATGAGGCCCGTGAGGTGGTTCAGGAGCAGCGTGAGCAGCTGGCCCACACCTCCCGCTTGACCACCATGGGCGAAATGGCGGCCGGCGTTGCTCACGAAGTGAACCAGCCCCTGACCGCGATCACCAATTATGCCCGCGTAGCCAAACGCATGATGGGCAAGGAAAGCCCGGACCTCGGATTGCTCGGGGAAACCCTCGACAAGATTGAAGCGCAGTCTCACCGCGCCAGCGAAATCATCCGGCGGATCCGGCGGTTCATGAAAAAGCCCGCCACCGGAAAGGAAGTGTTGTCGATAGCGACGCTGCTGGAAGATACCCGCCAGTTCGCGGAAGTGGATATGCGCAACAACGAAGGCGCCATCGAACTGTCGCTGGCGGAGGATTTGCCGGAGGTTCTGGCGGATCCGATCCAGGTGCAGCAGGTTGCCCTCAACCTCATCCGTAACGCACTGGAAGCCACCCGGAGTGCTGAGTCATCGGCACCGGTGGAGGTCAGTGCCTGCCGCTCCGGAGAGAGCTGCGTGCGGGTCGAGGTGCGAGATCATGGCATCGGGTTGCCCGAGGATGCCGAAGACAAACTGTTCCTGCCGTTTTTCACCACCAAGGAAGATGGCATGGGCATCGGATTGCCAACCTGCCGTTCCCTGATCCAGGCGCAAGACGGCGATATCGGTTTTGAGCGCCCGGACGATGGGGGTGCCCGCTTCTTCTTTACCCTGCCCATAGCCGGATCACAGGGCGCACCCTGCGCCCCGGACGAGACTCCGGATTAGAGCCACTCGATGCGCCCGCTGAGGTGAGGCGCATCGCCCTGGGCGTTCAGCACCTGGTACGCCCACCCGTCGTTTCCTGTCTGCCAGTTCAGCTGGGCGGTGCCCGGCAGAAACAGGGGTTTCTTGAACTGGCAACTCACCCTGAATGCATCGGTTTGCCAGCCGGCCTGTTGCTCCAGAAGCGCCAGGGCGTGGGCCTTGGTCCACATGCCGTGGGCAATCGCCTTTGGGAAACCAAAGGCTTTGGCGCTCAGGGCATGCATGTGGATCGGGTTTCGGTCTCCGGACACCCTGGCGTACTGGCGACCGATGGATTCCGCAGCTGTGAGGTTCAGGGTGTTGGGGTAGCGCGCCAGCTCGGGTGGCGGGGCCTTGCTGCCTGGCGGTTTGCCAGCGCCTTGCGGTTGCCGGAACAGGTTGGTGCTGGCCTCCTCCCAGATCAGCGCGCCGGCCGAGCGGGCTTCGGTGATCAGATCGAATTCGATGCCCCGGTCGGTGTTGCTCTGGTTATCCAGTCGCACAGCGATGTCCAGCATTTCGCCGGCGCCGATCGCCCGGTGCTGGGTAATCTGGTTGCGCAGGTGTACCAGCCCCAGCAGTGGCAGCGGGAAGGCCGGGTCGGTGAGTAACTTCAGGTGCAGGGGAAAGGCCAGAATGTGCGGCCAGGTCACCGGCAGCCGGTGTCCGCGAGCAAACCCGCACAGTGATCGGTAACGTTCCAGCGAGCTGTTACCGGTGCTGACGCCCAGAATGCAGGCGGCGAGCCCTGGTATAGAAGGTTCCCCCCGATTTGCCCCGGATTTGGGCAGCAGGGCTTTGCCATACAGTGGCAACAGCGCGGGAGGCTGTTTGTGATAGATCTGGGTATCTGACATGCAACTCATTCCCTGGGTGTCTGCATCGTTTATGGAGCGTAGAACGTTGCTTACCGAAGTGCCGGTTTTTCTTACAATCTGGTACAACGGTGTCGCTGTGGCCTGATATGCTCTAATCTAAGACGATAGTCTGATAGTCTGGCAAACCCGGCCAGGCGAGGCATTGACTTGGTGTGCCCCGACAACCGTCCGGTGGGTCAAAGGTAGTCCAATAAATAAAAAGCGGGATCTTATGCAGGAACTTCGTGACGCGGGAGTGATGTTACGCCTGATCTATGAGGCGATGAAAAAGAAGAACATTGATACCAAGGCTGTGTTCAGCCGGTTGGGCATCGACGAAAACTATGTCTACACCGAGCAGCTTCGCACGCCCCATAGTGCTCAGATGTATTTCTGGCAGGCACTTGAGGACGTTGCCGGCGATCCCGACGTCGGGCTTCATCTCGGCCAGTTGTTGCCCGCCTACAAGGGCCAGGTTCTGGAATACCTGTTTCTAAGCAGCCCGACCTTCGGCGAGGGACTGCGCCGGGCCCAGAATTACCAGCGCCTGCTCAGCGATGCCGCCAATACCGACTTTTTCATCGAAGGGGAGGAAGCCTGCATGGTCCTGGATGCCGCTTCTGACGATGTCAGACGTCTGCGGCACTTCAATGAATGCTTTGTGTTGGGATTGATCACCTTCTTCCGATCCATTACCGACGATACCTTTGCGCCGTCGCGGATCGAATTTGAGCACGAGCGGTCGGACGGCCAGGATCATGTGCGGGAGGTACTCGGTTGCGACGTTGTTTTCGGGGCCGAGGAGAACCGCCTGTACTTTCCGGTTGGCATGCTGTCCCACGCTTCGCCCCATGCGGAGCCTGAACTGCTGGATCTGCACGAGCGCTTTGCCAGCGAGCAGGTGGCGCGCCTGGAGAAAAAAGACATCGTGGGCCAGGTTGAGCGTATTGTCGCCGAGCTGCTGGACAGCGGTGAGGTGACCCTGGATGCCGTCGCCGAGCGTCTGGGTATCAAGCCGAGAACCCTGCGCACCCGTCTGACCGAGGCAGAAACCAGCTTTAATCAGGTGCTGGCGGATTTCCGCTACCGTCTGGCCCGGCAGTTGCTGGCGACCACCGATGAATCCATTGACGAAATTGTCTATCTGACCGGTTTTTCCGAACCCAGTACATTTTACCGGGCATTCAAGCGCTGGTCGGCCATGACACCCATTGAGTATCGCAAAACGGCCCAGGGCAAAGACGCCATGGTCGATGCCATGTAATCGTCTGCTTTGCGGAATTTTTTCAGGAAAAGCGTTGACATGGCGGGGCGCCTCTTTATAATGCGCCCTCGTTGTCACCGAGCAGTCACACCCTTGGCTGCGCCACCTGATCAGGCACCGTCTGTACAGGTAAAGATGATGACCTACGCGGAGCGGTAGTTCAGCTGGTTAGAATACCGGCCTGTCACGCCGGGGGTCGCGGGTTCGAGTCCCGTCCGCTCCGCCATTTCTTTTTCTCTCTCCGCATTACCCGTTTTTGCTACCCGTTTTCAATATTTTCCGATGTTCACCAGGACTTTCTCCGAACCAGCGCCGGTACGCCTTGTGAAATGCCGCTGGATTGGCAAAGCCCAGTAACCAGGCAATTTCCGCCAGTGAAGCGCTGGTCTCCCGGATATAATCCCGGGCCAGTTGCCTGCGTGTGTCGTCGACCAGTTCCCGGAACCCGCTGCCCTCGGCCGCCAGGTGTCTTTGCAGGGTCCAGGGTGTCATGCCCAGCTTTGTCGCTATGGTTTCCAGGCTCGGAGTTTCACCCTGAAACAGCGGCGTGAGCAAATGCTTCACCCGGTCCGCTGTTGTCCACCCCCGCCGCAGTTGTTGCCATTCCCGTTCACAGAGTTGGGTCAGTTTCTCGTGCATGGCGGGCTGCGCTTCCTGGCTGGCCTGTTCCCAGACGGATTGCTTGATGGTCAGGTGGTTTGAGCGGGCGCCGAAGTGCACCGGACACCGGAACCAGGCTTCGAACTGGTCGTCCAGACCAATGGACGGGTACTCGATGCTGATGTTTTCCAGCACCTCGTAGCGGCCGGTCACGGTTCGCAGGAACTGGGTCCAGGCTGCCAGAACCGAATCCACCACAAAATAGTTGAAACCATTGTAGGGGCGGATGGAGTAGAACCGGGCTTCGCGTCGTTCCGGATTGACTGAGGGGGCACCCCGGCTGTTCTGACTGGTCAGCAGGGCGTAGCGGATAAGCGTGGCCATGGCATCTCCCGCCGTTTCGGCGGTTGCCCCGGCCAGCCCGGCGATGCCGGCATCCACGGGGCGGGAAAGCGCTCCCATCCGGAGCCCCAGTGCCCGGTTGCCGGTGTCCGTAATGGCGGCATGGCCAAGCCTCATGAACCGGGGAATGCTGATGCGGGCGGCAGGGGAGGCCAGCGCCGATCTGTCCAGTTGAAAGCGCGCCGCGAGGGCGTCGGCATCGGCCCCTTCGGCAGCGGCTGCCCGCAACAGGGCTGACACGTACAGCACGCTGATATTGCCAAGTGCATTGCGTGAGCGTTGCTCCGGTGGTGTCGGTGTTGTCATGGGCTCTTGTCGGACATGTTATCTGAGGATAATAGAATGTAATTCAAGGATATTGTTGAGCGCAACCCGTCCCGGTATTTTGATGCTCAACGACGAGTGGGCCCACCGAGGCTCGCCACCGATAACGATGAGGTGACTGACGATGACGACTGCGACCCCCGGCGTAAACAAATACCCGAACCTGTTGGAACCACTGGATCTTGGTTTTACCAGGCTGCGTAACCGCACCCTGATGGGCTCCATGCACACCGGCCTGGAAGAAGCAAAAAACGGCTTTGAGCGGCTCGCGGCCTTCTACGCCGAGCGGGCGCGGGGTGGTGCCGGCCTGATCGTGACCGGTGGCATCGCCCCGAACGTGGAAGGTGGTGTCTTTCAACACGCCGCCAAGATGACCAACGACGAGGAAGTGGAGAGGCACAGCGTCATTACCCGTGCGGTTCATGAGGCGGATGGCAAGATCTGCATGCAGATCCTGCACGCGGGTCGTTACGCGTAT
Source organism: uncultured Marinobacter sp. (assembly GCA_966210405.1). GTDB lineage: Bacteria > Pseudomonadota > Gammaproteobacteria > Pseudomonadales > Oleiphilaceae > Marinobacter. The sequence goes on from CBIHLH010000047.1 coordinate 25,638, forward strand.
TCGCCGCAACTGGTAGCGCCGTCTGCCATCCAGGCGCCGATTAACCCCTTCACCCCGAAAGCGCTCGATGAGGCCGGCATTGAGAAGCAGATCCAGGATTATGCGGACTGTGCGGTACTGGCCCGGCGAGCGGGTTACGACGGCGTCGAAATCATGGGCTCCGAAGGCTACTTCATCAACCAGTTTATTGTCTCCCACACCAACCACCGAACCGATGGCTGGGGCGGCAGCTATGAGAATCGTATACGCCTGCCCATTGAAATTGTCCGCCGTGTACGTGAACAGGTCGGGTCGGATTTCATCCTGATCTATCGATTGTCCATGCTGGATCTGATCGAAGATGGCAGCACCTGGGACGAAGTGGTGCACCTGGCGAAGGAAATCGAGAAGGCCGGTGCCACCATCATCAATACTGGCATCGGCTGGCACGAAGCCCGGGTGCCGACGATTGCCACGTCGGTGCCGAGGGGCGCTTTCACCAAGGTCACCGCCCGGCTCAAGGGCGAGGTCGGTATTCCTCTGGTCACGACCAACCGTATCAACATGCCCGAGGTGGCGGAAAAGATTCTGGCCGATGGCGACGCCGACATGGTGTCCATGGCCCGGCCTTTCCTCGCGGATGCCGAACTGGTACAGAAGGCGGCGGAAG
>CBIHLH010000048.1:0-25737 GCA_966210405.1 uncultured Marinobacter sp.
GTGGTGTCACACTCCACCGGTGACCTGGTGACCCGGTACCTCCTGGAAAACCAGGCCCGCTGGCTCCAGGCGGAGGGTCTGGCACCGCTGAGGATCCTGGCCAGCATTGACTATTCCGGGGCGGGTGGCGGTACCGAACTCGCCGACCTGGCCATGAGCCTGGCCTACAACGACAGCTGGTACAACTGGCCGCTGCGCGCCGCCGTGGAAGCCTTTACCGGCATTGAGCCGGAACCGGGCAAACTCGGTGTGGTCAACGACCTGCAAACCAATGCGGCCAGGAACCTGGCCGTCAGCCCCAAGGCAATCCCGAGGTTGCGCTTTGTCGCCGGCGGCTCCTCCTATGGTGGCATCACCAAACCGTTTATCTCGGGTACCGACGATGGCGTGGTACCCACCCATTCGGCGTGCGGCGCCACCACGGCGGAGGGCATTGATTCCTGCTCCAACACCATCAGCCTCGCAGGCAAAGTCACCGGCCAGAACGGGCCCGATGGGCTCTACTACAACCACTACCCCATCCTGATGAACGAAGGCGTCACCCACAGCGGCGTGCTGGGCACCGAAACCGGCAATCTCTCGGTGCCGGTGGTGAACAACACCACACTCAATGGCCTGAGAGTGGATTTCGCCAGCAGAAGCTATACCCAGCGGCCCTGGTGGCAGTTCTGGGGATCGGGCGACCGCTACATCGAAGTGCCGGGCTCGGACCAGACCGACATGTCGACTTTGGTCTACTCCACGCTCAACAACTGATCACACTAACTGACTGATTAAATGGAATAATTTCTGGCTCACGGACGAGCCTGCCCACCTGCCAGCTATTGATGCGCCTTTCCTTTTTAGTTCGCAAACTATACATTATCTGACTCACTGGCAAGTCCACTCCCCAGCAAATCCGGTTATCCCATGTCCGACGCCCACAAATCCGATCTGTTCCTGGTGGTGGTTACCCTGATGGCCGCCATCAGTTGGATGTTTTCCAAGGAAGCGGTTCTGCTGATGCCGCCCCTGTTGTTCATGGCCGTCCGTTTCCTGATTTCCGGGCTGGTCCTGGCACTGATCGCTTACCGTCCCCTTCGGCGCCTGAGCTTTGACCAGGTGCGACGTGCCGTGGCGGTCGGGATGGTGTTCGGTGTTGCCATGAGCTTGTGGGTGATGGGACTGTTTTATATCTCCAGCATGGGCGAAGGCGCGTTTCTGACCAGCCTCGGGGTGGTCATCGTTCCGATCATCGCCCGGCTGATGTTCAAGGAAGCCCAGCCGGCGAGCACCTGGCTTGCGATCCCCATTGCGGTGGCCGGCCTCGCCCTGCTATCCCTGCGTAACGGCTTCCAGCCCGAACCGGGGCAACTGTTTTTCGTGGCCGCAGCCAGCATTTTCGCGCTGTACTTCAACCTCAACACGCGCGCGGCCAATCAGCGAACGTTCGTCAACCGTCGCGGTGAATCCGTTGAGAAACAGCGCATTCCGGCGCTGCCGCTGACGGCCCTGACCCTGCTAACCGTCGGCCTGGTAACCCTCCTGGAATCCCTGGTGCTGGAGCCGTGGCAACCGACCTTTTTCGATCCGCCAGCGCTGTTGGTGTGGTGGGTACTGGCCAGCGCTATTGTCGGCACCGCTGGCCGCTTTCTGCTACAAACCTACGCCCAGAGCCTGTCCGTTCACAGCCACGGGGTGGTGATTCTGGTGCTGGAGCCGGTATGGGTCGCCCTGTTCGCGGCCGGCTGGTTTGGGGAAAGCATGACCGGCCTGCAACTGGCCGGCTGCGGGCTGATCTTTGCCGCCCTGCTGGTGAACCGTTGGGGTGCGCTCAGCCGGGCACTGAAGACCTGGCTGCGAAACCGGAAAAGCGCATAAAAATGGTTGACCATAAACGGCGGAATCAGTATATTTCGTCCCCGTTGCAGGACAGGACCATAGCTCAGTTGGTTAGAGCGCTGCCTTGACATGGCAGAGGTCGGCAGTTCAAATCTGCCTGGTCCTACCATTCCTGCCAGAGAACACAAAAAAGCCGCTCAGGGATCCCCTCAGCGGCTTTTTTAATGCGTCAGTAACCGGCCATTACACCTGATAGAAGTCCCGATACCAGTCGACAAACCGGGCAATCCCCTCTTCCACCGTGGTCTCAGGCTTGTAGCCCACATCAGCAATCAGGTCATCAACATTGGCAAAGGTCGCAGGCACGTCCCCGGGCTGCATCGGCAACAGGTTCTTCCGGGCTTTCCGTCCCACCCGTTCTTCGATGATCTCGATAAACCGGGACAGCTCCATCGGGTTGTTGCTGCCGATATTGTAGATCCGGTAGGGTCCTTTCCCGGTCCCGGGATCAGGGTGCGCACCGCTCCAGTCAGGATTCGGTGTCGCAACCCGGTCCAGTGTGCGTACCACGCCCTCAACAATATCGTCGATGTAGGTGAAATCGCGCTTGTGGTGGCCGTGATTGAACACATCGATGGGCTCACCGGCCAGGATCTTGCGGGTAAAGATAAACAGCGCCATATCCGGCCGGCCCCAGGGGCCGTACACGGTGAAGAAGCGCAGTCCGGTGGTGGGCAGGTTGTACAGATGGCTGTAGGTGTGAGCCATCAGCTCGTTGGCTTTCTTGGAGGCGGCGTACAGACTCAGGGGGTGGTCCACGTTGTCGTGTACCGAAAACGGCATGGTTTCGTTGGCGCCATAGACCGAGCTGCTTGAGGCATAAACGAGGTGCCTGACCTGATGATGGCGACACCCTTCAAGGATGTTCATGAAGCCGACCAGGTTGGCGTCAACATAGGCGTTCGGGTTCTCAAGTGAATACCGGACGCCCGCCTGGGCCGCCAGATGCACGACGCGCTCGGGTTTGTGTTCCTCGAACAGCGCCGCCATGGCGTCTCGATCCGCCACGTTCCGGCGGATTTCCGTAAATCCGGCACTGCCCGTCAGCCGGGCCAGCCGGGCTTCCTTGAGGCTCACATCGTAGTAGTCGTTGACGTTGTCAACGCCTACTACCTCATCGCCTCGTGCCAACAGGCGGTGGGCAAGCGCTGCACCAATGAAGCCGGCGGTACCCGTGACCAGAATCTTCAACGAACACGCTCCCTAGAATGCCACGCCGGCACTGACAAAGGGCCCGTCAATCTCGACGTCGAGGCGATCGTTGCTGTCTTCGTAATCAATGGACATCTGACGGTAGCCAGCGCGGAACTGCACCATGGCCATTTCAAACTGGCCGTAGGCGTTGAAATCGTGCACGGAGTCACCACTGTAGCTGACGAAATTGCCTTCCGCGCCCAACGAGGCGCCGGTCAGCGGCAGGTCAAAGCGGGCAGCGACGTAGCCCATGGGGATTACCGCATCCACGGTGGTTTTATTGACTGCGGAGCTACCAACTTGACGAACCAGCAGTTCGCCGGACAAATCACGGGCCGTCAGACCCAGATCCAGGTTGACCCAGTTATCCAGAACTTCGTAATAGAGCGTCAGATCCAGCTGTTCGAGATCCAGATCGGACTGGACATCGGCACCGCTGTTAAAATCGATACCCCCGAAATCCGCGCCCAGCTCACCACGTCCGCTCTGCTGGATCAGTGTATAGCTCAACCGCACATTCGGCAGCACCGGCACCGGGTGCTCGAAATACAGCGATGCGTTGGCGTTGGACTCGTTCTCAAGGTTCAGATCGTTTTCGACATCCACCTGCTGTCCATTATCGGCGGCTTGGCCAGTCAGTTCAGAATCCCAGTAACTGACGCTGGCACCGAGCCCGAGAACGTCGGCCTGCGCCAGCGGCGTGGCCAGTACCAGACTGCCGCCGACGGCGACCATCAATTTACGCATATATCACCTTTTCCGTTCTTGTCGTTCATTGTCAGTCGAACTGGATACCCAGGCGGCGTCCGACTTCCTCGTAGGTCTCGATGACATCCCCAAGACCCTGGCGGAAACGGTCCTTGTCCATCTTTTTCCGGGTGTCCTTGTCCCAGATCCGGCAGCCGTCCGGGCTGAACTCATCGCCCAGAACAATCTGGCCACCGCTGCGACCAAACTCCAGTTTGTAATCCACCAGCAACATGCCGGCGTCATCAAACAGGGCTTTCAATACGTCGTTCACCTGGTAGGTGAGCTCTTTCATTCGTGTCAGCTCGGTGGCGCTGGCCCAGCCAAAACTGACCGCGAGCGATTCGTTGATCATGGGGTCGTGCAACGCATCGTTCTTCAGGAACAACTCGAAGGTCGGTGGCGTCAGCGTCTTGCCCTCCTCCACACCGAGCCGGCGACACAGGCTGCCGGCCGAGACATTACGAACCACACACTCCACCGGAATCATATCCAGCTTCTTGACCAGGGATTCGGTGTCCGACAGCAGGCCTTCGAAGTGCGTGGGCACACCGGCGGCTTCCAGTTGCTCCATGATGAACGCGTTGAACTTGTTGTTCACCATTCCCTTGCGGTTCAGTTGCTCTTTCTTTTCGCCATCAAAGGCTGAAGTATCATCACGAAATACCAGCACAAATCGTTCCGGATCGTCGGTACGATAAACGGATTTGGCCTTACCCGCGTAGAGTTCTTCTCGTTTTTCCATGGAAAGTCTCCGGCGTGAAGCACCGCTCGCGCGGTGCCTCCTCTGAGTCAGTATAGATAATCGAACAGTTGTGACAGCATGTCGGCGCTGGTGTGCTCGCCCTGATAGCGCTCCTGGCGCTCGGCGGTGACCACAATCACATCGTCTCGTTCAGTCAGGGTGAGTGTGTGGGTGTGAACCGGCTTTTCAGCGTCGCTGAACCAGTCAAACCAGCCGGTATCACGCTCGTCGGCAGTGCGGAAGTCGACATAGAACCAGCCTTCACTCCGGTTGAGATCAACCACCCCCATTCCGGATTCTGACAGCGCACGGCTCACTTCGGCCCAGGAGCGGCCAAAATCGAGGTCCATACGGATAGCGATGGCCTGGTCATTCTCGGATATCAGCTTAACCAGTGGTTTCGTGGTCATCACAGAAGCCGCGCGGGAGATGCTCTTGCTCTCTTCCCGGGCTTTGAGATACTCACCCATATCGGCCAACAGGCGCTTCCGCAGGGCCAGTTCCTGCTCGGACGGATCGGTGACGGCCTGCCAGGGCACCAGCTCTTCTGGACTCTCCGCAGAACTCAGTTTGCGCACCTGGATCTCGGTGGTCTTCCGGCGCACGCCGGGGGCCATCCGCACCTGGAGAACCACATTCGGCACCGCCCCGGAAGGATTATCAGGTAATTCCAGCACCTGTCGTGCCCGCTTGCTGAAATTGGCCAGTTCACTCTGCAACAGGCCCAACTGCGGGCTGTCGTAGGCGACACCCAGGCCCCGGTCGTTCATGTAGGCGGTCACGGATGGCCAGATTCGACCGGGTACATCATTGACCAGCAGCCAGGCCCGGCCATCCAACTCTTCAATTACGTAGTTTTCCTCGAGAATTTCCGAGGTCATATCAGGCGGGCGTGGAATGTCGGACGGATACAGCTTGCTGGCATCGGCGGAGACAATGTCACGAATGGGCATGGCCTGGTCAAACCGCTCCGGGTTGGCGCTCTCAGGCAATTCCAGTGGCTCTCCTTCGGTGGCGTTGACGTAGCGCTCGGAGCGGTCGTCAATGAAACTGCAGCCCGAAACCGCCACCGCCAGCAACAGCGAGGCAAGGAACGGCACGGGTCTGGACAACAGGGTACTACCGGTTCTTGCAGGAACCTGCATCGGGTTACTCCGGGTCGGGGACAATGTCAGTAAACTCAGAGTACACCTGAGGCTTTCAATGCATCTTCCACCTCAGCGTGGAATTTCTCGCTGAGCGGCGTGAGTGGCAGGCGGATGCCCTCGCCAATCATCCCCATGCGATTCAGCGCCCACTTGACCGGAATCGGATTGGCTTCCAGGAAAAGCTTGCGATTGAGCGGCATCAGCAACTCGTTCAGGCGTGCGGTCTCCTCGCGTTGCCCGGCAACGGCGGCTTCACACAACTGGGCCATGGCTTTCGGCGCCACATTGGCGGTCACCGACACATTACCCTTGGCCCCGGCCAGCATCAGGTCAGCCGCCGTGGCGTCATCACCGGAATACACCGCCAGGCGCCCCGCCAGTGCCTCAATCAACTCGGCACCCCGGGGGATGTTGCCGGTGGCATCCTTGATGCCGACAATGTTGGGAATGTCCGCCAGCCGCAGTACCGTCTCATTCAACATGTCACAGGCCGTGCGCCCGGGAACGTTGTACAGCATCTGGCTCATGCCGGGCACGGCTTCGGCAATGGCTTTGAAGTGGCGGTAAAGGCCTTCCTGGGTCGGCTTGTTGTAGTACGGCACCACCAGCAGGCAGGCATCCGCGCCCAGCTTGTGCGCTTCAGAGGTCAGCTCAATAGCTTCACGCGTACTGTTGCCCCCGGTACCGGCGATCACCGGAATACGGCCATTAACCCGCTTGATAATATGACCGATCACCCGGCAGTGCTCTTTCGGGTCCAGTGTTGCCGATTCGCCGGTGGTCCCCACAGCCACAATACCGTGTGTGCCGTTGTCCAGATGAAAGTCCACCAGCTTATCCAGATCCTCCCAGTGAACGTCACCGTTTGGATGCATGGGTGTGACCAGTGCGACAAGGCTACCCGTTATCATAAAAGCTCCGTCCGAATAAAACCGATATGGTAATGTTGGGCACGAACTGACACAAGGGAATTAAAGGAGATGTCATGCCATCCGTGGAACTGAACCACACCGTACCCGCTTTTGAAGCCCCCGCCACCGGCGACCAGACCGTGCAACTGAGCGCTCTGCGTGGAAAACATGTGGTGCTCTATTTCTACCCGAAAGACAACACCCCCGGCTGCACCACCGAGGGCCAGAATTTTCGTGACCGCATGGATCAGTTCGAGGCCCTGGACACCGTCATATTCGGCATCTCCCGGGACGGACTCCGGGCCCATGAGAACTTCCGCGCGAAACACGAATTCCCGTTTCACCTGATTTCAGACAAAGACGAGACGCTGTGCAAGCTGTTCGACGTCATTCGGCTGAAAAAGCTTTACGGCAAGGAGTACATGGGCATCGATCGCAGCACGTTCCTGATCGATCGCCATGGCATTCTCCGGAAGGAATGGCGTGGCGTTAAAGTGAACGGCCACGCCGACGAGGTGCTTGACGCGGTGCGGGGGCTCTAGCCCCGCCACACGCCCGCAGCCCGGTTACGCCCGCCCGGCATCCGGTGGAGGCATCGCGTCCTTCACCGGCCAGGCCGCAAACACCGCCTTGAGCATGGTTGCCAGAGGGATAGCAAAAAACACGCCCCAAAGCCCCCAGATGCCACCAAAAAACAGCACCGCAACGATAATGGCCACCGGGTGCAGGTTGTTGACTTCCGAGAACAATAAAGGCACCAGGACGTTGCCATCCAGGGCCTGAATAATGCCGTATACCACCATCACCCAGATGAAGTGACTGCCCCAGCCAAAGGCGAACAGGGCAATCACGGCCACCGGAACGGTCACAACCGCTGCACCGATGTATGGAATAACGACACTGAGACCAACCAGCAGCGACAACAAGGCCGCGTAGGGCATACCCAGGAACTTGAAGGCGATGTATGTCGTCCCGCCGACAATGAGGATCTCAAGGGCCTTGCCACGCACATAATTCGCGCACTGCAGATTTACCTCATGCCAGATGCGCAACATCATCGGGCGCTGAGGCGGCAACAGCCGGGAAATGGAGCCGAGCAGCACTTCCCGGTCCTTGAGAAAAAAGAACACCAGGATCGGCACCAGCACCATATAGATCAGCAAGGCCACCAGATCCGGAATACTGGATAGAGAGAAAGACACCAGCCACTGGGTCATATGACCGACCTCGGTATTCACCTGCTCATAGATTGCTGCTACGGACTCCGCGGAAATCAGTTGCGGGTATTGCTCCGGCAGCACCTCCAGATAGGTCTGAAGCTCGCCAATGATCCGGGGGGCTTCTCCGGCCAGGGTGCTGACCTGAGTCCAGATCAGCGGCAACAGACCGAAGATAAAGGCAACCAGTACCCCGAGAAAGACCAGAAACACACCGAGGATGGAGACGAATTCCGGCACCCCAAGGCGGTTCAGCTTGGTAACCAGGCCCTGAAGGATAAAAGCAACGATCAGCGACGCGATGGCCGGTGCAAGCAGGGCACCGAACCAGATCACAACGACCGTGCCAGTTACCAGAATCAGAAAAAGAATGCCCGCTTCTACATCTGAAAAGTATTTGTGCGCAAGACCGCGTAAAATTCGTACCATCAACGACTCCGAGAGTTTAACCGCCGCACTTTATCACAAAGCGAAACTGACCACTGACCTCCGAGGAGCGGATCAGATGGTGCCGGGACAACGAGAGAAATGCTGGTATGTCTCTGGCGGAGCCGGCATCGGTGGCGATCACCTCCAGCTCTTCGCCGGGCAACATATTGTTGAGCTCCAGCTTGGTTTTCAGCAACGGCATCGGGCATTGAAGCCCGGATGCGTCCAGTGTTCGGTCAGCCATGGTGATGGTGCATGCTCCCGGTGGTGATCAGTGGATGTCATTGGCAGGCATTATGCCGACAGTCATAATGCATTGCATCACAAGACTTGTGAATCGGGTGCTCGGAACTTTCTTAAGGCGTTCAGGACCTTCTATTGTAACCCGCTGTCCAACCGACGGTTCAAACAAAAGGCACACAGCAACCAATGACGATGTTACCGACCCGGTTACCCGCCCTGCCAAACTTGCTGATGGCAGGCTTTCTGTTCTGGGCAACCATGACCAGCGCTGCGCAGGCCCAGGAAGCCTCGCTGCCCAGCATTGGTGGCAGTGGCGGCGGCCTGATCTCGGGCCAGCAGGAGTCCGAAATCGGGCAACAGGTGATGATTTCCATTCGCCGGTCCTCGCCCAGGATTACCGATCCGCTGGTGTACGATTACCTGAATGCAGTCCTCTATCGGCTGGTGCCTTACGCCCCGCTCCAGGACCGTGATCTTACCCTGGTCCTGATCGACAGCCCGGCCATTAACGCCTTTGCCGTGCCGGGAGGCATTGTGGGTGTCAACGGCGGGCTATTTCTGAACGCGGCAACCGAGCAGCAATTTGCGTCGGTGCTGGCGCACGAACTGGCACACCTCAGCCAACGCCATTTTGCCCGGCGCCTCGATCAGCAGGAAGCCAGTACACCCCTGACCATCGCCGGCATGATTGCCGGCATCGTGCTATCGGCCGTCACCCAGTCTGACATCGGCATTGCCGCCATTGCCGGCACCCAGGCGTTGGCGGTTCAGAACATGCTGGCGTACAGCCGGGCCCACGAACAGGAAGCGGACCGGGTGGGCCTGGAGATCCTGGCCACCGCTGGCATGGACCCCCGTGGCATGCCCCAGATGTTTGAAATCATGATGCGGCAGAACCGGCTGCAGGGTAATCAGGTGCCCGAATATCTGTCTACGCACCCCCTCACGCAGAGCCGGGTTGCCGATACCCGCAACCGGGCCGAACAGTACCCGGATCAAACCATTCGGGATAGCCAGGAATACCACCTGATCCGCAGCCGTCTCCAGGTGCACTACGCCGCGTCCCCCGAGCTGGCCGTGAAAACCTTTGAAGCCTACCTGAACCGCCCGGATGCGGAACATCACGACGCCATCCGCTACGGGCTGGCCGTGGCCTATCTGAGGAACGGACAGCTGAGCAAGGCAGAAACGCTGATCCGGGAGTTGCTCGCCACCAATCCACAGCGCATCACCTTCCAGGTCACCCTGGCGGAAATCCTGATTGAACAGAAGCAACTGGACGCCGCCCGCACCCTGATGCTGGATGCCCTGGCGCGCAACCCGGGCAACTACCCCATCACATCAACCCTGGTGGATGTGGAGATCGCTGCTGGCAACGGCGCGGTGGCCGCCGGGCGTTTACGGGAACTGACCCGGCAAATGCCGGCCCAGGAACATCTCTGGCTCCGTCTGGCCGAGGCGGAAGGCATGGCGAGAAACATTGTTGGCGTACACCGGGCCAGGGCCGAATACGACGCCCTGATGGGTGACCTTGAAGCCGCCCAGCGGCAGCTCAGACAGGCCCAGGAAAAGCTGCCGGCGGGATCGGCGGAACGCCAGGTGGTGTCGGAGCGACTGGCCGAAATCACCAACCGCCTCCGGGCCCAGCGCAACGGCTGACGCTAGGTGCGTCAGGCGTTGCCAGCGGCCTTGAGGTTCATGCCGGCGGTGAAATCCAGCATCCGCTGCAGCGGCTTCAGGGCGCGTTCGCGGAGCGCGTCGTCCACGAAAACCTCCTGATCGCCCTGCTCCAGTACATGGAGCAGGTTCTCCAACCCGTTCATGGCCATCCACGGGCAGTGGGCGCAGCTGCGGCAGGTGGCGCCGTTACCCGCGGTGGGCGCCTCAATCAGGGTTTTGTTCGGGGCCAGTTGCTGCATCTTGTAGAAAATGCCGTTATCGGTGGCCACAATAAACACCTGATTGGGCAGGGTCTGCACCGCGTGAATCAACTGTGACGTTGAACCCACCACATCGGCCATTTCCACGACCGCATCCGGAGATTCCGGGTGCACCAGAACAGCGGCGTCCGGGTACAGCGCCTTGAGATCTTCCAGGCCGCGGAACTTGAACTCTTCGTGAACGATGCAGGAACCATCCCACAGCACCATGTCGGCACCTGTGGTCTTCTGCACGTAGTGCCCAAGGTGCTTGTCAGGTGCCCAGAGAATCTTCTCTCCGCGGGCATCCAGATCCTCCACAATGGCCTGGGCACAACTGGAAGTGACCACCCAATCCGCCCTGGCCTTGACCGCCGCCGAGGTATTGGCATATACCACCACCGTACGGTCGCTGTGCTGATCACAGAACGCCGCGAACTCATCCGGCGGGCAGCCGACATCCAGTGAGCAGGTTGCCTCCAGCGTCGGCATCAGCACCCGCTTCTCGGGGTTGAGGATTTTTGCAGTCTCCCCCATGAAGCGAACGCCAGCCACCACCACCGTCGACGCCGGATGCTGGTTGCCAAAACGGGCCATCTCCAGGGAATCCGCAACGCAGCCGCCGGTCTCCTCCGCCAGACGCTGGATATCCGGATCGGTATAGTAATGCGCCACCAGTACGGCATCCTTTTCCTTCAGGACGGTTTTGATCCGGGCCTCGAGATCCGCTTTTTCTGCGGCGCTCAGCGGCTTCGGCTCCGCCTGATGAGCGAGATGCTCCTGAACCAGGATTCGATTTTCAGCGTGGGTCATTACATGCTCTCTGTGTCACTGCGGAACCCCCGAAGTATATCACCTCGGGGCCTGATTTCATGATGCCTGTCATCCTAGGTAATATCGTATACGCAAAAAAAAAGAGCCCGGAGGCTCTTTTTTTCAAAACCCACGCGGGGCTCTGTTATATGGTGGGTCGTGAAGGATTCGAACCTTCGACCAATTGGTTAAAAGCCAACTGCTCTACCAACTGAGCTAACGACCCTGAAAGCTGACCAGCGCCTGCGACCCTGATCGATACCCACGCGGCTCAGCCCCGCTCAGGTATCTGGAATTTGGTGGGTCGTGAAGGATTCGAACCTTCGACCAATTGGTTAAAAGCCAACTGCTCTACCAACTGAGCTAACGACCCAAACGAGGCGCATATAGTAATGATTTTTCGGCGTCGATCAACCCCTATTTCTCAGGTTTCTCAACATTTGCTCAGACGGTACATCAGCTCTGACCAGACTCCAGAAACTTTCTGGCCAGGTCGGCTGCGCCGCTTGAGGGATACTGCTGAATAACTGCCTGCATCTGTTTTTTTGCGTCTGCCTTCTCGCCCAGCCTGCTTAACGTCACGCCCAGCTTGTACTTCGCATCCGGCGCCTTGCGGTGATCCTCATACCTGGTGGCAACGATGGTAAAGGCCTGACGAGCCTGTTCCAGTTGGGGCTTTACGAGATACACCTCTCCCAGCCAGTAATAGGCATTGACCGTCAGATCGCCTTCAGGGTAAGTGTCAATAAACTCATACAGCCGGGAGATGGCCTGGTCGTACTTCTTCTGGTTCTGGATCAGGTCCTGGATTTCGTTATAGGCTTTGAGTTCCTCCGGACCGGGTTGACGGTAGGTCCGTGTGGCAGGTGCCGGAGCAACTTCGCTGCTCCCGGACATTGCCGGGTTTGCAGATGACGCCTGAGTATTCTCGGCGACCTTCTCTGTCAGATCAAGAATGCGCTGATCAAGATCGATATACCGGTCTTTGGCCTGTTCCTGCAAACGAGAGATCTGGTGCCGCTGCTCTTCAACTTCACCCCGGAGTTGCCGGACCTCGCCCTGCAGTTGCTGAATCATATAGAACAGCTCAGCTGTGGCCTGACTGTTGCCGGCCTTTCTCTGGGCTTCCGATCCATTGTTCTGGAATGCGGGCGTTGTAGACTGCGCCAGGGCAGCCCCCCCATGACCAAAGGCCAGGGAGAGCGCCACTGTCGCCATGAGTCGATTTCTCATGGGCATACCTGATCGTAGTGGCTGGATTTACTCGAACACGAGTTCCACGCGACGGTTCTGCGCCCAGGCGCTTTCACTTGAACCCATTACCGCTGGCTTCTCTTCGCCATAGCTTACGGTTTCGATCTGTCCCCGTGAAGCACCATTGACGATCAGAAAACGCTGAACCGCGTTGGCACGGCGCTCGCCGAGGGCAAGGTTGTATTCCTTGGTGCCGCGCTCATCGGCATGACCTTCCAGGCGCACGTTCTGGCCAGGGTTGCTGGCCAGGAAACGGGCATGTGCCACTAATGCGTCACGTGCTTCCGGCCTGATTTCCGCAGTGTCGAAATCAAAGTAGAAGGTGGTGATTTCACGCAGCGCTTCCTGTTCAGCTTGCTGCTGCGCGGCCATACGCTCTTCTTCAGTCAGTGCGGACGAAGACACGCCGCCCTGACCGTCGCCACCCTACACCGTGGAGCCACCCTGCTGGTCCACGGGCTCAACATCGGAGCCATAGGCACCCTCTCCTTCCATCGTCTCACCGGTGGAGCTACAGCCGGCAATCAGACCAACCGACAACAACGCGGCAAATGCTTTGCTTTTCATTGAAATTTGCATGATAACAATCCTCTATTCCAGGTTTTCGGTTTAACGTTTACGAATTTTTCCTGTCTTGGCCGCTAGTGTTCAGGGATCACGGGGTTAACGGTCCCCAGACAGGATCACTCACTTCACCGACGGCTGCGGGCAGGCTGTAGGCCTCCCCGCCATCGGCAGAAATTACGGTTAGTACGCTTTTGCCCTGTTTCTTGGTGGCGTAAATCAGCATCCGGTCATTGGGTGACAGGCTGGGTGATTCATCAGAGCCGGTCCGGGTCAGCACGGTCTCGGCACCGGTCTTGAGATCCGTCCGGGCAATGTGGAACTGACTTTCCCGCTGGTGCACGTAGTAGACGAAGCGGCCCTCACTATCCACCCTCGGCCGCGCGTTGTAGCGGCTGCCGAAGGTGACGCGTCTCGGCTCCGAGGACAGGGTTTCCATATGGTAAATTTGCGGGCCACCGGAGCGGTCAGAGGTAAAGAAAATACCACTGCCATCCGGATCCCAGACCCCCTCGGTGTCGATGGACCAATGATCCGTCAGCTTTTCCAGATTGCGGCTCGCCAGATCCATGCGATAGATTTCAGCGTTGCCGTCCTTGGACAGCGTCATCAGCAGGGAGTCACCGTCCGGGGACCAGGCGGGTGCCGAATTCAGGCCCGGGAAATCCGCCACCTTGGTTCGGTTACCCGAACTCAGTTCGTGCACGAAGATCACCGGCTTTCCGGTCTCGAATGACACGTAGGCCAGCTTCTGGCCATCTGGCGACCAGGCCGGCGACAGAATCGGCTCAGCACTTTCCAGACGAACGCTGGCACGCTTGCCATCCACGTCGCTCACCTGCAGGCGGTAGCGTCGTTTGCCATTGGCCATCTCGAGCGTCACGAAGGCCAACCGTGTGGAAAAGACGCCCGGCACTCCGGTAATGGCCTCATACACCTTGTCACTGATGTGATGCCCGAGGGACCGCAAATCTGATACCGGTGCCGAGGCGGTCTCACCCAGGATCCGTTCCTCCCGGTTCACATCAAACAGTTCATAGCGCGCCTGCACCCGGTCGCCGTTTCGGGTAAGTTCGCCCACCAGTACGTACCGTTGGCCCAGCATTCGCCAGTCCCGGAAATACACATCCGACCGCCTGGAGGGCAGGCTCAGCATCTTTTCCGCAGGCAGCGGGCGGAACTCCCCGGTCATCGCCAGATCCGACTGGACAATACTGCTGACCGGCTCGCCAGGCGGAATGCTGCCATTTTCCGCAAACGGAACCACCGACACGGGAATGGCTGAATCGGTGCCCTCGGTGATTCGGATGAGCAGTTCCGCCTGGGCGCCGGAAACCGGGCAAAGTGCCAGAACGACCATGGCCGCGATGGCTGTCGCTGATCTGTGTAAGCTCCACTGAGTCATGGTGTGATCCGTTTCCTTATTTCAACCGCCGGGGGTTGAACTCAATCGTAAACTGACGGAAGTAGCGCTCAAACGTATCGCGCTCGTCCGGTATCGGGTATCGGTTCAGTGACTGCACCGCACTCAGCGCCGAGTTATCAAACGCGGTATTGCCACTGCTGCTGACCAGTTTCACGCCCGCGAGTTCACCGGTAGGCAGCAGCGTGATTTGCAGCCGCGCCGTCATCTCTTCCGTCGCCGACGAGGGCGGATACCAGGCCTGGCTGAGCCGTTCACGAATCAGCGCCTGGTATTTCTCGCTTTCCGAGAGCATCTGGGTCTCGCGGGCCCTCGCCGCAGCCGCCTGCTGTTGCAACCGCGCCTCTTCCTCGCGGGCCTGCGCGGCCCGTTCCGCCTGCGCTTCAAGCTGTTGTTCCCGGAGCCGCCGTTCGGCCTCGAGGCGCTTACGCTCGGCTTCCTTGCGAGCCTCTTCCTCACGCTGCCTGCGTTCCGCCTCTTCCCGCTTACGCTGTTCTTCCAGCTTGCGCTGCTCCTCCTGACGCCGCTTTTCCTCTTCGGCCTTGCGCCTGGCTTCTTCCTGCTGGCGTTTTTCCTCTTCCGCCTTCCGTCGCTCGCGGGCTTTCTCTTCCGCTTCCGCTTTCTGCCGTGCCGCCTCCGCTTCCCGGGCCTGCTGTGCTTCCTTTTCCCTGGCTTGCGCCTGTTGCTGTTTACGTTCCTGTTCTGCCTGCCGGCGCTGCGCTTCTTCCTTCGCCTTCTGCTCGGCGGCACGACGGGCCTCTTCCTGCTGCCGCTGCTTCTCCGCTTCGGCCTCGCGCTTTTCCTCCGCCCGCCTCTGGTCATCACGGTCTGGCTGATCCACCGGTTCCACCACCGGGCTGGGCTCTGGTTCCTGTTGGGTGATCAGCCGGGCGGAAATGCTCCGGGGCGGCGGCTCATGATCCGGGCTCGTCCAGGACCAGCCCGCCAGCGCAATACCCATCACCAGCAAGTGCAGCAACACCGACAACGCAACCGGGGACTTCCAGGGTGGCGTACCGGTGCTGGTGTATTCACGTTCGTGCCCTGTCACCACAATATCGCCCGTACCTGAGTCACTTGTCGTCCATGGCGGGAGCGTCGGTAATCAGGCCGATACTCGAGGCACCGGCGCCCTGTAATTCCGCCATCAACCTTACCACCGTGCCATATTCAACGTGCTCGTCGCCCCGCACCAGAATGTCGCTGGATGCGCGCTGGGAAAGAATCTTGCTGACCTGTTCCCGTAGCTCACCAAGGGAAAGCGGATCGCTGCCCTTGTCGCCAACTTCCACGTAGTACGCGCCGTTGGCGTCAACCGACACAATGATCGACTCCACGTTCTTGTCGGGCTGGATCGGATCCGAGGAGGTTTCCGGCAGATCCACCTTGACGCCCTGAGTCATCATCGGCGCGGTCACCATGAATATAACGAGCAGTACCAGCATCACATCGATGTACGGCACCACGTTGATTTCCGACATCGGCTTGCGCCGGTGCTGCGGCATCATTCCCATGCCTTTCATAACCATACACTCCCGGAGGCCATCCAGATCAGCATCACGCCGCTCCCTTCTCGGAACTGTGCACGCGGCGGTGAAGAATACTGGAGAACTCGTCGGCAAAGGTTTCGTAGTTCTTCAACAGGGTATCGGACATGGCCGAGAACCGGTTGTACGCGATGACCGCCGGAATCGCCGCAAACAGCCCCATGGCCGTGGCGATCAGCGCCTCCGAGATACCCGGCGCCACCGTCGCGAGGGTCGCCTGCTGAACCTGGGCCAGCCCCCGGAATGAGTTCATGATGCCCCAGACGGTGCCAAACAGGCCGACATAGGGGCTGGTTGAACCAACGGTGGCCAGAAACGGCAAGTGCGCTTCCAGGCGCTCCTGTTCGCGGGAGAACGCCACGCGCATGGCCCGTTGGGTGCCCTCCATCACGGCATCCGCATCCCGGCTTTGCTGGCGAAGCCGGGAAAACTCTTTGAAACCGGCCCGGAAGACCGCTTCCATGCCCGAAAACGGCGTCGGCTCGGCATTGACTTCCCGGTACAGCTGCCCCAGATCCATACCGGACCAGAAGCGTTCTTCAAACGCCAACTGCGCCTGGCGGGCTTTCCGGAACACCTGCAGGCGCTGGAAAATGAGCGCCCAGGACATCACCGACGCCAACGCCAGCAATAACATGACCAGTTGCACAAGCACACCGGCGTTTGCAACCAGATACCAGACTGAAAGTTCCGAATCCACCGTTTACTCCTGACTCAGTTGTTAGTTCGTTCCGGGGACTGGACGTAGGTGTCCAGAAGGTTTCGCATGTTGTCTGGCAGCCGCCTGGGCCGGCCGTTATCCAGGGCCACGCAGGCAACCCGGACATCGGCCTCGCACAGCAGTGCCCGGTCCGCCGCACGAAGCACGCGCTGCCGGAAGTCCATCCAGACGCGGCCGAACGCGACCGGTTCGGCGGTTACCAGAAGCTGGTCATCCAGCCTGGCCGGCACGGAATAGTGAATGGCCAGGCGCTGCACGACATAGCTGATGTTATCCGCCAGCCCTGCCCTCAGGCCGACCCCGCAACTCCTCACCCATTCGGTGCGGGCCCGCTCCATGAAGTGAAGGTACCGGGCGTGGAACACGATACCTCCGGCGTCGGTGTCCTCGATATAGACCCGCACCGGCCATTCGAACATGGCGCCATCCGCGAAATCAGTCAAACAGATCGTCCTCCGCGCCCGACTTCGGAGGCACCACGCCAAAATGGCGGTAAGCGTTGGAGGTTACCATCCGTCCACGGGGTGTCCGGACCATGAAGCCCTGCTGGATCAGGAAAGGCTCAATCACATCCTCGATGGTGCCACGCTCCTCACTGATGGCCGCCGCAAGACTCTCGACACCGACTGGCCCGCCATCGAACTTTTCGATCATCGCCAGCAGCAGGCGCCGGTCCATATGATCGAAGCCCTCACTATCCACTTTCAGCATATTCAGGGCCTGGTCCGCAATCTCGGCGCTGACACGGCCATCCGCGCGCACCTCGGCAAAATCCCGGACACGACGCAGCAGCCGATTGGCAATCCGGGGCGTGCCCCGGGAGCGACGGGCAATTTCAAACGCACCGGCCTGGTCAACCGCCACCGACGACAGCCGGGCCGAGCGCAGGATGATGTGGGTCAGATCTTCGGTGTTGTAAAACTCAAGGCGCTGGACGATGCCGAAGCGATCCCGCAACGGGGACGTGAGCAAGCCGGCGCGGGTGGTGGCCCCGACCAGTGTGAAGGGCGGCAGGTCCAGTTTGATCGAGCGGGCCGCCGGGCCTTCGCCAATCATGATGTCGAGCTGGTAGTCCTCCATGGCCGGGTACAGCACTTCCTCAACTGCGGCACTGAGGCGATGAATTTCATCGATAAAGAGGACATCGCCCTCTTCCAGGTTGGTCAGCATGGCCGCCAGGTCCCCGGCTTTTTCCAGGACCGGGCCGGAGGTGGTCTTGATCGACACCCCCATCTCGTTGGCGATGATGTTGGCCAGTGTCGTTTTGCCCAGACCGGGTGGACCGAAGATCAGCACATGGTCGAGAGCTTCTTCACGACCACGGGCGGCGGAGATGAAGATATCCATCTGCTCCCGCACGGCGGGCTGGCCGACATACTCCGCCAGCATGGTGGGACGAATGGCGCGATCGTGCACCTCTTCGTACTCACCGGCCCGCGCGGAAATCAGTCGGTCGGATTCAATCATGGCATCACCCGTTCAATGGGAATCAACATCGTGCCTGTGCGCTCGCCTCGGATTCAACGTTGCCCCAATTGTACAAACGGGCCTTCGGGTGTCACGTTACGCTCTCTACAGGTTTGGCGCTATACAGGCGACACATTAAAGTGGCGTCATCAAGCCGGGATCATATTTCTCAGGGCCAGGCGGATCAGCACTTCACTGGACATGCCATCCTCAGCTACCTTGCCGATGGCCCTGGCGGCTTCCTGGGGCTTGTAGCCAAGCGCAATCAGTGCCTCGTCGGCCTCATCCCTCGGATGTGCCGTCGCCCTGGATGTGGCTGTGCCAGCCGGCAGCGAACCTGTCGTGTCAGACGACAAGGGCACGAACTGCCCTTCAAGTTGCCCTATCCGGTCTGTCATTTCAATAAGCAGGCGTTCTGCGGTCTTTTTTCCAACCCCCGGTAATTTGACCAGAGAGTTGGTGTCCCGGGCTTCGACGCACCGGATGAACTGCTGCGCATCCAGGCCAGACAGGATACCAATCGCCAGCCTGGGGCCGACGCCATTCACCTTGATCAGCAGCCGGAAAAGATCCCGGTCCAGGAGGGAGTTAAACCCGAACAGACTCTGGGCATCCTCGCGAACGGCGAAGTGGGTATGCAGGATGACTTCCTGGCCAGTCTCGGGAAGATGAAAGAAGGTGGTGTAGGGGATGTCCACTTCGTAACCCAGGCCAGCGCATTCCACCAACGCCTTGCCGGGGGCCTTTTCAACCAGTATGCCTCGGATACGACCAATCACTGGATGCCTCCTGGCGCTCCGCAGAGCGGATTATTGTTGTCGCACACGCCCGCTACGAACCTTGCCGGCACCGCTGGCCACCTTGAGAATGCTCTGATTCATGTGCGCATGACACAGCGCGATGGCGAGGGCATCCGCCGCATCGGCCTGGGGCCTGCGCGACAGGGACAGCAGCACCTGAACCATGTGCTGCACCTGGGTTTTGTCTGCCCCACCCTTGCCCACCACCGCCTGCTTCACCTGCCGGGCGGAATATTCATGCACCGCCAGGCCGCTGTTGGCGGCACTGACGATGGCGGCGCCCCGGGCCTGGCCAAGTTTCAGGGCTGAATCGGGATTGCGGGCCATGAATACCTGCTCAATCGCGAACTCTTCCGGGCGGTACTCACCAATCAACGTGGCCAGACTCTGGAAAATCGTCTGCAGGCGCTGGGCCATGGGTTTGTCACCCACGCGGATGCAGCCGCTGTCAATGTACTCGATGTGCCGGCCTTCCGCACGGATGACGCCGTAACCGGTAATTCTCGATCCGGGGTCAACGCCCAGAATTATCGCCACAGCACGGCTCCTTTACTCAGCGGCACCCGACGGCCAGGCGCCGGGCACCGGCCCATGCGCCCGGCCGTCGGCAACTTACTCGGTGTCCTCGCCGGTCTCTGCCTTGTTGCCTTCCGCCGGTTTTGCGGGCTTGCGCAGGCGGATGTGCAGTTCGCGCAGCTGTTTTTCGTCCACGTCGCCCGGGGCCTGGGTCATCAGGCAGGTGGCACTCTGGGTTTTCGGGAACGCGATGACATCACGGATGGAGGTGGCGCCGGTCATCAGCATGACCAGACGGTCGAGACCGAACGCCAGGCCGCCATGGGGCGGACACCCGAACTTCAGGGCATCCAGCAGGAAGCCGAACTTGGCCCGGGCCTCGTCCTCACCAATCCCGAGGATGCGGAACACCGCCTCCTGCATTTTCTCGTCGTGGATACGGATTGAACCACCACCCAGCTCAGTACCATTGAGCACCATGTCATAGGCCCGGGACAACGCGTTGGCAGGATCCGCTGCCAGTTCCTGCGCGTTGCAGGAGGGCGCCGTGAACGGGTGGTGAATCGCCGTCAGGCCACCATCCGGGGTCTCCTCGAACATCGGGAAATCGACAACCCAGAGGGGGGCCCACTCGCGGGTCAGCATGTTCAGGTCGTGACCCACCTTGATGCGCAGTGCACCGAGGGCTTCGTTGACCACGGTGGTCTTGTCGGCACCGAAGAACACGATGTCGCCGTCTTCCGCACCGACACGCTCCATGATTGCCATGGCCACGTCGTCGCCGAGGAACTTGATGATCGGAGATTGCAGGCCTTCGACACCTTTGGCCAGTTCGTTCACCTTGATATAGGCCAGGCCCTTGGCACCGTATATGCCCACAAATTTGGTGTATTCATCAATCTGTTTACGGGTCAGCTCGCCACCTTTCGGCACACGCAGGGCGGCCACACGGCCTTTGGGGTCTTTCGCGGGGCCTGCGAATACCTTGAAGTCGACACCGGCGACCAGGTCGTTCACATCCAGCAGTTCCAGCGGGATACGCAGGTCCGGCTTGTCGCTGCCGTAACGCTGCATGGCCTCGGCGTAAGGCATGCGCGGGAACGCCGGCAGCTCGACCTCAAGCACGTCCTTGAACAGGGCGCGAATCATGCCTTCGTTCAGGTCCATCAGGGTATCCTCATCAACGAAGGACGCCTCGATATCCACCTGGGTAAACTCCGGCTGGCGATCCGCACGCAGGTCTTCGTCCCGGAAGCACTTGGCAATCTGGTAATAGCGATCCACGCCGGACACCATCAGCAGTTGCTTGAACAGTTGGGGCGACTGCGGCAACGCAAAGAAGGCGCCTTCGTGGGTCCGGCTGGGCACCAGGTAATCCCGGGCGCCTTCCGGCGTGGCTCGGGTCAGGATGGGGGTTTCCACGTCCATGAAGCCGTTGCTGTCCAGGTAGTTACGAATGTAGCTGGTAACCCGGGAGCGAAAACGCAGCCGGTTGAGCATTTCCGGGCGGCGCAGGTCCACGAAGCGGTAGCGCAGGCGTACGTCTTCGCCCACGTCGACGTGTTCGTCCAGGGGGAACGGCGGTGTGGCGGCGGCGTTCAGGATGCTCAGTTCTTTGCCCAGCAGCTCGACCTGCCCGGTGGGCATGTTGCTGTTCTCGGTGCCGGCCGGCCGGCGGCGGACGCGGCCTGTCACTTTAACCACGAATTCACTGCGGACTTTCTCTGCCAGGGCAAAGCTCTCGGGAGTGTCCGGATCAACCACTACCTGAGACATGCCATCCCGATCCCGCAGATCCAGGAAGATAACCCCACCGTGGTCACGGCGGCGGTGTACCCATCCGCAAAGAGTGACTTCCTGATCGATGTGGGATTCGTTGATCCCCCCGCAATAGTGACTGCGCATACCGGTTCCCGTTACGTTTGATGTATTCACAAATTGTGCGTTGAGTTCCGCAGCGAGCGGGGGTTGGTTTTCCGAAACACGCTGTGGATACATCCATGTACGCTCTGCTTCGCCCCACAGCGCTTATTGCTCCTGCGTCGCACTGTGGGTCCTGGGCAGGCCATCCGTGGCCTGCCCGTAAAGGGCTTCCGCCCTTTACCCATGGCTCCGCAAGGTTTCGGAAAACCAACCCCCGCCCGCCGCTACTTGATTCTTGGCCGCTCAGAAATTGTTGCGACCATAGCGGAAAAGCCGCCCATTATAAACACAATGGACCTGAAAATCAGGCGTGCTGGCACGCAAATAACATCCCCGGATGACTGTGCGGTAGCTGGCCGCTAGAATGCCTTCTTCACAGGATTGGCTGGAGCCGGACGTTGACCACCAGAGCGGAACAGAAACTGAAAACACGGCGGGCGCTGATGGATGCCGCACTGGCCCAGTTGAGTGCTGACCGGGGCTTCGGGAGTCTCAGCCTGAGGGAGGTTGCACGGGAGGCTGGCATCGCCCCCACCTCCTTCTACCGGCACTTTGCCGAGCTTGATGAACTGGGACTGGCCCTGGTGGATGAAGGGGGCGTTGCCCTGCGGCAACTGATGCGACAAGCCCGCAAACGGATAGCCCGGGACGGTGGCAGCGCCATTGCAACGTCGGTGGAAACGTTTATGGAGTATCTGGGCAACAATGCGAACCTGTTTCGTTTGATGCTACGGGAACGTACCGGCGTCTCCAAACCGTTCCGGACGGCGGTGAAAGCGGAGATCGACCATTTCGTGACCGAGCTGGCCGATGACCTTCGGCGGTTCGCGGACGACCGGAACAAGTCGATTTCCGACGCGAAGCTGGTGGCCGAGGCCATGGTGACGCTGGTATTCAATCAGGGTGCCGAGGCGCTGGATGCAACTCCGAAGGAGCGGGAGGAGTTGGAGATGAAGCTGAAAACCGAGCTGCGGATGATTCTGGTCGGCTCTCAGACGATGGCGAAACACCGAGCTCGCTCTGCGCGCTAGACGCCCGCCTGGAGCCTGGCAAGCACCGAAGCCAACTGCCTCCGGACCTGCTCAAGCTGCTGAGAGCTATAAGGTACCGGCGCCTGTTTTCCCCACACCGGGCCCGGCCAGGCCGGGTCGCCCTCGACGCGTACGATGTGGTGCAGGTGTAACTGGGGCACCATGTTGCCGAGGGCGGCCACGTTCATCTTGTCGCCCTCGAATACGTCCATCATGGCCTGGCTGAGTACCGAGGATTCCCGCAACAGTTGATGTTGCTGGTCGGCCTGGAGCTGGTATATCTCCCGGATTCCGGCAACTCCCGGTACCAGCAGCACCCAGGGCCAGGTGCTGTCGTTCATCAACCGGATCTCACACAACCTGCTTTGGCCAAGGCCAATGGTGTCTGCGCGCAACCGCTCGTGTAGCTGGAAGTCCCCGGGGCTGGCCATGGTTACACCGGGTGAAACTGGTTCCGGCCACGGCCGATGGCGTAATAGATCAGTCCGTGCCGCTCCAGCATGTCCGGTTCATACAGGTTACGCCCGTCGAACACCACCGGCTCGCGCAGGGCCTCCGCAACCGCCTTGAAGTCCGGTGAGCGGAATTCCTTCCACTCGGTGCAGATGGCCAGCACATCCGCGCCCCTGAGAGCCTGTTCCTTGGTACCGCATAGGGTCAGACCCGGCTGGTCGCCGTAGATTCGCTGGGTCTCCTCCATGGCTTCGGGATCGAACGCCTGCACCGTGGCACCGGCTTTCCAGAGGTCCTCCATGAGCGTGCGGGCGGACGCTTCGCGCATGTCGTCGGTGTTGGGCTTGAACGACAGCCCCCAGACGGCGACCACCTTATCCTTGAGGTTGCCGTTGAAATAGTGGCTAATCTTGTCGAAGAGCACGTGTTTCTGAGCGTAATTCACGGCCTCGACGGCGTTCAGCAGGCGGGCTTCGTATCCGCAGTCATGGGCGGTACGGGCCAGGGCCTGGACGTCTTTCGGAAAGCAGGAGCCGCCATAGCCGCAACCCGGGTAGATAAAGTGGTAACCGATACGCGGATCTGAGCCGATGCCGCGGCGCACCGCTTCAATATCGGCGCCCAGCCGTTCTGCCAGGTTCGCGATCTCGTTCATGAAACTGATTTTGGTGGCAAGCAGGGAGTTGGCTGCGTACTTGGTCAGTTCCGCGGAACGCAAGTCCATGAAGATCATCCGGTCATGGCTGCGGTTGAAGGGGTAGTAGACTTCCCTCAGCAACTCGGCCGCTTTCTCGCTGTCGGTTCCAACCACGATCCGGTCCGGCTTCATGAAGTCGTTGATGGCGGCGCCTTCTTTCAGGAATTCGGGGTTGGAGACCACATCAAAGTCCAGCTCCAGCCCGCGACTGTCCAACTGGCCCCGTATCGCAGCCTGAACCCGGTCGCCGGTGCCCACGGGTACGGTGGACTTATCCACCACCACCTTATAGTCATCCATGTACTGCCCGATGGAGCGGGCGACGGCCGTTACATACTGCAAATCCGCGGAGCCGTCCTCGTCCGGGGGTGTGCCGACCGCGATAAACTGCAGCGTGCCGTGGGCCACGGCCTCCGGGATGTCCGTGGTGAAGGCCAGGCGACCCGCCTCCACGGTATGTTTTACGATGGCATCGAGGCCGGGCTCGTAGATGGGAATCTGGCCGTTTTTCAGCTTGTCGATCTTGCCCTGATCCACATCCATACACAGCACCTCATGGCCTACATCCGCCAGGCATGCTCCGGTGACAAGACCGACATAGCCGGTGCCGAAAATCGTTATCTTCATCCGTTAAGTCCCGATAAATTAAGAGTTACTGTCGAATCAGCCTGGGGGTCAAAGCGCTTTCTTCTGCTGCCAGATCGCTTCCCAGGCCAGGGCGGTACCCACGATGGTCTCGAGGTTATCGTAATCGGGCTGCCAGCCGAGGGTTTCCCGGATCAGCGTGTTGTCCGCCATCAGGGCACCCGGATCGCCCGGGCGGCGCCCGGTCTCGGTCACCGGGAAAGACACCCCGGACAATCTCCGGACCACATCAATCACCTCACGAACCGTAAACCCGCGGCCGTAGCCACAGTTCATTACCCTGGACTCACCACCCCGGGCCATGTAGTCCAGCGCCATCACATGGGCCTTGGCCAGGTCCTCGACGTGGATATAATCCCGGATGCAGGTGCCATCCCGGGTATCGTAATCGGTACCGAAGACACTCATGCCATCACGCTGGCCGGTCACGCATTCACACGCCACCTTGATCAGGTGCGTGGCTTCGGGTGTCGCCTGGCCCAGCAAACCATCGGGGTTGGCGCCCGCCACGTTAAAGTAACGCAGCACCACATAGTTGAGGCTGGAGGCCGCCGCCAGGTCCATGATCATCCGCTCGCTCATCATCTTGGACGCGCCATAGGGGTTGATCGGGGCCAGCGGCAGCGCTTCGGTGAGTACTGTCTGCTCCGGCATGCCGTAGACCGCCGCCGTCGAGGAAAACACCATGTACGGGACCTGATGCCTTTCCACAGCCTTGAGCAGATTCAGGGTATTCCGGGTGTTGTTGCGGTAATACTTGAGTGGGTTGGCGACCGACTCCGGCACCACGATGTTGGCGGCAAAATGCAGGACAGCATCAAAATGGTAGTGGGCAAAAACGTCATCAATGGCGGCCTCATCTGCCAGATCACCAACAATCAGTTCGCCTGCGGTCACGGCCCAGCGGTATCCGGTAGAGAGGTTGTCGAACACCACGATACGATGGCCGGCCTCATCCAGCTGGCGAACCACGTGACTGCCAATATAGCCGGCTCCGCCGGTGACGAGGACGTTCATGGGCTTCGATTACTCCTTCCCTGAAGGTTGCTTCCGCCGGCGCCGGATATCCGCCCGCCGGCGACTGAAAAAAGCGCTGATGATCTCACTGCAGGCGTCCCGGAGAACGCCGCCAGTCGCCTGCACCGACCAGTTCAGGTACGGCTCACCCAGCGTACGCCTGACCGAATCGACCGCGCCGGCCTTGGGTTCGGTGGCGCCATACACCAGCCGGCTGATCCGGCTGTGGACAATGGCTCCGACACACATCGTACAGGGCTCCAGTGTCACGTAAAGCGTGGCACCGGACAACCGGTAGTTGCCGACCCGGGCGGCGGCATCCCGCAGCGCCCGGATTTCCGCATGAGCGGTCGGGTCGCAACCGGAAATGGGGGCATTGAACCCGGCGCCGATTTCCCGACCGTCAAGCACCACCACTGCCCCCACCGGCAC
>CBIHLH010000049.1:0-25371 GCA_966210405.1 uncultured Marinobacter sp.
TGCCCAGCAACTCGATGTTACCCGCGTGTAAACCGGTGATTGAAACGCCACCGGGATCGAGTAGGAGGGGGAATTTCTTCCCCCGTCCTCTCACACCACCGGGCATACGGTTCCGTACCACGGCGGTTCACGGTTGGCTCTGAAGCCGATTCATCGTATCCAGCAAGCTTACCAGAGACAGGCGGTCGAACACCCTCTTAGGCAGGGCCGCGTTCATATGGGACGCGCCGCTGTTCCACCAAGGCCCACGACCATTCGTCGCACTTTTCCAAGCCCGTGGCTCCGTCAGGCCTAACCTCATCAGATTGCGAGCCCGAGTCCGGGCCTGCTTCCATTGCTGCCACAGGAGCAGGCGAAGCCGTCGCCTTACCCAACCATCCAGCGCTGTCACAGGGCGTTTCGAGGCCGTCAGGCGGTAATAATTCGCCCAACCTCGCAACACCGGATTCAGGTTCCAGATGGTCGTTGTCAGCGACTGTCCGCGTGAGCGCTTCAGCAGCGGACGCAGTTTGGCCATGCAAGCCTTCAGGCTCTTGGGCGCGACTCTCAACCGGACTTGCCGTTTATGCCAGCTCACACTGTAACCCAGGAAGCTCCGGCGCCAAGGGCGGTCCACGGCACTTTTGGCTGTGTTCACCTTCAGGCGTAGGTGCGTTTCCAGATAGTGGGTGATGCTGGCGATGACCCGTTCACCGGATCGTCTGCTGCGGACGTAAATATTGCAGTCGTCCGCATACCGGCAGAACCGGTGCCCCCGGCGCTCCAGCTCCCGATCCAGCTCGGTCAGGAGCACATTGGAGAGCAACGGTGACAAGGGGCCGCCCTGCGGCATTCCCTCTCGCCTTGGGCTGACCAGTCCACCGTCCAGCATGCCAGCTTGCAGGTAACGTCGGATCAGCGTGAGTATCCGGCGGTCGGTGATGCGACGAGTCAACAGGCTCATCAGCACATCGTGATTGACCCGGTCAAAGAACTGGGCCAGATCCAGATCGACCACCCAGCGGTGGCCGTCGTTGATGTGTTGCTGCATCGCCTTGACCGCCTGATGGGCGCTTCGACCGGGACGGAACCCGTAGCTGTGGTCCGAGAAGGTCGGTTCCAGCATCGGGCTCAACACTTGGTGAAGGGCTTGTTGGATCAGGCGATCCTGCACCGTCGGTATACCCAGCATCCGCTCCCCGCCTTGCGGCTTGGGGATGCTGACCCGGCGTATCGGTTGAGGATGGTAGTCTCCGGCCAACAGCCGCTCACGCAGCGTTAACCAATGCTGTTGCAAGTGGCCCTTCAGGGCCGTAACCGGCATCTGATCGACGCCAGTTGCTCCCTTGTTGGATACCACCCGCTGATACGCACGCATCAGGTTCGGGCGCTCAAGCACCCGCTCCATCAGCGTATTCGGCTCCGCGTTCGTCCACGAGGGAGCCCCCGCGTCTGCCTCGACACGGACTTCAGCCTCTACCGGATACTGTCCGGCGCCTCTCTGAATGCCCTGACCCATCCGGGCCGCTTCTGTCTTCATAAGCAAATCGCGACAACTCATCGCCTACTGACGGCAAACCATGTTCAGTCCTTCAGTACGCGGTGACGTACCTACTATGACCTCGGCTGAGTTCTGGCTCCCCATCCCCGCCCCTCACGGGCCAGGTAGCACGATGGCAGAGAGCCAGACTTCCCAGGGTAAGACGCGTGACCTTCACACTTATGCCCGCCGCATCTACGTCCACACCTTCCGTGCAAGTACTGGGCTTTGACGATATTGGCCGTCTTACCCGGTGTGACCGCCTTATGCGATTCCTGTTCGTCAGGCCAGTGCTTTGCCTGCGGCTTCCTTCAGATTCCACCTCACGATGGACACCCTTGCCGTCCGGCTAGTGGTTCCCCTTACCGGGCCCACAGGGGACTTGCACCCCCAAGTCATCCGGCCAGCACCACCTGAACCGGAACAGCGCCCGTCAAGGCGCTACGCGCCATGCCTGGCGCACCAACGAGACGGTCAGGCCATCTTTGGCCTGACCCTTCGGAACCGGAGCAGCGCGGGCAAATCCGGACGGTAAAGCCTTTTTGATATTCGTGCTGCCGTTCAGTTTTCGACGCCAGTAGACAAACCGATGGTAGCTGAGCGATTGTTGCTTGCAGAAAGCAGCGCCGGACACGCCCGATTCTTGCCAGTCTGAGAGCGTCTTTTGCCAGAATGCATGCAGATCAGGATTGACCATAGGATTCCCCCTCGATTGAAAGAAAGGAATCAATGTGACAAATCCTGGGTTTATGGAACAGGTGCGGATTTATGGGCGCTTACGATCAACCAGGGTCTGCCATTGTTCTGGAGTACGGTGCTTTCTCATAGGGGTAACCTCGTACTGGGAAATGTGAGGTTACTGTATGGCGAATTTCAGCGGGGCGGCAGAACGTCGTGGAATGAACGCTTACCAGCAACTGGCTGTTCGCGGGATCACTACGGAGCGGTCAGCGTGCTGCTGCGGTCATGACACTCATCCAGTCAGCGAAGCTGAACGGGCACGATCCCTATGCCTACCTGAAGGATGTGCTGATCCGACTGCCGACGCAGAAGAACAACGCCATCGAAGAGCTATTGCCCCACAACTGGAAGCCGGCTATACCTGACAAGGTGTGATGCCCGGCCGCTTACGTCTGTCTCATCGGATATGCCGTACTCTCGGCAGAATTCCTCGAAGAGGCGACCACCCTCAACCTCCTTCAGAGGCTTGACGGCCTGTACTCTCTGTAACGCAATTTCTTCTTATCTTTTTCCGTTCGCTTCATTGCAGGCCGGAGAACTCTAACTACACATGGCCGACTTTAGGGGATGGTTACGACAGCCCGCTTAACTGTGTCGGTGCATAGTCAAACAGCCGGGCGGCGCGGTGCTTCGGTGATGGGTTTGCAGTCAAGAATAAGGAAGTCATTGACGCCCGGTTTCGTAAATCAGATCACCGGCATTTTGTCGACTATAAAGATAGTCTGCGACTTCCTTGGTTTGAGCCGCACCCTTGGCACTTACGGCTAATAGATTGTCCGAAGACCATTCTAATGATGCTCCTATGGCCTCTAGCTGCCGCACCACATCACCCTTGCTTTCCGGCCTAGTTGATTCGCCAAACCAGATCCTAAAAGTAAACTGCCCAGAAGGTCGGACAACGCCTTCCACGACATAGCTGCCGTCCGTTTCCACCTCATCGCCTAATGCCAAGTTGTATGCGAAGAATGGTATGCAGCAAAGGGAAAATCTCCTGTCATCCAATCGCTTAGCCCAGAGCTGCTCCCACTCGTTACGCCCCTTGTTTTCTTCCAGATAAGCCCGAATGATGAAATCGGACTCGTCTCGCCAAACTGGATTTTCATGAATCGCCACATAGTCACCACGCTGAAATATCTTACTCATAATTTGTCTCCACAATTACCAATGCGCTGGAGGCCAGGGGCCAACATAGCCAGGCGGTGGTGTCTTAGGATAATCACGCGCGCCCTTCGATGCGTTACAGTGCGGACAAGCCAATTGAGCGTTGTCTAGGGTTGCATCTCCGCCTCGCGCTCGTGGAATAGCGTGATCAACCTGTGTCGCCGTTCCTTCCATACGGCAGTAAACACAAGTAGCTGTTGGATTTTCTGCTTTCGCTGCGTCTTTTACGCGCTTTGGGAATGCTTGGGTTGCAGTTGGACCATTGGCAGCACCAGGTTTAATCAGTGATACGTCCCTTGTAAGGGAGTCAACATTGAGCATTGGCCCCAAGTCGATTTGTTCCGGGATATTCTCGTGACTAATAGGTATCGAGTCAACGATCGGTCGGCCACCCGACATAATTGGAGCATCATAAACAGGGCTTGCCCCGGGAAAAGCATAGTCCGCAAAATATTGTTCTTCTATTTCAGAACCCGGCAAATACATAGGCCCACTTTCTTCTACAGGGAATGTCAGGGCTGTAGTATTTTCAATTTCACCTAATAACTGATCAGATGTATCGATAATAAAGGCACTAGCGAAAATCCCTGAACTACCCCAAATCAGCGCATCCAAGCCTATAAACTCTAGGACTGGCAAGAAGAAAAACGGCAACGCTATGTACCCGGATGGGTCCGTGTTGCTCAAAGGATTATTCAGAACATAAGAGTAACGATTATACGACTGAGAATTTGAGGGGTATTGAACAAACGGATCAGGCGACAAAAAGCGTCCAACGACCGGATCATAAACCCGACCATTCATGTGAATCAGACCGAATTCGTCCAAATGCTCGTGATCAGTAAAGCCTCGACTAACGGTGCTAGGATTAAGCGTTGAACCGCTACGATCATCAAGACGCCTTTCGCCAAACGGCTTAAAGGAGGTCGTTTCAATGACAGAGTCCTGAAGGCCATCAGTAACGTCACTGTCGACGACAACATCAACCGAACCCAAATGATCTCTTAACAGGAAGATTTGGGAATTTTGGGCTCCCCTTTTGTCGATCAAGAATCCATCAAGGTAACTCTTGAACGTTGACTGGCCATCTCTTATCTCTTCTTCGAAGGCACCTTTAGCTACGTAGAATGTCTCGACAACAGAGCCTGAAACCTGCTTTTTCTGATAAAAACGACTCTCATCCGGTCCGTAAAGGAAATCCGATACACTCGCGTCTCCCATTATTTTCGAGGGTTTTCCAATTACGCCATACCGAATTTCTCGACCCGCACCACGAATTTGACCGCCATATTCATCATAGCAATACACATTGGCCCCCACCTCGCGCACGGCATGCGGGCCAGGGGTCGCATACTCATCCGCCTGAGAGCAGGATGCGCTATCAGAATAGTTTGAGTATTGGTAGGTGCCGGCACCAGGCTTGGACATCAGGTTGCCGTAGTGATCGTAAGTATAGCTATTTGTTTGGGTTCCAGAGCTGGATGTCAGCTCTTGAGTGACCAAACGATTGAGGCCATCGTAATGAAAGCTTTCAGTGAACCCAGTTAACTCTTCTACCCGGTATACCAGATTGCCAATCGAGTCGTAGCCATAGGCTGCTGACTGGGCCAGCTCTGCTGGGGTGGAGCCTATACCAGCCGAAACACTGGTAAGTCGGCCTTTCTCATCATAGCTTCGCGCAATACCCAGACCATTACCCAGGGTTGAGGATGTCACCTGGCCTCGGACATCGTAATCTGATGCACTCCAAAGCTCTTTAAATTCGCCGTTACTGACATCAGAGACCGTTGAGAGATAACTGTTGCTGTAAGCCCTTTCGATAGCGAAGCCTGATGGATACGACAACCTCTTTTCTCTTCCAGCATGATCATAAACGTAGGAAAAAACGTACTCCCTCTCGGGCGAACCTGCAGCACTTTGCAGAGAGGTCTCAATGGAACGCGTTAACCCAGATCGATTTTCATAGAAGTATTTTTCTTCGAACAAAGGCCCTTTCAACTCGCAGAGACGTCCATTTCCACACTGCCTTCCATCCGAATCGACATCGTATAACCACTGTCCCATGAGGCCGGAGCTGGATTCTTGGACTGAAGTTTGACGACCGAGTCGGTCAAATGAATACAAAAGCACTCGGTCTTGTCCGGCATTAGGATCTAAGCCTTTTTGAATCTCTCGGACAACCTCTCCTGCGGAGTTGTACACCGTAACCGTGATCCCCGTATCCGGGTCCTTCAAAGTCTTGCTATGACTCGCATCGTCATAAACAATCCTTGTATCAGAGGAGTCCCCGTTTGCACCCGCGACGCTGGACCAGATTAAACGTCTCTTCGCGTCATACTTCAGGTCTGTTCTCACGGTATCGCTGGCATCGATATATTCCAGAACTGAAACGGTATTTCCTTGGAGATCCGACGTTGCTATGCGCTTGGTGATACGATCTACAGTTTCTCCAACTCCTCCTTGTGAATCTCTAGAAACATTATTGATGGTCTCAACCGCTGTCCCAGTTCCTACGCCATAGGTGTAGGTAGAGGTGGTGGATAGATCTGGATGAGTCGCGCTTACGAGATCTTTATTGTCGCTGTAACTAAATTCGGTATAGACAGGTGAATCACCCACCCGGTAAGGCTCAGAAACTCTAAGAACGCGTCCCCTATTATCGTAGGTGGTCGTTTTTACAGAAAGAGCTCCGTCGAACTGTATTTGTTGCGTCGCAACTTCGCGACCATAAGCATCAAGGTACTGGACCCAATGGGAATCATCGTTGGCTTTTTGAACAATCCGAAGAACTGAATTTTCCGCAAAATTGGGGCAGTTTCCGTTCTCACAGAACTCATACGCTGTGGTTTGAGTGAATCCAGTAGGCGCGGTTTCCCTTGTTAGTCGCCCGAGCGGGTCATATTGATAGTTACTGTAGAGTCCGTCGACAGACCGGACTTGGATCTCATGGCCTGAGCGGAAGTCAATTTCGTAGTTCTCGGCTTGCCCCTCAGCATTCACCACCTCAGTTGGGTAGACCCCATGTTGGTAGGCGTTGAATGTGGTTTTTCGGGGTTCCATCCGATTTAGCGAAGGCACAGAGGAGCCACTTGCTATTTCTTGAGAACGCAATTGACCCAATTGTTCGCCGTCAGTCGCATATTCAAATCTTTCGACAACATCAGACAATCCCCCCAAGTCCGATGAAGTAACCTTTGTCCCAACAACGTATGGAAGGTTGGTGTGTGGCTCAAACGAGTAATAGGTTGTAATCGCTTTGGCCTCCGAGACGTCCTCACCTGCAATAGCCAAATTCGGTGACACATGTTCAACTTCGAGAGCCTCAAGAAAGGTGGGGAATGACTGGGAGTAGGTATAGGTCTCAGTTTTTATTCTCTGAATGGACGGCAATTGGCAGCTGCCAAGCTCTACGCACTTATTCGGATCCGCTAAGCCGCTTCCGGATTCTGTGACTCTGCTCTGCAGATTGCCAAGGCCGTCAAGCGCAGTAGTGACCCTATTGGCGCCAATCAGCTGTCCTTCCGGGTCATAACTTTGAGTAAGGGATTCGTCCAGGTATAACCTTTGAACGAGATCGTCCTCCGTTAGCGACTGGCTCGACCAACTGTTTACGGTAACAGCAACGACGTTACCTGTTGCGGTATTTTCAACCGTTTTGCTGACAAGGCTTCCAATGAACGGAAATTCTGGAAAGAAAGTATCTGCCTCAGATAGAGCAGAGCCGTAGAAGTCGAAAACTGTTTTACGATTGTAGAGCGAAGATTCCACACTGTAGCTTTCAAAACCAAGGAAGCCGCGTCCTTCGAGGTGAACTTTCGCATTGGAGTAAGAGTAGTGCTGCTGGTCCCAAACTGCTTTCTTGGTGGGTACTGATGCAATCTTGACGACACTCAATGGTCCAGAAAAAGTTCGATAGTCCGGCTCCAGTTTCCATTTAAACTCATAAACCGAAGGGTCGTTGAGCCGGGCATACTGAATGTTAGTCCGAAGTTCTTCTCCCGACGGGAAGGTTGTCTGGAAGGCATTGACTAAGCCTCCAAACCCTTCTGGCTGGCCAAAGAGCTTATAACTGCCATTGTCTGCCATCAGAATGTCAGGTCGGGCATCTCCGTCGGCGTCGTAAACCAGCACATTGTGCTCTAAGTCCGTTGTATTTGGATTTTCTATACCGAGGTCTATAAACTCGAAAACTGGCTGCTTCTGCGCATTTATAACCGTACGAAGCAGAAAAACTTTGTTGGCATAATCAGAGTTCGCCGGCGACTGGCCATTCAAGATTAAAAGATCGGCAATACCATTCTGGTCATAGTCATAGATCCGAACTCTCTCTGATATCGGGGCACCGTCTGACCGTGTTAGATCAAGTACTTGAGATAACCCCTGGCCAATTCCCGATACGGAAGGGTAACCAAGCTCAATCGGATCTTGGTAACTCCCGCCTTTATTCAAGAACACGTAAATGTTGTCTTGGTTTCTTCCTTCACCGGCCACTCTCTGCCCGAAAGAAACAACATCCGAAAGACCATCAGCGTTTACATCAGCGAATACAGACCACTCACTCGGGATAGCAAGGCCGGTTTCCGTTAAGAGCTCAATGACCCCATCCGCGCCGATCTCTCGAGCTTCAAACTTGCCATTTTTTCGCTCAGCAATGAGGTTTTTCTTTCGTCCGTCAAAGGAAAAAGGAATTCCATTGAGAATATCGAAATCAATATCATGGACGACATCATCCTGGCCTGCAGCGCGCGCCCATCCGATTTCCTTCGCGTCCACTGACGAACAGCTTGGCAACCCGACATAAATGTCCTGATCGCCGTTCCCATTGAAGTCACCAATCAGTGGGCGATAGAAGTCGTTAGTAGCATCAAAGTCGTAATCTTCGGCAAAACAAACTCTTCCTGAGCCTATACTGATCGTGCTTACGTCACCATTGGGACGAAAAACCTTCTTCTTCCAACTGTATTTGAAAGACTTGAAATCGTATTGGGTCTCCTCATAAACCGGTTCTATGTAGTTCTTTATCTCCGGGTAATAACCCAAAGCACTCCCCGAGTAATTTAGCGTACTACCGGAAGCACTTGCGTTGCCGGAATACGAGCATTCACGGCCAGTCCACGTTCTGCCGTACTGATCCGGGTCATTCTCTGTGGAACCATAAACCGTTATCGTATTTGAAGGCTGCCCCCCAATGCACTGGTATCCACTCGAAAAGTCATTGCTCCACAGCCCTCCAACGCACTCAATCGAGACATTGCAGGAATACCCGAGTGACTTCCATCCTCCCTCGACCACGGTTTCGTAATAACCCGGTTCGATTTGCTTTTGGTAAGTTTCTTGAACAACCTCCCCTTCGAGATAGACGATCCCTCGCTCCCCACTATTCGAAACATAAGGAGTGAGAAAGTAGCGATTGCTATTGGCACTGAGCAGATTTTCTTGAGTAAATTCTTCATCACCCAAAGGAGCCAAAAAAACTGTAACGCCTTCCTCGCGCGAATTTTGCAGGAAATCGTTTACGCCATCTCCGTTCCAATCGTAGGTCGCTGGGCGGTTTACCGACTGAGCATCGACAGTCACCGGCAAGGAAAATGATTTCTCAGTGACATCGTTTACGATTTGCTCATGCCTTAGCTCTAACGGCAGTGCACATTCACGCTTAGCCCCGGAGCTGTCGAAGGCACACAGCTGAGCATATTGGAGAGCAAGATCACCAGAACCTGCGTCATAGTCGTAATGCAGTTCGTAGTCACGGACGTGTTTATTACTTCTAACTACTTCAACGGTTTGAAGATAATGGTCAAGCGAGCGCTGCTCACCCTGCAGGTAACGATCAGGAATATCGTTTCGACCCTCACCATAGGCAAAGCGAACTGCACCAGAGCCATAACTTATACGCTCGGGCAAAATTGCCGATGCGTTTTCTGACGCGGGATGGTAGGTAACGGTAAGGACTTGGCCGAACTCGTTCTTCCAATCGCTCAACGCCCAGACTTCTGAACGCAAGGATATGAATTCTTTTATGTGTCCCAAATTGTTCTCAACTTGGAACTTATTTCCCTGTCTTGTAATAATTTGCTGGGAATCGCGTTCGGTCCGATATTTGGCGCCGTCGGCCCAATAACTTTCACCGTCTACCAGGATCAACCGCTCGCCTCCCATGCAGAGTCGATCCGCAGTGCTCAGGGTGACGCCTCCAAAGGTTTCCTCACCGTGCGCCGGCGAAGAAGAGCATCGCTGGATGGTAGGAATGCCACTTAGCGACCAGCCCCTGCCTGCAATACCGTTGCCCGACCGACTGTTGTAGGTCAAAGCCAGCTGCGGCTGATGGCCATTGAGCCCATCCACCACTTCTATCGGCAGCCTGTAGGTGGCCGCACCAGTTGAACTCACAGAAAATGATCCAGCCGTCTTTCCGACCAGAGTCGCCGTTTCAGGTAAGGATTTTACAAAGGAAGACGCTTTCTCAGGAGCACCGCCAGTTGGTGGTATAATTTGATCATAAAGAACTGCACTACGCCCCTCATCGGTGGATTGGACAATCAACGTTTCCTGAGTCGGTGAGCGTTGCGAGAGAACAAAGTCAGTATTGCCATCTCCAGATATATCTCTTGCACTGAGATCCCAGGAATCGCTGGCTTCTTGCTTGGGCCCGGTGTATGCCTCACCTTCAGCCAGCATTCGAAGTTGATAAGTGCCATCTTCCCCACGTTCTAAAATGAAGCTTTGGTTCTCGCTCGGCACTTCCAGAAAGATATTGTAAGGAACTTCAATACTTCGAGGGCTCGCCTCAAACAGGAGGTCGTCGAATTCGCCATCATTGTCGCTATCGACGTAGTAAATTTCGTGACTATCATCAGACCACGATAGCCCCAAAGCTTGTATGGAGGTGAGGCTCACAGCCAATGTAATGAGCCCAACAAACGTCCCTTTTAAGTACTTCATAACATCCCTTACCGGAAAACTTTTGGTTCTATTCATTTCAAATACTTACAGCAAAGCTCTCTGTGAGGCGCCTTATAGCTTGCAACTCAGAGCTGAGCGCCCCTATTCGCTTATTCAGTGCGTGAGGAATAGGGGCTCTCGACAGCAGTGCCTAGTTAACTGGGGCTCCTGTTTCAGCATGGATCGCGTGGAATTCACCGCTATCCGAGCCAACATAAATAACACCATCACTCCCCAGACGCGGGTCAGACAGGACCGGTGAACCGGTGTCGTATTCCCAGTTTTTCAGCCCTGTTTCCGCATTGACTGAGTAGACAAATCCATTCTCTGAACCAAAGTAGATATAACCGAGGTCAGACAGCTCAACTGTTGTTGATATTGCTCCGCTCACCGTCGTTAGAATCATCGGTTCCAAGGGAGCAGTTGGATCTATCTTCAGAAGTTCTCCTGATCCGGTCCCTAACACCACCGTTCCATCAGCCATAAGAACCGGGGAAGACCTTACAGGCGACCCAGGATCAACAGACCAGAGTTCCGAGCCTTGTGAATCGAAAGAGTAGAGTCGCCCGTCTTCAGAGCCAACGTAAGAGGTGCCGTTCACATCAACTGCCGCTTTGGTCCTGATTGCACCATTACTTTGTGCAATCCACTTGGCCAGTCCAGGGGCACCTGGATACCATCGCGGATCATTTGGGTCTGTTTCGGCAGCGTACTCATCCAGGCTTGAGAATCCGTCTCCGTCGACATCAAGTTGACCATCGGATTGGTCGGTGGGGTCCAGCTGAGACGCGACCTCCCAGCCGTCATCCATTCCGTCACCGTCGGAGTCAAACTGATTGGCGTGAGTTTGATAAAGATGATATTCGTCCTCATTGGTGAGCCCATCACCGTCCAAATCGGATGCTGCATCGGACGGATCAAGCGGGTTCAAGCCATTGCTGGTCTCCCAATTATCCGGCAGACGATCGCCGTCATCATCAATATCTGCGTTATTACCAACGCCATCTCCATCCGTGTCCAAGCACTCTGTGGGATCAAAGTCGAAATGGTCTTCCGAGTTCTCGCAACCATCGCCGTCGATGTCTGGGTCGCTGTTGTCACCTAATTCATCGCCGTCAAAATCTGCCCATTCGCTTGAGTCGTTGGGGAATGCATCACTGTTATCGCCTACACCATCTGCGTCAGTATCGGCCCATTCGCTGGGATCGAATGGGAACGCATCATCCTTGTCTGGCACTCCGTCACTATCAGTATCGGGATGGCCGATGCCTTTGAAGCCGGCAGTCAAAACAACGAGGCGATCGCCACTGTAGGAGGTGGCATATATATGGCGACCATCCGGACTCGCAATTAACCTCGACAAGGAACCGACTGGAGCTCCCGATGCTGAATCCAAGGTTGCCAGTTCTTCAAATCCCTGCTCCGCGCGGTAGTACGCTCTCAGGTCACCCGAGTAGTAGGAGTAGGCAATGCTTCGGGCGGAGTTAGCAAAGACGTTACCACCTGAATAATTCGACATTCCTGAAGAGATGCTGACGCGATTGCCCTGTGGATCTACCTCCACAACATTGCGGTTCGTCCAAGAATTCGTGTGGTAGTCCAGATAAAGCGCATTGCCACTCACGGCCCCAGGGTAGATGTTGGTGGAAAAATCAACATCCAACTGCTGCCCTGGCGACAACTGTCCGTCCGGTGCCCGAGACAACAGCCACTGCTCGGAACCATATTGAGCGAACAAACCACTTCCATCTTCGGTCATCACCAGACCATTGCCCGCTCCGAAGCTTGTCTCACCATTCATGTAGTGCTCTCGGAACGTCAAAGACCCGGTTTCTACATCCCGGTCAAAAATCACAATGCCGCGATTGCCGGTTCCAAGATAAGCGTGCTCACCACCGGGGGATACCGCAAAGCTGGAGTGAGATCCGTTTGATCCGTCATAGAAGGTCCCGGCTTCCATTGCTGTCCCGTCCGGCAATGGTTCCATTGCCAATACCTGGGCCAGATTGATTTCACCTGTTTCGCTTATTCGGTAATGTCGGAATTGGCGTTCCTTCGTGTATAGGTAACCCTCCGATGTAGTTTTTTCCCCTAGCGTGTAAAGGTCTGACCCAACCACAAAAAGCCTGTCAACCGTTACCCCACCTTCCGATACACGGAAAACTTCGGCCAATGCCCCGGTCTCCAAATCTCGCTCAAACACGATCCACTGTGTTCCGGGTCTCACGATGACGAAACGACTATCCCCTGTAACCACTATCTCTCGCACATCGTTCAGAGACTCGTGGGTCTCCACCACTTCCAGTGGTCGGTCATCAAACTCGTTCTCAGCAGGGTTTAGCCCTTGTGTGTATTCATATGAGTTCGGGTACCCGTCTCCATCCAGGTCTTCCCCGGCGTCATCCCGCAGAGGATCCAGTCCAAAGGCCAACTCAAAGTCGTCTGGCAGACCATCACTGTCAGTATCTGCAAGCAACGGACTGGTACCCGCCACACACTCAAGATCGTCGGTTACGCCATCACTATCGCTATCTTGGCCAGCTGGATTTGCCACCAGCGGATCAAAGCCATATTGCGTCTCGCAAGCATCGGACAACCCATCGTTATCGTCGTCCGTATCCGCTGTATCGCCAATGCCATCACCATCGAAATCTCGGTATTCCAGAGGGTCACGTGGCATCTCATCTTCGTGATCCGGATAACCATCGCCGTCGGTGTCACTCACCACCGGATCCGAATCATTCTGGAACTCTTCGAGATTGGTCAGCGCGTCGCCATCGGTATTCAACGTTGCATCGGATGCATCATAAGGATCAAGGTTATTAGCCAGCTCCCAGGCGTCTGACATACCGTCATTGTCGTCATCTGAGTCAGCGTTATCGCCAACACCATCCGCGTCTGCATCTACCCATTCCGAACCATCCAGCGGGAATACATCGTTGGCATCCAGATAACCATCGCCATCATCATCTTCATCCGCGTTGTTACCAATGCCATTGCCGTCTGTATCCAGCCATTCGGATGCATCCAACGGGAATGCATCCAGATCGTCGGCCATGCCATCATTGTCATCATCAGTATCGGAATTATTGCCTATACCATCCTGATCACTGTCCAATGACTCATTCGGGTCATCAGGGAAGGCGTCCAGAATATCTTCAACGCCATCACCATCACGATCTGGGCGTTCGCGACCCTTAAAGCCGGCCTTCAGCACGACCAAACTTTCGCCATAACCCGTCGTCGCATAGATATGGGCACCATCCGGGCTTGCGACTGCTCTACCCCAGCCCCCGAGAAGAGATTCTTCAGTACCAGATATCTCATTCAAGAGCAGAAGCTTATCGTCCGAGCGGTAATAGACTTTAAGAACGCTTCCGTAGTAGTGATAAGCGAGTTTCCGTCCAGGATTTGAAAAGGCCCAGCCGTACCTAGATAGTGTGGAAATACGAACACTTTCACCCTGAGCGTTAACTTCCACCAAATCACGATACATGTATCCAATTGGGGCTAAGGAAACCACATGATCCGGCGTAATGCCCACAAAAATATCGGCACTAAAATTCGATCTCAGTTGCTGCCCCGACGACAGGCTACCGTCCGCTGCCCGCCCCAGCAGCCATTGCTCCGAACCATACTGAACAAACAGACGATTACCGCCTTCGATCATCACGAGACCACCCCCGGCCCCGAAGCTCGATCCACCATTCATGTAGTGCTCACGGAACGTCAACGCGCCGTTAGCCACATCCCGATCAAAAATCACAATGCCGCGATTACCGGTTCCAAGATAGAGATGCTCACCACCCGGGGACAGCGCAAAGCTGCTCACCGCTCCGGAGGTCCCCTCATAGAACACACCAGGCTCCAGCGCCGTACCACTCTCCCAGGACTCCATAGGCAGCACTTGCGCAAGAGTCAGCTCGCCGCTCTCGCTGATACGGTAATGACGGAATTCTCGGATCTCGGTCGTGGTGTAATAATCCGTCGGTGTCGTTTTGGTGCCAAGGCTGTAGATATCCGAGCCCGCCGCGTAAAGACGATCCACCTCAAAGCCGTAATCCGCCAAACGACCGGCCTCAACCAAGCGCCCGGTTTCCGAATCGCGTTCAAAGGCCACCAAATTTCTGTCGGCTTCGATAATCACATACTGGCCATCCTCCGTGATGATCACTTCACCGGTATTTCCCAGCGACTCGTGGGCCTCAACACCCGCTACCGGACGATCATCAAACTCGTTTTCAGCAGGGTTCAGTCCTTGTTCGTATTCATATGAGTTCGGGTAGCCATCGTCATCCACATCTTCATCATACAAATCAGGGCTCAGACCATGGGCAAGCTCAAACTCATTGCTTAGTCCATCTCCATCGCGATCGGAGTCGTCAACATCCGCGACCCCGTCGGAGTCCTGGTCGTAACACAGCACCTCATCTTGTGGATACAGATCTGTCGCGTCTGGACACTTATCACGATCCGAATTAGCGAAGACTCTCTGGTGAAGGGAAGAAAGACCGAACATAGGCCATTGCGGTCGAGATAAGTCCTGGAACGACAGGCTAATCTCATACAACGTACCGTTTTGAGAGGTTACGAAAAGGGTCGAGTTTGCGTGAATCGTAATTGGAGCATAGATCGGCTCACCGAGAGCAAGGTCGGCAAGTTTAACCAACCCCTCTTCCTCGGCTATTTGCCAAGTTTGAAGACGCCCATCCAGAGTAGAAACATAAATTTTATTATCACTACCTAACGCAGGGCTACCATAGGTCGATGCTCCCAAAAATCCTTGACCTGCAACTGTCCCTTCAGCGTCAACCACATATAAAGTTCCTGGTTCGAAGGAGGTAAATACCACCGAGCCATCTTCAGCGACAACAGGAGACCCTGAGACTACCCCGTCTGTGCTTACTCTCCATCGTTCATCTCCTGCAGGGGTCAACGAAACAACTTCGTTGGCAAAAGTCCCAAAGTACAAATTCCCCTTCCAATCTAGCGCTGGTGAGGTAACTCCCCCTCCCGCGTAATGCTGAAAGATTACTTGTCCTGTTTCACGATCCAGACCATATAAATAACCCGACTCGACCCCAAAATATACGTTCCCCAGGAGCCCTATAGCGGCAGAACTTCCGATATTAGACCCAGCATTGAACTGCCATAGCTCAGCCCCCGTCTCGGAGTCCAACGCAAAAAAGACACCCTCTTTAGTGCCAAAAAATACATTACCATCCAGCGAGATAGCGGCCGAACCAGATATCTCTGACCCGGCATCAAATGACCAAAGTTGAACAGCCAAATCAGAAGAAAAGCCATAAAACTCTCCCGAATATGTCCCAACATAAATGTTACCATTCGGTCCGATAGCGGGTGTTCCTGCGATATCTCCTGATAAAACGTGTGATTGGACCACCCCTTCGGTCGATATGTAGTCTAGGCTTCCGGCTACTCCACCAACCACAACAGTATCACCTGCACCAACTGAGACCCCCGAACCGATATTCGGCCCAACACTATAGGTCCTAGCTACTTCCTGGGATGAAGCGAATAGCGGAAATACAGTTAGGATGACAAAGAGACACGCGGGAGAAATTCGCCTGCCAGCGGCAATAAACGCTTGGCGTAATCTGCAGAAAAACACTGAATTTGACTCCCTGTCTCTTTGTTTAGATGTGTCTAATATTTAGATCCATTTTATGTTTAAAAAGCATACAGACTGACGCCGGACAACTCACAACCTTATTAGCTAGGAAGAGACAACGGTCACATAACTGGGTCAGATTCAGGAGCCAGATGTTCCAATCCTGGCTGGACCAAGTATGGGGCCAGGGGAGCCCAGGGGTTCAGTTCGGAACCAGTTTTCTAACCAGCGCCGAGAGTTCATTGGAGGTGCGGTCGGCAAACAGGCACAAATGCTGATCCTTGACCCAGTTCTCCATGTTGGCCCGGGCACAATATTTCCCATAGTAGAGCTTGAACCTGCCATCGCAACGGCAAGTAACAATAATGATCGTAGTAGTGCCAACAGTAGGCATCGAAGAACGTTCCAGGCTGGTTGCCATGCCCTGGAACATCAATGCTATCAAAGTCCAGCACGATCTCCTTCAGGGGTTCGTCATGCTGTTCAATAAAATAAAGCCGGAGCAATTCATGGGCCTTCGCCACGGCCTGCATGGCTGCTCGCTGCCCCATCCGACACAACATGGAATGGCTGGCCAGATCATTATCCTGGCCAACAGCCGTGTCGAAGTGCCTGGTCAAAGTGAAGCGCTTCACGGTCATCGAGGTCTTCATAACCGACAGCCACGCCAAATACACTTTGGCGAATCATTGTGTCCAGCTTATGCCGGATCATTTCCGGTGTTCGCGGGTCTTGTAACACCGAGGCCAGCCGTTGGGTCAGGTGGTACCGTGTGTCGATTTCGCGAAGTAAAAGCAGTCCGGCATCGAAGGTAATGTGACCGCCGGAGAAATCGGCTTCAATTTGACAGCGGGAGTGTAGCGAGAAGGTCAGTTTTTCAGGCACCACTTTGGAAGCGGCTTTTAGTGATGGTTTTTGTTAAGTGGCCTGAAATTATAGCACTTTCAGCCACTTTTTTATCCCCTATGAGAGATTTGGGCTACCCTGCCCAGAGCCGCGCCCGGAACCGGCTGGCACGCCACAGCCAGGCCAGCCACAGGGCGTGAATGTTGATCAGCAGCGCCAGCACCCACTCGAAGGCATCATCCCGCTGGCTGTAGAATGCCGGCGCAACCCCATCGAGAATCACCGAAAGTATCCCCACCCCCAGGGTTAGCTGGCACCATGTCAGCAACCGGTCGCCCTGTGTGTGCCAGTTCGGGTGGCTGCGCAGGGCCGCGCTGATCAGTAACTGGCTGATAAAGGTCAGGGCGAAATACAGCACCACGCCGGTTCGGCGGATCAGGTTGAACCCATCGCCCTCGTGGCCCAGGGCCAGCGTGTAGGCGCCCAGTGAGACACAGGCAATCAGCCCCAGCCAGGGCACCCAGGCAGCGCTGGCCCCGTGGACACCCAACTGCCTCAGCCAGCGCCCGTTCAGCCACCAGAACAGAATGCCCAGCAGGGCCGCGGGCAACATGGTGCCCTTGAACAGAAAATAGGCGGTACCGTAACGCCCGGTCCGGCTGATGCTGGTACAGCTGTCCCAGTAAGGGATACACAGGGGCACATGGCCTTCCAGCACCGAAATGAAAAAGGTGGCGTGAATGGTCAGCAGGGGGATCGCCCCGGCGGCGAGTGCCAGCCACCACAGTGGGAAGGAACGATGATCGGCCATGGACACCCCCTGTTTCCATTATTTTTCCGTCCCGGTTAGCGTCGGCACGTAGCATTGGCTAACCTGTTGAATGAACATTATTTGACCAGATTTTGCAATTGCAGCCACGGTTAACCGGGCATT
The DNA here is from genome assembly GCA_966210405.1 of uncultured Marinobacter sp. Classification (GTDB taxonomy): domain Bacteria; phylum Pseudomonadota; class Gammaproteobacteria; order Pseudomonadales; family Oleiphilaceae; genus Marinobacter. The sequence continues at coordinate 17,776 of CBIHLH010000049.1, forward strand.
TCAGCGCAGAATCGGCTTTATTTACCACAGGGAAGGTAGGGAGGCTTGTATGGGGTCACCTCACCAGGAAATTGTCGAGACCCGCATTGATGTCGCCGATCTGGCGCTGGGCATGCATGTCGTTCGCCTGGACAAACCCTGGGAAGACACCAACTTTCTGTTGCAGGGGTTTGTCATTCGGGACCCGTCCGAAATTGACGCCCTGCGCGCCCAGTGTGATTTTGTCTTTATCGAAGGTCGCATCGAACACACCTTCGCCCCCCGAAGGGTAGCAGAGACGCCCCGTCCCAAATCCACCACGGCCCGGCTGGCCGGATTCTTCCGGCGCGGCCAGTCACCGAAGAAAACTGCCGAAACCCAGCCCCAGCAGCCGGTTGCTCCTCGAAAGCGGGTCACCTACATCAACAAGGTCAGTGCCGGTGAGGAGATAAGTACGGCGGTGGTCCGCTTCGAGGACGCCCAGAAGACCGCCAAAGCCATTATGTCCGGGCTGCGCATTGGCCGGGCGCTGGATCTGAACAACGCCCGCACCGTGGTGAACCAGTGTGTCGACAGCGTACTTCGCAATGAAAATGCACTGTTGTTGCTGACCAAGATCAAGCACCAGGACGAATACACCGCCGAGCACTGCATCAATGTCTCGATTCTGTGCGCGGCCTTTGGCAAGCACCTCGGGCTGTTGGAGGGGGAAATCCGCACACTGGCCCTGTGCGGGCTGCTGCACGATGTCGGCAAAACCCGCATCCCGAACGACGTGCTGAACAAGCCGGGGGCACTCACACCCAAAGAGTTCGACATCATGCGCCAGCACACCACCCACGGCCGGTCCATCCTGATGAGCGTCAGCCACTCACTGAACACCGCCGTGGACGTGGCGTTCAGCCACCACGAGCGGATGGATGGCCAGGGTTACCCGAGGGGGCTGAAAGCACAACAGATTCCCTATTTTGCCAAAATTGTCAGCCTGGTGGACACCTACGACGCCATCACCAGCACCCGGGTATACGACAAGGGGCGGGCCTCCATGCAGGCCCTGGAAATCATCCACAAGCACCGGGGCTCCCAGTTCGATGAAGAACTGGCCGACGCGTTTATCCAGATGATCGGCGTATACCCGCCCGGCTCCATTGTGGAAATGCTCAACGGGGAGGTCGGGATTATCGTCGAAAGCCATCCCAAGCATAAACTCAGGCCAAAAGTGCTGATGGTTCGCGACGCCGACAAGCGTCTGATGGAGCCTTACAAATCCCTGGATCTGATGACCTCGCCGGAGGACAGCGCTGGCAATGTCTACCAGATCGCCCGGGAGGTGCCGGATGGCACCCACGGCATTGTGTTAAAGGATTTCGTCGACCAGGGCCTGATTGTGTCGGCGCCGCCAGTGGAGGATCCGGACACCGGCCCGGATGACCTGGAATGGTAATGTGGGCATAGGGAAAATCAGGGAGTTAGTCACTATACTCCAGAGTTAATCCGTGGCTTTTGCCCGACTGACTGATTCTTTCAACCCGATTGTCCCATTACATGCCCAGAAGCTGTCTGCTGTTTTTCGTTCTGTTATCAGGCGTATACACCTACGCCAACGCGGCCACCCCGAACAATGTGGCGTTCTATTACGGTCGGGAAGCCCCGATCGGCGCACTCTATGCCTACGACTGGGTGGTCCTCCAGCAGGACCAGGCATCCGACGCCCGGATCGACCTGCTTCGCAAGGGCGGAACCCAGCCGCTCAGTTACATCAGCATCGGGGAAATCGCCAAATCCCACCACTATTTCCGGGAGATCCAGGAGCACTGGAAGCTGGGCCGGAACGAGGCCTGGAAAAGTGTGGTGCTGGACCTTCGGTTGCCGGACGTTCGCCAGTTCATCCTCGACCAACTGATTGCGCCGGCCATGGCCCGAGGGTTCAGCGGCCTGTTCATGGATACGCTGGACAGCCACCTGCTCACTCCCCAGGGCAAGGCTCAGCCAGACGCATTCGCAGACGGCCAGGCAGCATTACTCGAGAACATCCGCAACCGCTGGCCCGATGCCCGGATTATCATCAACCGTGGTTTTCACCTGCCCGAAGCCAGCCACGCCCTTGTGGACGCACTGGCGTTCGAATCCTGGCGTGCAGGCTACCTGGCCGGTCAGAATCAGTACATCAGCGTTCCCGACCAGGACCGGGCCTGGCTGGCTCAACAACTCAACCACTGGCGCACCCGGCACCCGGAGGTGCCCCTGATCGCCATTGATTACCTCCACGATGGTGACATGGCACCGGAGCATGCCGCGCAGCTACGCGCCGAAGGCTTTATACCCTACGTCACCAACGGCGCCCTGAACCGCCTCGGGCCTACCGAACCGCATACGGTAAAACGGCATATTCTGGTGGTTCACGACCAGGCGCCCGGCGGGATGGATCAGAGTGCCGCCCACCGGCGCCTCGGTATCATTCTGGAACGTCTCGGGCTGGTTCCGGTCTACCGCTCGGCGCGCGAGCCCCACCCACGAGAGCCAATGGATGACCGCTACGCCGGCGTCGTGGTCTGGTGGGAGACCGGCAACCGCAGTACCGGTTTTTGCCAGTGGCTGGCCGGGCAACAGTCGCCGGCCCTGCCGGTGGTGACCTTTGGCCTGTCGCCGCTACAGCCGGCCTGCCAATCGTTAATGGGCAGCCGCCGGCTGGTGGCACCGGAAACACCGCTGGCCTTTGGCGAACGGAATGAGTCGGTGGCCCGCTATGAAGGCGGGCGGTTACCGGTGTCGCCGCTCAGCCCTCTGCCCGCGATGATCTCGGGGAACGCCTGGATAACCGCCACGGGCAGCGATGGCGCCTCTTATCACCCGGTCTATACCTTTGCGCAGGGCGGTACGGCCGTCGCTCCCTTTGTGCTCGAAACCGGCCCGGAAGACCAGGCATTCTGGCTGTTCGACCCGTTCCGCTTTCTGTCCGAGGCGTTGCACCTTAACCCCTTCCCGGCCGCCGACAGCACAACGGAAAGCGGGCGCCGGATTCTCACCGCCCACATTGATGGCGACGGCTTCGTCTCGAGGGCCGAGCTGCCCGGCAGCCCAATGAGCGCAGCGGTTATCCTGGATCGTATCCTCTCCCGATTCCCCATTCCCCACACGGTGTCGGTGATCGAGGCGGAAACCTCACCCGAGGGGCTTTACCCGGCCAGCAGCAACGAGGCCGAAGCACTGGCCCGTCGGCTGTTCCAGCTGGACAACGTGGAGATTGCCTCGCACAGCTACAGCCATCCGTTTTTCTGGCGGGTTCTCGAGGGCGGTTCCGCACCCAGCCAGGAGAACACGCTGTACGGTTACGCCCTCAACATTCCGGGATACACCGCCACACTGGCCCGGGAAATTGCCGGCTCAGTAAACTACATCAACCAACAACTGGCGCCGCCGGGCAAACCGGTTTCGGTGTTCCTCTGGACCGGCGACGCCCGGCCCGGTGAGAAGGCTCTGGCCAGGGTGCGTGAGCTGGGGCTGATCAACATTAACGGCGGCGACACCCACCCGCTTCCCTACAATTCCGAACTGGCCGGGGTCTGGCCCGATGCCCGGCCGGTGGGCGATGAGCTGCAGGTGTATGCGCCGGTGATGAACGAAAACGTCTACACCAATCTATGGACCGGCCCTTTCTATGGTTTTCGCAATGTGATTGACAGCTTCCGGGTACTGGAGGAAAAAGGCCGGCTCAAGCCCATGGGCATCTACTACCACTTCTATTCCGGCACCAAACCCGAGTCGCTTTCCGCACTGGAAGAGGTATACCGCTATGCCCTGAGTCAGCCGGTGATCCCGCTACACCTCAGTGACTACGCCCGGCGTGTGCAGGCCCAGTACTACTCGGCACTGACGGTAACCGGAGACGGCGGGTTCCGGTGGCGGGGCCTGCAAGTACCCAGCACCGTGCGTGTCGGCCTGAACCAGTACCCGGACCTCCAGCGTAGCCAGGGTGTGGCCGGTTACCGGGACGTCAACGGCCAGCGCTTTGTCCACCTGACCGGGCCAAACGCCACGCTCTACCTAAGCCAGGCACCGGTTACCGGGCCGTACATCGAAAGCGCCAATGCCATTATGACCGACTGGCAACGGGAGAAGCAGGAAGGCACCTGGCACCTGCAGGCCGAACTCCGGGGCTATCAGCCGATCGAGATTGTGATTGCTGGCGCCGAACGATGCACCGTGCAGAATGACATGCCCATGACCCAGACCCGGCGCTCGGGCAACCTGGTACTCTCCAGCCCTGGCGCACACCAGGTCAGCCTCAATCTGGAGTGCCGGTAACCGATGCAGCGCCGCAGACCCTCTTTTTTCAGCTTGCCGGCCCTGTTGCTGATGGGGGTCCTGTTTGCCCTGGTTCTGTACGTGCTGTTTCCCCGGCAGGCCATCTTTGAAGACCTGCGTTATCTCAACAATCCGGATGCCGTCTCCCTCGCCTACCTGGAGACCCTGCTGAAATCCGACCCCGACAACACACCCCTGCGCATCAACCTCGGGCGGATGCAGCGCCAGGCCGGCCAGCTTGATCAGGCCCGGGCAACCCTGGCCCCGCTGATGCAGGCGGAGCCCATACCCTCCCGGGCCATGGAGAGCTATCTGGAGCTGTTGATCAGCCAGTTTCACGCCGCCCCGGAAGGGGATCGTCAGGAAGCGTTGAAGCGGGAATTGAGCCAGACCCTACAACACCTGATGGCGGAGGACTATACCGTTGAGCGCAAACTGGCCCTGGCTGAGCCCGCGCTCCCCCTGCTTGATGCACCCGACCAGTTGGCTATCCGTCAGACCCTGTTTGCCGGAGCCAAAGGCGCCGAACGGCTGGCACTGGCCGGCAAGCTGGCCCGGCAATACGAGGCCATGGGCCAGCCGGCAAGGGCGGTTGACATCCTGGAGTCAGTGCTCACGCAGGTACCGGGCGAGCGCCGCGAGGCGTTTGTCACCGATCTGATCCGCCTGGAACTGGCTGCCGGGCGCCCGGGCCGGGCCCTGGCGCTGTTCCGGTCCCGGCTCGGGCAGGCCGCCATGAGCCCGGACCAACTCCGGGAGGGCATCCGGCTGGCCGGCCTGGCCGGCGCCGATAACATTCGCAGGGCCTGGCTGGGCGCCCTGGCAACCTCTGAGCCAGGCAATCTCGAGGTACAGCGCCAGTGGCTTGGCGCCCAGTTGGGTGCGGGCGATACCGAGGGCGCCCTGGCCACCCTGCGGAGAATGCAGCAACACACGGCCCGGTTGCCGTTGCAGGATCAGGCCCTGGCGGCGCAAATCCTGGAATGGAACGGTAAACCGGCGGAAGCGCTCACGTACTGGCGGCAAGTCTACCGGGCCACGGGATCCGACCAGGCCTTCGAGCGGGCAATACAACTGGCCAGTGAATTGTTCCGGTGGAACCAACTGGCCGCTATCCTGGACAACGCCCGCAAGCGCCAGGATCTCGCCGCCCAGGGCTACACTCAACTGGCGGACACCTTGGTGCGGCTGGGCCGGCTTGATGAAGCCGAGAGCCGGCTGCGGGAAGGCCTGAGTCGCAACCGGGCGGATCTGCCGCTGCGTGAACGGCTGGCCACTTTGCTGGTCAACCGGCGTCGCTTCCCGGAAGCCATCGCGCTGCTCGAGTCCGGCCCGGCGCTCAGCGATCGCGAACGTTTGCAACTGGCCCGACTGTACTGGCGCATTCGTGATCCTGAGTCCGCCTTCAACGTGCTCGCGGTGGAGCCGGGCGACCCGGCCCTGGCCTCCGAGGCCGCCGCCATGCGGCTGGAGCTGGCGAGCATTCTGGGCCGTACGGACTTCCTTCAGGGCGAGTACCGCCGGCTGGCAAGCCTGCCTCCGGAGCAACTGGAGGCCGGTGTGCAGGAACAGCTTCTGAACCTGGCCGTGATGTTTGACGACCTGCCCGGGGCACTGCGCCTGGCCCGTCAGCGCCTGGACGACACCGGCAATGCCCGCTACCTGGCGGCCATTGCCGAATACCAGTTCGCCCTGAACGACTGGGGCGCACTGGCCAGCGCCCTGGACCAATGGCGGGCCAAGGCCCCGGAAGCCAGCCGGGATCCCCGTTTCTGGACCCTCAAAGCCCTGCTCCACCAGCATAGGAGTGAAGACGAAGCGGCGGCCGCGGCTTTCGAAACCGCAGCCACCCTGGCCCCCGAGAACACCGACGTACTCATCAGCTGGAGCTGGTTCCTGCTGGCGCACCCGGACCAGTTACCCGGGCACCTGCCACAGTTACTGGGCCGACTGGCCGCCAACCCCTCGCCGGACAGCTACAGCGTGCTCGCCTACGGCTACCAGGCACTGGGCGACCGGAAACGGGCGCTGGCCTGGCTCGGGCGTGGCCGACCCACACACGCCGCGGATGCCGACTGGCTATTGGCCATGGCACGCCTGGCGGAACAGAACGGGGCCCTGGCCGAGGGCCTGGCCCTGCGTCGCCAGAGTGTGGCACTGGCCGGGCAGCCCCCCGGTCAATCCAAACAATCGGTGTTGTTCCCCGGGCCGGCAACCACCGGTGAGCTCAGCGGCCCCCTGTACCGATACGACAACCGGGCACTCCAGATCGGCATGGCCAATCAGGACCTGGGTGGTTTTTCGGTTCAGAGCCAGTCCGTACGGGGCCAGTTCAGTCATGACCGCTTCCGCTGGCTGTTCAACGTCGAAACACTGGATGCCCGGGGCCAGGGCCTGTTACGCACCCGTCCCGACCCCGGTCGCGATGTGCGTTTGCAACTGCAGAACAACACCGCCAACACCTTACTGACTTTCAGCCTCGGTCAACTTTCCCGTTATGGCGACAGCCGCACAACCGCCAGCGCCGGGATCACCAGCCAGCCAAACGACCGGTTCTCCCTGAGCGCGGGCGCGATACTCAATGAGCGGGCGTTCGACAGCGCCGAAGCCTGGTGGCTGGCCAACCGCGATGCGTTTTATACCGACCTCCGGTACCGGCCGTTTCCCCGTCTGGAACTGGCCGGGCGCCTCGAACACCTGGCCTTCGACAGCAACACCGGCGCATCGCTCGGCAATGGTCTCGGGTTCGACGCCACCGGCACCTACACCCTGTTCCGGGAAGATCCGGGCTGGCAGCTGTCACTGGGCTATCGGCGCCAGTCCCTCAGCCTGGCGGAGACGCTGGATGCCGACACCGCCTCGGCACTGGCGGCCTCGGCGACCCCGGGCAGCCTGCTGGCAGACAACTATGAACGGATCGGTATTGAAACCCGCTGGTACCACGGCGAACCCCACGCGCTCTACCGGACCACCGCGGAACCCCGTTTTTTTGTCGGATTAGGCGCCGGTTATGTACTATCCACCTCAAGCCCCGATTTCGGAGTCGACCTGGGGGTCGGCTGGCGCGTGGTGGGAGACGACGATCTGGCGTTTTCGCTCGGTTACACCTCGGACGGTCTGGACGGCAGCGCCCGGACCGACCTGAACCTCACCTACACTCTGTATTTCGGTCGCTAAAGGAGACCTGTCATGACGTTACGATTTCCATCTCCCAGCCTGGCTCTGATCCCCTGCCTGGCGTTGGCGCTGCTGTCGGGCTGTTCCGTGATGCAAAGCCAGCAGGGCACCGAACCGGTCGCTCTGAACAGCCAG